>CALUSW010000038.1 GCA_944323535.1 Candidatus Gastranaerophilales bacterium | reverse complement strand
CCTTTTCCGCCTGAAATTATTGCACCGGCATGTCCCATTCTTTTGCCTTCGGGTGCGGATAAACCTGCAATAAAACTTACAACCGGCTTTGTTACATATTGCTTTATAAATTCAGCGGCATCTTCTTCAGCACTTCCTCCGATTTCACCAATCATACATATTGCCTGCGTCTGTTCATCCTCCTGAAACGCTTTTAACACATCAATAAAACCGGTGCCTATTACAGGGTCGCCTCCTATTCCTATACAGGTAGACTGCCCTATGCCGAGCTGTGTTAACTGATGAACTGCTTCATAAGTCAAAGTTCCGCTTCTTGATACAATGCCCACACAACCTTTTTTATGAATAGAAGATGGCATAATACCGACTTTAGCTTCTCCGGGGGTAATAAGTCCGGGGCAGTTAGGCCCGATAAGTCTTGCGCCGTTTAATTTTACAGCCTTTTTTGCATTAAGCATGTCATATACGGGAATCCCCTCGGTAATACATACAATTAGTTTTATACCCGCTTCCGCCGCTTCTATTATTGCATTTGCCGCAAATCTTGCGGGAACAAATATCATACTTGTATCTGCCGATGTTTCCTCTGCCGCTTCTTTTACCGTATTAAATACAGGAACACCCAATATCTGCATGCCGCCTTTTTTTGGAGTTACTCCGCCTAAAAGTTTTGTTCCGTATTCCTGACAGCTTTGAGCATGAAAAGAACCTTCTTTTCCGGTAATTCCCTGAACTATTAATTTTGTATTTTTATTTATAAATATAGACATTATATTTTTTTAATTACCTCTATTGCTTCATTCAAATCTTTTACAACCGTAAATTTAAGTCCGGAATTATTAAGAATTTCTGCACCTTTTTCTTTATTTGTGCCCTCCATTCTTACTATAACGGGACATGTAACATTTAAAGTCTGTATTGCGTTTTTAACACCTTCTGCTAAAAAGTCACATCTTAATATACCGCCGAAAATATTTATAAAAACAGCCTCTAAATTTTTGTCAGAGATTAAAAGCTTAAATGCTTTTTCTATTTTTTCGCTGCTTGCGCCGCCGCCAACATCAAGAAAATTAGCTGCATCTTTGCCTGCAAGTTTAATTATATCCATTGTTGCCATTGCAAGTCCAGCTCCATTTACCATGCAGCCTATAGTTCCGTCAAGTTTAATATAATTTAACCCGTCTTTCTGAGCTTCAAGCTCCAGCGGATTTTCTTCCGTTTCATCTTTTAATGCTAATATATCTTCATGGCGGAAAAGAGCATTATCATCAAAATTAATTTTAGCATCTATTGCAATAACTCTTCCCTGCTTTGTTATAACAAGAGGGTTAATTTCAACAAGAGAAGCATCTTTTTCTATTGCAAGTTTGTACAAAGAATTAACAATTGCACATATTTGAGAAGTGATATTTTCACCAAACCCTAATTTTTCAATCGTTTTTTGAGGATTAAAATCTTCTTTTATACATTCTGTATAAATTTTTTCCGGATTTGTTTTTGCAATTTCTTCAATATCCATACCGCCTTCAGGTGATGCAATTAAGTCAATACACTCATTTGTTCTGTCAAATGTAAGGCTTAAATATATTTCCTTATCAATATCTACGGCCTGTTCTATCAGAATCTTATTAACCTTTTTAACTCCCGCCTGAGAAGATTTAAGTTCCATTCCAAGAATATTTTTTGCAATTTCAACTGCGGAAGCATAGTCTTTTGCAAGTTTTACACCGCCTGCTTTGCCGCGTGCGCCTGAATGCACCTGCGCCTTAATAACGCAGGGAGTTTTTATTATGTTTATACAATTTTCTATATTTTCACTACTTTCACAAAGAACCGAAAACGGAACTGCTATGTTGTATTGTTTAAATAATTCCTTTGCCTGATATTCGTGTATTTTCATTATTCCGCCGTTTTATTCTCTCTTATTAGAACCGTCAATATCGCCGCCATTGTCCAGAAAATATATTGAACCTGCGGTCTGAAATATATTGTATCAAAAAATCCGTGAATCATAACAGCTAAAATTGAAATAAATGATATGAACAATAGTATTTTATAATCATAATCAGAACTGTTTATAAATCTTATATAAGCTGCTTTTAAAAGCGAGATAATAAACAGCAGATAAAAAATCAACGCAAAAATACCGCTTTCGACAGCAATTTCAAGAAATACACAATAACAGCTTAAAGCATCAAAACCCGATATCATATAAAGTCCGTATATTTCTCTAAATACTTTGTTGCCGACACCTACTCCCTGAATCCAGTTATCCTGAAACATTTGAAGAGCCGATTGATATACATTCAGCCTAAAAGATGTTGAAGAATCCCCTCTTAAAATAAAAATAGACATTAACCTTTTAAAAATGCCATGATTTAAAAACATAAATAAAACAGATCCGGCTGCACAAACGGAAATAATAATTTTCCATAATTTTTTAATTTGTTCTGATTTAAAATCAAAAAATATAATTTGAAATGAGGCAAAGATTATTCCCAGAAGTATTATAAATAAAGCAAGATATGCTCCTCTGCAGCCTGTCAGAAATATAGTAAATGAACTTATAAGAAAACAAATTGCATATATTATAGCCGATTTAATTTTTCCTTTTTTAATATTAACGGCAGTAAAACCTATCAGTGATGAAATACCCGCAATCAAAAATCCACCGAACAGGTTGGGATTATACGGTTTTAAAGTTCCATATACACGTGACAATACATCCTCGGGATTAACATAGCTTGTATCCTGCCAGGTTGAAATATTTTCAATCCCGACAACATTTTGCATCAATCCTATGATACTTTCGACACTTATAATTGAAGCAATCGTAAATAATATAATTGTTATATTTTTCCGGTTTAAAAACTGACATAAAGCAAAATAAAATGCAAAATATATCAGTGTTTTCATAAAACCGTACAGACTTTGCGAAAACATCGATGAAGTAAAATTAGAAATTAAACATATTAAAAGATAAAGCAATAAATAAAAATTCCAACGTTCAAGTGTAATTTTTTCATTTTTCGTTATCAGAACTTTTAAGACAACAAGAGAAGGAACAAAAAACGAAATAATGCCTATCAAATTGGTTGAAGCAACGGTAGAAACCAGATACGTACCAATTATAAAAAATAAAATAATATAATCTATATTTGAAAGTATAAAACTGTTTTGCCTTATAACATCGGTTTTTTTTTGAATACCTCCAAGTATCAGATTAACGGTATCAAATATTTTTGATTGTAAAATGTCCATAATATTATTTATTTTCCGTAATTTCCTGAACGTTAGAGATAGTTCCCTGATATTTATATTTCATGCCTTCTATTACAACAGGAATACCCATTTTAATTTTATTTCCGCCGGCGACATACCCGTCCGGAGTTTTCTTTGCAGTATCTTCAAGTTTAACAAGTAAATCATACAAATTAGGCATCGAAACATCGTCTGCAATTAAATACCCCTGTGCATTATTTGCAGGAAGAAGTGTCATTCTCGGTCTGCCGTCAAGAGCCACTATCTTAAGTTTTGTATAAGGTACATTTCTTATTGTTATAAAAGCATCTTCTCCTGCTTTAAACGGAACTTTATTATCCGTTATGGTAACGCCTCTGAAAAACACATCAAATTGTATTTTGACTTCCTTTTCAACGGGGAGATTTGAGAAATTTTTCTTTTTTATAACAAAAATTGCAGCCACTGCAACCAAAACAATAACAATTGCAATAATTATATAATCCGTAAGTTTTAATTTTTTTATCATAATAAAATCTCCTGTTTTTTATTTATTAGCAACCAGATTGTGATTATAGACTTGAGTTAAGATAAAAACCTGATTAAGTATAACTGCCAAAATCCATTTTTTGAAGCATAGATTTTAAGACAGAAACCGTTGTAGTTGCGCAGCCAAAATACCTGATAACAATACTTGCGGCTAAATTTCCTATAACTGCGGAATCTTTTTTTGCAAAACCTGCTGCCATTGCAAGCGTAAAAGCTGCCACTACGGTATCACCGGCACCTGTTACATCGAAAACATCTGTTTTATTAAATACCGGAACTTTAACAAAATTACCGTCTTTTTCAAACAAGGCCATTCCGTCTCCGCCGAGTGTGATAAGTGCAGACTCTGCATTTGTTTTTTTCAGCATTTCATCGCCGGCTTTTTTGAGAGTTTCTTCATTAGTAATTGAAAAACCTACAAATTTTTCGCTGTCGGGCTGATTAGGTGTCATTGAAGTAACCCCCTGAAAACGGTCTAAATCCTTTTGTGAATCCACTACTATTATTTTATTATATTTTTTACACAGTTCTATAGCTTTTTTTATTATATTATCAGTTAATAATCCTATATTGTAATCTGACAGAATAACCGCATCATGTTTTGGTATAGCCTTTTCCATTTTTTCAATTATTTTATCTTCTGTCTTTTTCGATAGCGGATCAATGGTTTCCCTGTCAATTCTTACTATCTGCTGCGTTACGGATTGCGAGCAGGAACCTGAAATTCTTGTTTTTACTGTAGTCGTTCTGTCCTTATCTTTAACCATATATTCCGTATTGATACCTGATTTTTTAAAAGTATCTATCAGAATAGGAGCATAATAATCATCGCCGTATGTTCCTATAACGCTGACTTTCCCTCCGTTTAAAGCTGCAATATTATTTGCGGCATTAGAAGCCGCCCCGAGTATAATTTTGGTATTATAATGGCGCAATATTAATACCGGAGCTTCCCTGCTCATACGATCGGTATTACCGTATACCATTTCATCAATTGCCATATCACCTATTACAAGTACTGACGGTTTTGAAAGATTATCGAGTTTTGAAATTAATTCTTCTTTATTTACCCTAAACATATTAAAATCTCCAAGATTTACACGTTTGCTTATAATTATAACCTGCAATATAATAGTAGCATAAAATTGCAGAAATCAATTTATGAATATTATTAAAGATAAAAATTCAAAAGTTTCTTTTATAGGAATTGCCCTTGGCGGTTTAAGTACAATAGAATCGGCAGCTGCAGTTCTTGACAGAAATCTTAATGTTATAATGCTTGATAAACTTTTTTCAATGAGCGATGTAAAATATTTCCTTGATAATTTTGCAGGAAAACAAAACGCTGTTATACTTGTTTCCATTCCTGAAAATGAGGTTATGATAAGCAGCAAGTGGAAATATAATTCAAGGACATATCAACCTGTAAATCTGGGAAAGAAAATGCTTAATAAAGACGGCTGGACAAACAGGTTTTCAACAAGAGGAAGCGAGTATTTTAAAGAATTACATGAAAAAGGTATCGATATCTACCGATTTGATGTGGATAACATGAAAAAAGTTATAGGTAACTGCTATGCATATAGAGAAAGAACCCCTGTAGACTGTAAATCATTGCAGGATACTCTAAGAATTAAATATAATATGAGAGAACTTCCCGTAAATATGCTGCCGGTTGCTCAATTAGAAGCTATACTGGGTGCTTTTCTTGCACAAAAAATAACAACAGATGATAAAAACTTTGATTATAAACAACTGGGCAGTTATGAAGATCTGCCTGTTCTGGGAGTTTAAAATATGCTCGATATTTCATTAATTATGACAGTGACAATATATATTTTTACTTTTTTAATTGCTGTATTCCTCATTGTTCATGCTTCATTACAATTTGGGAATATGCCTGTTTATTTAAATTCACAACCAAAAAAAAATCAAAAAAATAACAACAAAAAAAATATGTTTATAATTATAATCTGCATAATTTCCTGTATTATTATTTACAATCAAGCTCTAAACTATATAAACTCCCCTAAAAAACATACCACAGCATATAGAAAAGTACTTGCAGAGTTGAATGATACAATGATTCTTGAACTAAGCTTAAAAGGGAAAGATGCGTATAAAAATTCCGAAGAACTTGTACAAGCTCTTATTTACAGATATCCTGCAAAAAATATTTATTATATTAAGTCGGCAGATATGGAGACTTCTGAATTTTCGAGAGAACAAATAAGAAAATTTAAACTTTATGATTTTATGTACAATCCGACATTTATAAGATATGACGGAATATTAATTTCTATAATAAAGTTTGAAAATAATTGCAGATATGTTAATACAGAATATTTAGGACAATCAGACTGTATTATAGAAGTAGATGCAAATAATTTTAAAAAACCTAACACAATAGGCAAAGACAGAATTCTTTTTGCAATTGACGGAAAAAACAATACAATTAAAGCGGATGTTAATTTCTTCAAATAAAATAATCAATTTAATAAAAAAAGAGGGGAAGCTAACTTCCCCTCTTTTTAATTTCTGCTATACAGCAGCTAATTTTGCTTGATTTTCAAGTCTTAAAGTTTCAGTTGTAATATCACAGACGCTTGAAGGTCCGAAATATTGGATTGAACCCGGGAATAAATATTTATCCTCCATAGCCCATTTTTCTCTGTTTTCTTCAAGAACTTTGAAAACGGGACCGTTTAATTCAACAAGAGCTTTTTTTATAACAGGTTTAAATTGTCCGTGACGTTTTTCCATATTCATCATCATTGTTAAAGGAACACCTCCTGCAACCCACTCATCGGCAGGGGCTGAAAGATTTTTAACAGATGATAAATAACCGGTCAAACCGAATTTCATTAATGCAAATGCATTATACCCCAATGAATAGCAATAATCGGCATCAAAGTTTGAAGGGAAAGCGCATCTTCCTTCATAACCGAAGAAATGACATTGATCAGAGAATTTACCCATATATTCTCCTTCTGCTTTCATTTCATCAAGTTTAATTTTAATCATTTCTATGAGAAGTTTTTCCGTTTCAATTTTTGATACCTGAACATTACCGTGAGGATCTCTGTCCATAAGTAATTGAGCTTTTATTAAAACAGGCAGCGACTCAAATACCTCAGCATTTTCTTTCTCAAGTCTGCTTTCAATAAAGTTAAATCTGTCTGCAGGAACTGTCAATTTATTATATGAAGCATCCTGCTCGAGAGATGACATAATATCATTAAGATTTGCAATCATTGACTTCATCTCCGGAATAAATTCAATTAAACCCTCCGGAATTAAAGCAACACCAAAGTTCTTACCTGAATTTGCACGTCTTGCAATAATATCTGCCATATAATCAACGATTTGTTTTAAAGACATTTTCTTTTCTTCAACTTCTTCGGAAATTAAAGTAATATTAGGCTGCGTCTGAAGTGCAACTTCAAGCCCGACGTGAGTTGCGCTTCTGCCCATTAATTTGATAAAATGCCAGTATTTTTTAGCGGAATTTGCATCTCTTTGAATATTCCCTATTAATTCGGCATAAGTTTTTGTTGCAGTGTCAAAACCGAAAGAGATTTCTATCTGTTCATTTTTCAAATCCCCGTCTATTGTTTTAGGGCAGCCTATAACCTGAATACCTGCATTATTTTTAACAAACCATTCTGCAAGCATAGCTGCATTAGTGTTAGAATCATCTCCGCCGATAATTACTACACCTGTTATTCCTAATTTTTTACAAACCTCAAGGGATTTCTGGAATTGTTCTTCCGTTTCCAGCTTTGTTCTGCCGCTGCCAATAATATCAAATCCGCCTGTATTTCTGTAGGCATTAATTTTTTCATCAGTAAATTCTATATATTGACCGTCAATAATACCGGATGGGCCGCCTAAAAATCCGTATAATTTATTTTGAGGATTAGCTTGCTTTAATGCATCATATAAACCGGCTATAACGTTATGTCCTCCGGGGGCTTGACCGCCTGATAATATAACACCTACATTTCTTGCAGGCGATACTTCCGTTTGCTCCGATGTCTTAAATGTAACAACTGGTTTACCGTAAGTATTTTTGAATAATTCTTTAATTTGTTCGGCATCTTTAACACATTCCGTATTATTTCCTTCGGAAAGTGATAGATTATTAATACCGCCTGCTAATGAAGAAGGCAGCTTCGGCTGATATTTCAATCTTTCGATTTGAAGTGAAGAAAGTTCTTTCATTTATTACTCCATTCTTTTTGTAAATTATTACAAAAAAATTGTATCACAAAAGCAGTATTATATATTTTTAAAAATAAAATCTTTAATACTGTTAAATCAGTACAACGGGTAATACTTAAATTTGCAGTTTATTTAATAATCATTGTATGAATTTAATAAAATCCTTAGTTGCAATCTTTGCCATAATAAACACATCTCTATATGCTTGTGCTTTTCAATACTGTGATGAAGACAAAAATATGTTTTATGATGCTTTCCTTGACGGATATTTTACCGAGATGGAAAAAACAGTTGATAAACTTAACATAGAACAAGAAAAGAAAGACAAATTCATTGCCTCTTTGAAACAAAGAACTAATAAAACAGATTTGATTAATTCATCCTGGAATTGTATTCAATCTTATCCAATAGAACAGATTGTAGCCGCATCTGTTATTTGTACATCAGATTGGACTAATAAACAGGCAGAAGAAAACAAAGATTTATTTGATTTGCTCAAATAATTTTTTACTTATACTTGTTTTTACAAATTTTCTGTATTTGGGCGAATATATATAAATATTTACAGCATTATCTTTAAATATAAATTTAACTGCATTATGTCTGTCAGTTCTGTAATATTCGGTTTGGTTTTCTTCCAGAAGATTTATTGTTTCAGGGTGAGGATGATTATAATAATTCGTTCCTGTTGAAATTACAACATAGTCAGTTTCTTTAAGCATATTCCTATTTAAAGTATTATCTGCGCCATGATGTCCTGACTTTAAAACCGTTATATGGTGTTTTGCATAAAAAGGCAGAGTATTAAAAGAATTTATATCACCATCACCCATAAATAACAATTTTTTATTTTTATATTTGCAATAAACAATCAATGAATTCTGATTTTCTGTTTCTATTAAACTGCCTGACGGTTTAAAAATTGTTAAAGTAAAATCATTTGTATTATAGATTGTTTCTTTGTTCGCTACTATCGTTGGTTTTAAATTATTATCTTTAATGTATTTATTTATATCATGTGATAATTTTGTATCTTCATATATTTCAGAAAGAAAAATCCTGTTTACCGGTATTGCTTTTAAAATATCAATGCTTCCTCCGGCATGGTCTGCATCAAAATGAGTTATTATTAATGAATCCAGCATCCTAACCCCATTATCTCTTAAATATTTAATAATAATATTTTTTGCCTGAGATGAAGAAGATAAATAAGGGAGTTTGCCGGTATCTATAAGAAAGTATTTATTATCAGGCGATTTCAATAAAATTGCATCGGCATTGCCGACAGAAAAGAATAATATTTCGGCATTTTTGTCAGGAATATTAATAAAACTTACGGCGAAAATAAAAATCAATACAGATAAAGAAATAAGAATTTTCTTTTTGAATAATTTATATTTAAAAATACATGTTAGAAAAATAATTATTGAAAAATACAATAATAACTGCAACAATGACGGTTTCGGAACATATATTATTGATGACGGCAAGTTTGCAAAGAATTCTGCAACTTTAACAATATATATAAGAAACGGATTCAGTATAAAATCAGCGATGAAGCAAATTTTTTGTGCTGCTGCAGGAATTAATGCAATTATCGAACTTATAAAACCGATAAATGAAACCAAGCTTAAAACCGGAATTATGGCAATATTAGCTAAAACCGAATATAAAGAAAAAGTATTAAAATAAAACATTTGAAGCGGAGCGGCATATAATTGTGCAATTACGGGAATGCAGCAGGCACCTAACGTATAGTTAATTATTTTGTTTCGGATATTAAATGAAAGTAAAGGCGCAGTCAATATAAGGGCAAAAGTTACAATAAATGACATTTGAAATCCTATATCAAAAATCATTAACGGATTAACCATAAGCATTATGAATGCAACAAGAAATAAAAGTGCAGTCGTCGAGGCCGTTCTGTCAATCAGTTTTCCGAGTAATATCAGGATAAGCATTAATGAGGCTCTTATAATCGGAGGACCAAAACCTGTCATACAGGTATAAAAAAGTATCAATGCCATGCCGGCTATAATAGAAAATCTGTAATTAAGCCGTAAACTCCTTGCAAAGAAAAACCATATACCAAAAATCAATGTAACATTCATCCCTGACGCAGCAAGAATATGAAATATACCGGAATTTATAAATGTATTCTTTGTATTTTCATCAGGATTTACAGCATCATCACCGAAAATGATACCGCCAAGTATTTCAAGCATAGGCGATTGTATATTATTTGCATGGATACCGATTATTTTAGTTCTCATATCATTAAGATTACTTAAAAATTTACCGGTAAAATCGCTGGCTTCTGATATTTTCTTCCAATTATCTTTTACATATATTAACGAAAATGTATTCTTAAACTGCAGGTATCTTGCATAATCAAACTGTGAAGGGTTTTGTGCATTTAAAGGAAGTTTAACTCTGCCGGTAAGTTCCAGAGTATCACCTATTTTGATATTTTTTATTTTATCTTCGGAATCCTGAATAGTAACATATGTTTTTGCATTTATTAGTTCCTGAGTTTCACTGTTTAATTCAATAGATATAATTTTCGCATAAAATTTTGTTTTTCCGGGATTACTGTTAGAAGGAATGGTAAGTACTTTTGCCCTAACAACCAAATCTTTATCCGATAGCGCAACCAAATCATCATATAACTTTAAATGCAAACCTGAATTTGTAAAACCCAAACAAAAAATAATTACTAACAGAAAATTATATTTTATTGAAAATAATTTTTTATAAAAGCTAAAAATAAACAGAAAAAAAAGTATAACAGAAGCTAAAATTAAAGAATAATCGAAAAAGAAAGTAATTATACCAAGCATATACAAACATGAAAAAATAATAATTTTTGCCTGCTTATTTATACTTAAGTCTTCTTTTTCTAACATAGAGCAATTATAACATAAGTAATTACAACAAAGACAGCTGTTTTGATCTTTCAAAATGTTTTTCAAAGAATTTTCGGCGATGCCATTTTGTCAATCCGTATTTATCAACTGCGGCAAGATGTGATTTAGTCATATAACCCTTATTTTCTGCCCAGCAATACAGGGGAAATTCTTTATCAAGCTCCTTCATAAATCTGTCTCTGGATACTTTTGCAATGATACTTGCAGCAGCCACTGCCGCCGATTTTACATCTCCTTTTATAATAAATTCCTGATGATAAACAAAATCAGGTATTTTTTTATTTCCGTCAACCAGCACCAGAACTTTATCTGATTGTAATTGTCCGATTACTTCACAGCAGGATTTTTTAATGGTTAAAAGCGACGTTCTTAAAATATTTAATTTTTCAATTTGCTCTACACTTCCCTGATTTATTGAATATACTGAATTATTAATAATTATCTCAAATAATTCTTCGCGCCGTTTTTCGGTAAGCTGCTTAGAGTCATTCAAAAATTCAAGTTTTTTAATTAAATCATTATTATAAGAAGAAAAACAAACAGCAGCAGCAAATACGGGGCCTGCACCGGGACCTCGCCCTGCTTCATCGGTTCCTATAAGGTAATCAAAATCTTTTTGTTTTTCTTTATCAAAGTTAAATCTTTTATTCATTTATATCCAACGTAAGTTTTCCGAGTCTGCCGGTTCTGAAATCATTTAAAATATTCTGCGCACATCTTTTAGTATCGGGTCTGCCGCCTTGCACTATCCAGTTGCGTTTTAAAGCGACGTTAGAAAGATTTACTTCCTCATCTTCAAGTTTATAATAATTTCTTATCAAATCGGGATATATTTCTTTCAACGTATTGATAAATATTTGTGCAACAGCTTCAACATCATAAGCATTCTCGCCTATTGAATCAACAAAAGCCAGTTTATATGCTCTCTTCTGATCTTCTTGCTTTAAAGGAATAATACCCGGAGTATCCAGTAAATCTAATTTCGGATTAATTCTGACCCATTGTTGTTCACGGGTCACTCCTGCTTTTGCCCCTGTTTTTGCTTTAGACTTTTTTATCAATTTATTAATAATACTTGATTTGCCTACATTTGGCATGCCGACAACCATCACTCTTACCGCTCTCGGTAATAATCCTTTTTTTACAAGTGCAATAATTCTAGGCTGTCCCAATTGAACCACTTGGTTTAAAATTTTTGATAAATCTTTATTATCATTCGCACTTGTCGCAATAACCGGACAATTAGTCATCTCTTTTATTTTTTTTGTCCAAATTTTAGTTTGTTCCGGATTTGCCATATCGGATTTATTTAGTAAAATCAAACGGGGCTTATCCTTTAATAATTTTTCAATATCAGGATAGGAAGAACTTTCGGGTATTCTGGCATCCAAAACTTCAATAATCACATCAACAATATTGATTTGTTCTTTAAGTTTTTTTTCCGCTTTTGCAATATGCCCGGGATACCAGTGAATAAAATCCATTTAACCGCCCTTTTTAATTAATAAAAGCCATACTCAATGCAAACAATAACAATGACTATGGCTTTTTATTTTATGATATACCTAATCTATTTTTTTTCAATTTTTTCTCTGATACGTGTTGCTTTGCCTGAACGTTCTCTCAGGTAATACAATTTAGCACGTTTAACGTCGCCGCGTCTTACTACCGTTATTTTTTCAACACGGGGAGAATATACAGGGAACACACGTTCAACACCTACGCCCTGAAATATTTTTCTTACCGTAATAGTTTTACCTATTCCGCTTCCGCGTTTTTTTAATATTGTACCTTCAAAAGCCTGTGTTCTTTCTTTGTTTCCTTCTATAATTCTTACGGAAACTCTTACTGTATCTCCGGGATTTAATTCCGGTAAATCTTTATTCAAATATTCTTTTCCTAAACTTTCTACTATAGGGTTCATAACTACATTCCTTTGCATTGTATTTATACGTTACTATATATTATTTAAAACATATTTTTTCTTCAAGTCCTTTTTTAAATTTTGGGTAAAATTATTAATATTTATGAAATTTTTATTTATAAAATTTCTTAAATGCTTTAACAACAACCTGTGTTCTGTCTTCAACTCCGAGTTTTTGTATTATACTGCTGACATGAACTTTAACCGTATTAACGCTTACATCCAGCATTTTGGATATTTCATTATTATTTAATCCTTCACAAATATATTTAAGAACATCATTTTCTCTGTCAGTAAGATTATAGTCAAAATCCATATCAATATCAGAATTTACATTATTTGTTGATAAAGCATTTAATACTATTTCAGATATTTTTGGATCAAACCATACGGCGCCTTCAATAACCGATAACACAATATCAGCCAGTTTATCGGGATTAATATCCTTTGAACAATATGCATTTGCTCCCGCTTTTATTGAATCCAAAACTTCCTGTCCGTTATTATGAGAGGTCAAAATTATTACTTTTATATCTTTATTTATATTTTTTATTTCACGGGTAGCTTCAATACCGTTCATTGAAGGCAGACCCAAATCCATGATAACAACATCAACTTTATGTGTTTTAACCAAATTAATTGCATCTTCTCCGCAAAATACTTCATAAATTTCATTTATAAAATCTTTTGATTCAAATGCGGTTTTTAAACCGAACCTGATTAATGCATGGTCTTCAACTATTAACACATTATACATAAATACCTCTATTACAGTACAATTTCACTCCTTCTTATATAATATGAATTAAAAGTATTTATAAATTTTTGTTCATCCAAACTTTTCTCTTCTTTATTAAGAATTAATGCAAATTGTTTTAGATTTAAAGAAGATAAAATTTTTCTGTCTTTACTATTTATATGTTTTTCATGTTCGCTTATAAGCGCTTCTGTTACTATATCACATGGTAATGATAAGAAAGCATCTGCTATTTTACCGTCAAAGTGTTTATTCTTGCCGTCAATCATAATTTTCAATGCTTCATCAATAGGCATTCTGTCACGATAATGACGTACGGAAGTAATTGCATCAAAAACATCGCTGACAGCTAAAATCCTTCCGCCAAGAGGAATTTCTTCACCTTTAAGCCCCCTAAAGTATCCTGTTCCGTCATATTTTTCATGATGTGATGCCGCAATCTCGGTTATTTCCGAAAAAGAAGAATTTAAGTTTGTTTTACACAGAATATCATAGGTTATTTTTACATGTTCTTTAATATGTTCATATTCTTCTTTAGTAAGAGAACCTTTTTTTTGAAGAACGGCATCTCGTATACCGATTTTACCTATATCATGGAGCATGGCTGCTTTCGAAATTATCTCGGTTATATCTTTATTAAGCCCGATTTGTTTTGATATAAGCTCAGAATAGAGCCTTACCCGTTTTGAATGACCCATTGTTATCTTATCCCGCGCATCAATGGACGCTGCAAGAGTATCTATAAATCCGGCAAATAATTTTTGCTGTTCTTCAAGCATTTTCTGCTGAATATTAAAAAGAAGATTATTTTCTATGGCAATTCCCGCATTTGTACCGATAGCAAATAAAACATCTTCATCAGAATCGGTAAAGTCGCCTTCTTTTTTATTCAAAACCTGAAACACGCCTATTATCTCAAACTTAATATTTCTGATAGGCATACAAATCAAATTATAAGTTCTGTATCCTGTTTTTTTATCAATATCTTTGTTAAAACGGTTATCTTTATATGCGTCTTTTATTTTAATGGTTTCACCTGTTTTAAAAACATGTCCGGCAAAACCTTTATCGGCGGGAAAACGGATTTCCTCACTTTCCATTCCGAGCGCAACTTTAGACCACAATTCATTTGTATCTTTATCATATAAGAAAACGCTGCACCTGTCTGCGTTCAAAACAAGTCTTGTTTGATCCGCAATAGTCATAAGAAGTTTATCCAGATTTGCTTCCGCATTAACCGTCCTTGCTATTTTTGAAAGTGCGAGAAGCAGTGTTGTGTTTTGCTCCGCATCCTGATTTTTGTTTCTTTCGCTGTTTTTTATCTTCATATCAAGACCGGAATTTGTATTAATAAAATTTTCGGATATTTCCGCAAGTTTTGCGGCAAGATTTTTAAATCCGTATAATTCTGCACTGTTTATCGATTTATCCAAATACTCAAATGCCGTTCTTGTATTTTGGAGTCTGATATAAGTCAAAGCAAGTAATTTATAAGAAATTACTTTTAATAGCGGAAATTCATCAAGATATCGGGACGCATATGTTAAATAAAATAAAGCTTCATTATATTTATTTTCACGATAATAAATCTGTCCGAAAGCAAATTTATTTACCGCTGAAACTGATTTCTGATTAATACTTTCCGCTAAAAATTTGGAATCTTCCAGTAAAAGCAAAGATTTATAATAACTTTCGGTCTTATCCAGATACTTTATTAATCCGGTTAAAGACAAACAAACTGATACTTTTGCAATATTTTTATGTGCCAGAAATATTTTATGAGCTTCTGATAATTTATGAACGGCAATTTTATAATTTTCTGCACCATAAAGTTCAATTGCTTCTTTTAATAAACAATCCGCTTTTTCTATAGACTCAATAAACAAACTATCATAATGCTTTTTAGGCATATATTTCCTTAACAAACTTACTTTTTCATTATACAATATATTTTATAGAAATTATATAAGAGACTATAAAAAAATGAAAAAAGTAAGTATAATTATTCCTGTTTATAATGAAAAAGATACAATTTTGGAAATTTTAGAAAAAGTTGAACAAGCATCATTTGCTTCTTTGAATAAAGAAATTATTCTTGTTGATGATGCTTCAACAGACGGAACAACAAATATCTTAAAAAATATAAGTAAAAAATATAAGATATTATTCCACAAAAAAAATCAAGGAAAAGGAGCTGCAATAAGAACGGCTGTTAAAGAGGCCACCGGCGACTATGTTGTTATTCAGGATGCTGATCTTGAATATTTGCCTGATGATTATGATAAACTCCTTCCTATTTTATTAAATGATGAAGCGGATGTTGTGTACGGCTCAAGATTTAAGAATACGGATAATTCCGGAAATTTTATTCTAAAAAATAAACTTGCAAACCTTTTTTTAACAAGTTTAACAAATCTTTTGTACAGAACCAAAATAACAGATATGGAAACTTGTTATAAAGCTTTTAAACGTGAACTTATTCAGGGGATAACAATTAAATCAAACCGTTTTGATTTTGAACCTGAAATAACGGCAAAATTAATGAAGAAAAAAGCACGATTAAAAGAAGTTCCTATTTCTTATTTCGGGAGAGGACATAATGAGGGCAAAAAAATCAACTGGAAAGACGGTATACATGCAATCTTAACATTGATTAAATATCGATTTGTAGATTAATTAAGATTTTTGTAAATAAATATTTATCAATTCCGGCTTAATGAGCAATAAATTTTTTCCCGGGAGTTTAAATAACTGCCATGAGAGTAGGAACATCTAATATTAATCAATATCTTGCAAATTCATTAGAGAAATTTTCCCAAAAAGGAGGAGAAAAAGTATCTGATTATGTTAACGCTGCAGGAAAAATGGCAATTGCCCCTCTTGTTATAATGAATAATCCTTTTACAAAAGAAAACAAAGAAAACAGAAAATGGGCGGCAATAAAACAGCCCGTAGAAGCTGTAATTACACTGGCAATGCAGCTTGCAAGCCTTGCCGTTTTATATAAAGGAATTGATTCTTTAATCAAAAAAGGAAAAATTAATTTTAAATATGTCAGTGATGCGGCAAAAGATGCCTCTAAAATCCCCCAAAAACTGCTTGATGCATGCGGTAACGATAAAGATAAAGCATTAAGAATGTATAAAAATCAATACAATGAAGTTTTAAAGGACAGACTCGGCGCTGTCGTAACGGCACTGGTATATCTGCCTGTTCTTGCAATATCAAATAAAATATATCCCCAAATCGCCCGAAAACTGGTTAATAACAATGAAAATAAATCTGCTGAATAAAATTACAAATTCAGAACTTGTAAATAAACATATTAATAAAACAATAAAAAACGATGCATTTGCTGCTAAAACACTGGTAGCTCTAAATGTGGCTAAAGATGTTTTTGCTTACGGGGTAAGATTTGAGACAACAATGAAAAATAAAGAAATACCGGAAGAAAAAAGACCGTTTGTTGCCTCAATGGATTTAATGTCAGGAATTGTTACGGCAGCAATGCAAATTGGCGCAGGTTTTTGTCTTGCCTCTCCTAAAATACAAAATAAATTGTGGGATATGTTATTTAAAAATTGCAAATTTAACGATATTGTAAAAGCAAAAAAAGGATTTAGCCAGCTTCTGGCTCTGGCAGGTTCCACAATTTTAGCCGAACGCATATTAGTTCCGCTAATTGCAACTCCCTGTGCCGAAAAATTTGAGAAAAAGTTTTTTAAACATGAAATATCCGCACAAAATATGAAACATACTCTCAGTATGATTTCTTTTGACCAGTTTGAAAAAGATATTCTTAACGGTAATAATTAATTTGAAATATATAATCCGTAGTTGATTTTGTCCGAGGAAAAATTCACGATAAGCCGTAGGCGTGAGTGGATTTTTTTTACAAAACGAACAGCAGAACCGCAGGTGATGCTTGTGAGCTTGTATCCGCCGCAGTGTAGCTGCAAGGTGAGTGGCGTTTTGAAAAG
>CALUSW010000037.1 GCA_944323535.1 Candidatus Gastranaerophilales bacterium | reverse complement strand
AATATTTTTACAATTTCATAAATTGAAGGTTTTTCAAACAAAAATATATCACAATTTTGTTTTGAGTTTATTTCCGAAGTCGAAGTAATTTCCGTTTTCTGTCTGTCTTCAGGCACAAATGATGATATATACTTTATCAGAAGTGTTTTATCACAAGATGTATTGCTTAAAAGAATAATATTTTTTCCATTATTTATTGCTAAAGAAATAATTTCCCTTACTTTTTTATTATCCTCAAAAATATCCAGTATATCAGGTTCTTTATTTGTATTTTCTTTTATACAAACTTTATCTATAGAACTTATGGAGTCCAATCTGTCTTTTAAATTCATATTTTAATCTCTGCCTGTTATGTATTGTGCCAGCTGAATATATGATTTTACCACATCCATATCAGGGCTTATTTCTTTCAAAGTTTTTCCTTTATTTAAAGAAACAGAAGTCGCAAGAATATTTTTCGGAATTTTCCAAAAAATTTCACGCCCTAATATTTTTTGGAATTCATTTATCTTTGCAGCATCTTTACTGCTGAATTTATTCAGTATTATTTTTATATTTCTTCTGGAAAAACCAATATTTATCATTCTTTTTGTTTTTTCAAGAGAACTTATATGTGACTGTGTCAAACAGAAGATAATATCAGTATTATTTAATATCATTTCATTTGCTTTTTGAAACAACGGACTTAAATCAATTAAAATATATTTATAATATTTTCTCAAAATTTGAACAAAATCTCTTATTTTTTCCGGATTTACGGACACCGTCATATTGTTATAAAGGCTGTTTGCCATTACATGCATAGATGTATTTTTATATTTCGATATTTGAGACAGTATTTCAGAAGCATTATCTTCCGAAAGATTTTCAATAAAATAAAAAGTACTATAAACAGGAGTTATATTTAAAAGAAAAGAAACATCATTTAAATTATTATTAAAATCAACAAGCAAAACCTTTTCTTTTGTAAGGTCAGCCAATTCCTTTGCCAGATTTATAGCAAAAAAAGTTTTGCCTGTACCGTTTTCAAAAGACATCACAGAATATACATTTGAAGAGGATTTCTTTTCTGAATTAATAATATTTTTTTTATAAATATTCTGTATAGAGTGTATAAAATCAGTTTTTATAAGAGGTTTTAAAAGAAATTCTTCAGCTCCTGCCCTTAAAGCTTTTACATGCAAATCAGTTATATTTTCATAGGAAATAATAATAAAATGATTTTTTTTATCTGCAGCCGGAAGAGATATTTTATTTAATAAATTAATATTTGCTTTATTGATACTTACTATAATTATATTTAAAAATGAAGAATTCGAAATAAGATTTTCATCAAATTCATCATAACATTCAATCTTATAATTAAAAGACATATCTTTCAAATAACTTTTAACCAGAGTTCTGGTAAGTTCTTCGCTATCAAATAAAATAATTTTTAACTCTTCCATAATCATAATTTTACAACAATTTTATTAATATTGGCTATATTTTTATGCAATAATCAATATAAAAGAGGAAATTAAATGAAGCAGGTAAATATAATAGGGGCAGGATTGGCGGGAAGCGAAGCGGCTCTGCAGCTGGCGAAACGGGGAATAAATGTAAATTTATATGAAATGCGGCCTGATAAGTCTACAGGTGCCCATAAAACCGGCAATTTTGCGGAGTTTGTTTGTTCTAACAGTCTTGGCTCTTATGATATTACTAATGCCTCTGGGCTTCTTAAGCACGAAATGGAAGAATTAAGTTCAGAATTAATGCCTTTAATCTTTGAAGCTAAAGTTCCTGCCGGAGGAGCTCTTGCAATAGACAGAACATTATTTTCTCAAAAAATCACACAATTAATTGAAAATAATCCTTTTATTAACGTTATAAGAAAAGAAGTTGAAGAAATAAATACTGATATTCCGACAATTATTGCCTCAGGGCCGTTGACATCAGAAGCCCTTACAAAAGAAATAAAAATTTTTCTCGGCGAAGAATATTTATTTTTCTTTGACGCGATAGCCCCAATCATAGAAAAAGATTCAATTGATTTTAATAAAGCCTTTTTATTAAACAGATATAATAAAGGTACGGCTGACTATATAAACTGCCCGATGAATAAAGAAGAATATGAAAAATTTTATAATATACTTATTAATTCTCCTAAAATAGAGTTAAAAGAATTTGAAAAAAATGCAGCATTTTTTGAATCTTGCCTGCCGATAGAAGTGCTTGCTTCAAGAGGAATTGATACTTTAAGGTACGGACCTTTAAAACCTGTCGGACTTATCGACAAAAGAACAGGACTCGAAAATTATGCTGTGGTTCAACTAAGGCAGGATAATAAAGCCGCAAGTTTATATAATATCGTCGGATTTCAGACTAATCTGAAATGGGGAAGTCAAAAAGAGCTTATTCATTCTATTCCCGGACTTGAAAATGCAAATATTGTAAGATACGGAGTTATGCACAGAAATACTTTTATAAACAGCCCTAAAACCCTCAATCCGTCTTTGCAGTCAAGAAAAAACAAAAATATATTTTTTGCGGGACAAATAACAGGTACTGAGGGCTATACAGAGTCAATTGCGTCCGGATTGCTTGCAGGCATAAATATGTGGAAGTACTTAAATAACGAGCAGTTAATTGAACTATCTGATGAAATGATGCTTGGAGCACTTATGAAATATATAACATTTGAAGGTCACAAATCTTTCCAGCCAATAAACTCCAACTGGGGAATTTTAGCCCCTATGGAAATGGATAAAAAAACAAAGAAAAACAAAAAACTTAAAAACGAACTTCTTGCAAATAGGGCAATTAATGCAGCCCGTATAATTTCAGGTAAGATTTAAATTTTTTATCAGTTTCAAAGTAATATCCGCATCCATCAAGAGGTTTTCCGCCATTGGTAAGAAATTTTGTATCGGGATGAGGATAAATTCTGCAGCCAAGACCTCTAAAAAAATACATACGGCAGCGATTATTTTCATCTATTTCGCGGCAGGTAAACAATAACTCTCCTTTTTCTCCTTTTCCCGAGATCAGAAAATTTCTGAAATGTTTATCCCATTCTTTCACTTTCTCAAACTGCTCTTTTGTTTTAATCGGTTCATCTTCAACATATAAAAGTATGTTGCGGCAGCAATTTCCGCATTTTTTACATTTGCCTTTTCTTTTATATTTTGAAGACTGTATAAGTGAAATAAAAAACTTTATATATTTAAACATTATTGAACCAGAAACTCTCTGTGTATAAAGGGATAATCTTTATTATTCAAGTAAAAGAACTGAATTATATATCTTCCGGGTCTTTGTATCAAAATATAATCATTATAAATATCAGCCGTTTTATCAATAAAAATATCCCGTGATTGGATAATTGAAAATCCCCAATTTGATGTTTTTTCATCTCTTTTTGATATCTGTAGTCTTATTGCATCATATTTAAAACCGTCAGGCGCAACTATTGCATAATTAATTCTTTGACCTGCTATAAATACCCTTTCAAGCCTGTTTATTGTTTCTTTCGAAACAGTTCCGCTAGACATTATTATATAAGGCTTTTCTTTCCAGCCAAAACCGCAGAAAAATATTAACGGCATTATAAGAATTAAATATAAAAATTTTTTCATTCTTCTATGGTCTCAGATATTTCAGGCAGTTTCTTTTTTAGATTATTAACTTTGTTTTGTACATTATTTTTTAAATTTTTATCCTGTGCATATTGAATAAATGCTTCATAATTTTCTATTGCCTTTTGAAGGTTGTCTTCTTTTTCAAAAGCAAGACCTAAAGCATAATAAGCATAAGCATAATCGCTTTTTAATTCAACCACTTTTTCAAAATTTTCTTTTGCCGAAGTAAGCTCATTTAATTCTGCAAGGCATAAACCCTTATTAAAATAAGGATCAGGATTATTCGGATTAATTTTTATCGCTTCATTATAAAACTCTATTGCTTTATCAAGATTAGACAAGCTTTTATAAGTATTCCCGATTTTTATATTTATAATTTCATCCGTTTTATTAAGTTCATAAGCTTTTTGATACTCTATAAGCGCATTATTATAGTCTTTATTTTTATAATATGAATCAGCAAGCTCCATTATATAAGCATATTTGTCATTTATAGGCGTACTTTCGGCATTAATAGCTTTATCATATACAATTTTTGCCGCTTCATATTTATCATATTTAGTCAAAGCCTTTGCATATGAAGAAAGCACCTCTGAATTTTCAGGTGCAATTTCCATTGCCCTTTCATAGTATTCTATAACTTTTGATTTAGAGCCTATTTTATCATACGCATTAGCTATATTTATATATATAACAGGATTTTCCATATCAAGTTTTAATGCTTCTTCATAACTGTTAACGGCTTTTCTGTATTCATTTGAAGCATAAAAGTCATCACCCTGTGAAATATATGCTTTTATTAAATAATCTTTTGCTGTTTTATTATCAGGCTGTTTAACAAGTACAGATTTATATATATTTATGGCTTCCTGATAATTTTTTCCGGCATGATAAGCAATACCTTTATTAAGTGCCAAATCTATATTATCGGGTTCCGAAGAAAGAAGCATATCATATACTTTAATTGCTGAGTCATACTGTTTTGCAAGATGATAAGATTTAGCAAGTTCTTTTTGTATTTCTATATTTTTCGGAGCGGAAATACGGCCTTCTTCAAGGATTTTTATTGCATTTTGATAATCACCTTTTTTCTCATATAAAATTCCGGCATTCAGATATGCAATTTCATTATCCTTGGATGTTTTCAAGTATTCAATATACTGATTTATTGCTCCGTCATAATCACCTTTATCAGCTAATAAGTTAGCATAATCAAACCTGATTGAATTCATTTCCGGATTTATTTCAAGAACTTTTGCAAATTCTGCTATCGCTTCATCATTCTTGGATTGTGCAAGATAAACATATGCAAGATTTGCTCTGGCAACATAATCATTTTTATCTTTGGCAAGCGCTTTTAACAATATCTTCTGAGCGTTATCGAAATCAGAAATTCTATAAAGAGCAAGTCCGTAATTTGAATAATCATCAAAAGAAGCAGGATCTTTTAAATATATATCATTATATATCTCAACAGCATCTTTTGGTTTGTCCATTCTCAAATATATAGAAGCCATATTTTCTCTTGCATCCAGAGCATCAGGATAATATGACAAAAACATCTGATAGTATTTTATGGCTTCTTCATCTTCGTGCAGATGAGTTTTAACACTGGCAAGGTTAAGATAATTATATTTATACTCGGGGAATAATTTCATAGCCTGATTATAAGCCGTACCGGCATTTTTATAATCCTGCATTTGTTCATAAATATTTCCCAGGCTTATATAAATAAAAGCATCATCGGGTCTTATTTTAAGGGCCTTTTTATAAGCTTCAACAGAATTACCCCACTGCCCCAGTTCCGAATACATTCCCGCAAGTTTTGTATATAAAAGAGCATCATCCGGAGATAATTGTATTGCTTTATTTAGCTGCTCAATCGCATCATTATATTGTGATTTTTCCGCTAAATCACAAGCTCTGCGGTAAAATTGATTTGCCTCCGGAGTCATTGCACAAGAAAAAGAGGTCAAACCCGCCGTTATAATAATTCCCGCTAATAATTTATTAATTTTAATATCTTTATCCTCCAAATTTTATTTTATCAAAAAAAATCTATGTTTGTAAAATTTTGTATAGTTTTATTAAAAATTTATAAAAAGTAAATTTAACGATAGTTCTTTTCAATAAGGCGGTTATAAAATCTTGAATTTATTTCGCCGCCTATTAAAAGAATTAAAGAAGTATAATAAAGCCATACCATCATAATGGCAAAAGCTCCGATTGTACCGTATACTTTGTTATATGCATTCAAATTGCTTAAATATATTGAAAAACACCAGGACCCCAGCATCCAGAAAAAGCAGAAAAAGAATGAGCCAGGAAGAACACTCTTAAACTTTAATTTCTCGTTTCCTTCAATCGCAGGTAAAATATAATAATTACCGATTGCACAAATTGCAAGAGCCAGATATGAAACAGGCCATCTTACTATTGATATAATATTTATTGATAAAACAGATAAAGGTGTATACTCCAGTAAAAAATCAAGAATTACTTTCCCGAGAACTATTAAATTAACAGTTAAAAATAATACAAGAGAATTTATAAAAACCATCAAAACAGAAAGAGTTCTGGTATAAATAAAACTTCTGTTTTCTTCAATTGCATAGGCTCTGTTTAACCCTTTTATAATAACCGCAATTGCATTGGCGGCAAGTGCAATTGTAATAACAAGACCAAAAACGGCAATTAATGTTCCCTGCTTAAATATCATTGCCTCATTTAAAGTACCTATAATTAAATCAGATACATCTGCAGGTGCTATTCCCTTAATAAATTCCAATATAGGAGTAATAAGTGTTTTTTTCCCAATCCAGGCAAACAATGAAGTCAAGAACAACAAAAAAGGAAAAAGTCCCAAAATAAACCAGAAAGCCATTTCTGCAGCGACACCGCAAAAATCCTGTTCCAAAATCTTTTTTGTTAATGATTCAATATACTTCTTCATTTTATCTTAATTCATTTTGAACACGTCTTAAAAGTTTATCAAAGGCAACTGCAATGGGTTTTTTAATGGTACATCCTGCCGCAAAAGTATGTCCCCCGCCGCCAAACTCAATTACTATAGGAATTAAATCAACTGTTTTACTTCTTAAGCTGACTTTTGTATAACCATCCTTTGTTTCTTTTAAAATTGCGGCAATTTCAACATTTTTTGATGTTCTTAAAACTTCAACTATACCTTCGGTATAATCATCAGTTGCATTAAACTTACTCATATCGCTTCTTGTTATTTTTGCAAAAGCAATTTTCCCGTTATCATAAAATACCGCATTACTTACCACATAAGCCTGAAACTGTACCATTGCCTGAGGTTTTGTTTCATAACAGGCTCTGAATTCATAAGTAGGAGAAACTCCCAGCCTAACCAAATCTGCTGCCAGCATAAATGTTTCGGGAGTTGTACTTTCATATTTAAACCCGCCTGTATCCGTAAGCAGAGAAGTATAAATGCATCTTGCTACATCTTTTGGAATATCTAAATTCCATTCTTTAAATATTTTAAAAAGTATAACTCCCACGCAAGCGGCATTTGCATCTATTATATTCAAATCACCATATCCAATATTAGTCTTATGATGATCAATATTTACCTTATATACGGCATTATCATAAATATTTGTCCCTGAAACCAGCCTGTCTTTTGAAGCAACATCAACGGCTATTGCCAGATCATATTTTTTATCTCTCGGAATACTTTGAACATCAATAAATCTGTCAAATTCCGGAAGATATGAATAAATGGAAGGAAGAGAACCAACAAAAGCGGAAACGGGTTTTTTATTAAAATATTTTTCAATCATTAGACTCAATGCCAGATTAGAACCTAAAGTATCCCCATCAGGACTGACATGTGAAAATATGATTATACTCTCCGCTTTTTCAATTTGTGATTTTAATTCCGAAAATTTATTATCCATAGCTTAATTATTAATTTCTTTATTTAGAATTATACAATAAAAATATCAAAATAAAAAAAGTAAAATCTACGGTGTAATTAAAACCTTTAAGGCTTGTCCGTTCATATGCTTAATAATAGCTTCTTCTGCTCTTTCAAGAGGAACCCTGTCCGTTATTAATTTTTCAACGGGGAGTTTTTCTTCATAAATAAGCCTTAACGCTTCTCTGAAATACAAAGGAGTATGATGAAAAATACTTATTACTTTAATTTCATCATAATGAAGCCGTCCGGTATCAACTGAAATAGAGGTGCCCGATTTACAGCCGCCGAATAAATGAACGATTCCTCCGCGCCTTACAAAGGTGAACATTCTCTCCCATATTTCAGGCAAGCCGACGCATTCAACAGCAACATCAAGACCTTTTTTCTCCGTCGAAAAATCAATAAATATTTTTTCTGGATTTTGATATTTTTTCAAGTCTATAATTTCATCAGCTCCGCCAAATTCTTTTGCCAATTTTAGTTTTAACGGATTTCTTCCTGCCGCAATTACTCTTGCCCCCTTTAATTTAGCGAGCTTAACAAACATAAGACCTATCGGCCCCAATCCCACAACACCGACAGTTTGACCTTCCTTTATTCCTGTTCTTTCAATACCGTGGACAACATTTGCAAGAGGTTCAGCAAATGCCGCACGTTCAAATTCCAAATCATCGGGAAGATGAAGAAGATTTCTTTTTACAATGGACTGAGGAATATTTATATATTCTGCATATGCGCCGTTCAAAAATTCCAATTTTTCACAAAGATTATATTCTTTTCTTCTGCAAAAAAAACATTTGCCGCAAGGTGCAGAATTAGCTGCGACAACTCTGTCGCCTTCTTTAAACCCGGCAACATTTTTCCCTGTTTTCGTTATAATTCCGGAAAATTCATGCCCGAAGCCCGACGGTATTTTTTTTATTAAAACGGGATGCCCCCTTTTATAAGTTTTAACATCAGTCCCGCATGTAAGCGCCGCTTTTATTTTAACCTGAACTTCGCCTTCCCCGGGATCTTTAATTTCAACATCTTCATATTTTATATTTAAAGGAGAATAAAACTGTATTGCTTTCATTTTCATAATTGTATATATGCCTTCATAATCTTATTTGCAAGAGTATCAGAAAGTGCTTCGTTTAATTTTTCAAGAGGATATACGTTTGAGATTCCGGCAACTTTAACTTTTCCCGATTCTAAAAGAGACATAGAATCTTCTAAGTCCATGGGAGATGGAGAATAACTTCCGAGAATTGTAAGTTCTCTATAGTAAATATCATTGTTTTTAAATCCTGTAATATCTTTAATACTGGAGAATACAACGATTGTGGCCCCGTCGCGCGCTGCTCTTAGCGCAAAATTTAAAGATAAAGAAGCTCCGGCGGTTAGAAATATTGTATCAAAGCCTTCGGGGGCAATTTCTTTCATTGCATTAAGTGTTTCTTCTTCATCATTCAACAAAAAAGATTTATCAAAACCAAATTTTTCAGATAAACAAACTCTTTCATAGATTAAATCACAGCCGTATACTTTGTTACCGAAAACTTTTACCGCTTCGCCCATTAAAATACCGATAGAGCCTAACCCGACTATCAGACTTTTCGTATTATCCTTTATTTTTGCCCTTTTTACCGCTCTAAGGCAGCAGGCAAGAGGTTCTAAAAAGGAAGCTTCTATATCTGATAAATTCAAATTCACATTAAAAACTGTATTATTAAGATGTTCTTCCGATACGTATATATATTCAGCGAAACCGCCGGGAATAATATTTGTAGCTTTAAAGTGCCTGCACATTGAATAATTGCCGCCCCAGCAATATGTACAGTTAAAACACGGCACATGATGCCCGAGGGCAATTTTATCTCCAACGGCAAAAGCTGTTTTTGAATTTATTTCTACAATTTCACCTACAACTTCATGTCCCAGTATTGCTCCTGTTTTAACTTTACCGGTACGCATCTTAACAATATCCGACCCGCATAAGCCGCATCCGGTTACCTTAACAATCGCACCCGTTCCGTATTCATCAAGGACAGGTTTAGGAATTTCTCTTATAACAAATCTGTTATCATTTAGTATGGCAGCTTTCATTTTTTATAACCTCATACCGTTAAATCAAGAATAATATTTACAGCTATTATATTTTAAAATTAGTTAATTTAAAACAGGTTATTTTTTATCAAGATTTTTCTGTCATATTCCGATATATCACTTTTTAAAAATTTTTCGAACAGATCGGGTCTTTTTCGTTTTGTAACCAAAAACTGATTTAATCTTCTCCATTCCTTTATCATCTCATGATTGCCTGATAAAAGGACTTCAGGGACTTTAAGTCCTTCATATTCTCTTGGTTTTGTATAATGGGGATGTTCAAGTAATCCGTCATAATGAGAATCGTTTTCGGCGGATTCATCATCACCGAGAACACCCTTTATAAGCCTTGTCACACTGTCCATTATACATAAAGCGGGAAGTTCGCCGCCCGTCATAACAAAATCACCTAAAGATATCTCTTTTGCGCCGGATTTTTCTATTATTCTTTCATCAAAACCTTCATAATGTCCGCATATTATAATAAGCTGGTCAATTTTTGAAAATTCAAGCGCCATTTTTTGATTAAAAATTTCACCTTTGGGCGACATTATTATTGTTAAAGCTGAAACCTCTTTATTAACCGAAGCAAGTGCGTCTAAATACGGCTGACAGGATAAAAGCATTCCGGCTCCGCCGCCATAAGGCGTATCATCGACTTTTTTATGTTTATCTTTTGAATAATCTCTCGGATTAATTGCATTAATTTCTATTAAATTTTCATTTAAAGCACGTTTCAAAATACTATAATTGCAAGAATTTAAGATTACTTCCGGAAATAAAGTAAGAACATCAAATCTCAATTTATTAAGCCCTCTATGTTATTTATAACTATTCTCTTGTTAATTAAATCAACAACGGGAACAATTTCTTTAACAAAAGGAACAAGATGTTCTTTTCCGTTATTATCACGCACTGATAAAATATCATTTGCAAGATTTTCTCCAACCGCAGCAACACTGCCAAGCAGACAGCCGTCCTCATCATAAACATCCATATTTATTAAATCATTGATAAGATATTCATCCTGAGCCAGATTTTCTTCAACTTCCTCTTTTGTAAGATATAAATCACAGCCCTTAAATTCTTCAACATCATTAACAGTTAAAAATTCTTTAAATTTAATGATTGCAAAATGTTTATGAAATCTTACGGACTGAACATTAAGCTTTTTAAAAGAATTATTTTTTTTTACAAAAACAATTTTAAGAGATTGAATTTGATTTTCTTTTCCTTTTGTAAAACCTACTTTTGCTTCGCCTTTAATTCCGTGGAAATTAAGAATTTTAGCAATAGAAATAAGATTATCAGCCATAATTATTTTGTCTTTTTATATTCTTCAGGTGCATCTTCTCTATCCTGATTCCACCTGTCTAAGCCCATTTGTTTTCTTATAAGACCAATACCGACATGGACTCTCCATTCATCCATTCTAAGCTGTGCGGCAATAATTTTATGACAGCCTATAGGCGGCAGCGGCAATAAAGGTTCATAAAGATTTTTAATAGCAAATAACTGATCCGGTGAAACCGCAAGTTTTCTTTTTGGAAACGGCAGCTTAGGAAGCATAAGTTTTTGCCTTACCAGATTAATGCCGAAAAATACTTTTCTCGGTTCAAGCCCTATTGCCTGTCCTATTATTTCGTGGATATCAGGATTAGGTAAAGGCAGTGCCTTTTTATAAAGAATTTCTATTTGTTCTATTTGTTCTTTGCTTACCAACAACTGTTTTTGTCTTTGAGGTTTTTTAGCGCCTCCGGATCTTTGCTTAGAAAAGTTGTTGTTAGGTCTGCCCGTACCCGGACGAAATCTGGAGTTTCCGTCATTTTTGAATTTATTGAATGGTCTTTGATAACCGCCCTGCTGGTTTCTGTTATCCCTGTTTCTGTCATTATTATATCTTGGATTTGCATTTCTGTTATATTGAGAATACTGCTGCCTGTCATACATTCTCGGCTTTCTTTCGTTTCTTTGATCATCAGCCCCGAAAGAATATGCATTTTTTTTAGCCGTATCCTGAGAAGAGGAAATATTTGCAGCTTCCTGTGATAATTCCTCTGTATATTTTTTATCTGAATACAAGCAATTCGGACAAATAACTCTTTTAGGATTCTTAGTCTCAAATTCTGCGCCGCATTTAATACACTTATTTACATACATTTAATATATTCCTCTTTTTTAAAAAGCAAAACTAACATACCTTTTTCAAAGGAGTTAACCGCCTGTTCCTCAATTACAATGTTGATTAGATAATTCATCTTAATTAGTTAATGCCGCCAAATCTTAAATTTTCATGCAAACTTTTATATATATTTTAATCATAAAATTTAAATATGACAAGATGTTACAAAAAATTAAATTTACAAAACAGGAAATTAAGTCTATTCCGCACTCATTCTTGAGCTTAATTGACCGCAGGCAGCATCTATATCAGCACCTCTTTCAAGACGGATTGTAACCTTTTTACCGGAAGCTTCCAGTATATATTTAAATTTTTGGATACTGCTTTTTAAAGGTTTTTTAAAGCTGCTTTTTTCGTTCTCATTATAAACAATCAAATTAACATTACTTTTGAGCCGTGAAATAGCGACTGCAAGTTTTTCCGCATCATAAACGGAATCGTTTATATCTTTCATCAATACATATTCAACGGTAACTCTTCTCCCTGTTTGTTCCGTATATTGTTTTAACGCAGTTATTAAATCATCAAATTTATATTTATTTGCAACCGGCATTATATTTTTTCTTATTTCCTGATTAGGAGCATGAAGTGAAATTGCAAGAGTTGATTGAAAATTCATATCTGCAAGTTTATTTATCTGAGGAATTATGCCGCAGGTAGAAACCGTAATTCTCCTTGCACCGACCTGAAACTGTTCTCTGAATATTTTTATTGAACCGATTAAATTATCAAAATTTAACAGAGGTTCTCCCTGTCCCATATAAACAATATTTGTCACTTTTAAACCCGTATCAGCCTGAATTAAAAATATCTGTTGAATAATTTCTTCAGAAGTTAAATTTCTCTTAAAGCCTAACTTTGCGGTCGCACAAAAACTGCAGCCCATGGCACATCCGACCTGGGTACTTATGCAGGCGGTTAAATTAGCCCTGTTGTCAAATCTCATTAAAACCGACTCGGTATAATTACCGTCTTCAAGCTCAAACAGATATTTTATAGTGCCGTCTTTGCTTACTTGTTTATCTTTTATAGAAATAGAACACAATTTTGTTTTTTCAGATAATAATTGCCTTGTTGCAAAAGGCAAATCAGTCATATCATTTACATCGTTCACCGATTTTAAATAAAGCCAGTTATATACTTGCTTTGCACGAAATTTTGATTGACCGTTATCAACCATAAACTTTTCAATTTCTTCAAGATTTTTACCGACAAGTATAAATTCACTCATAACAAGAATTCTAACATAAAAATTGCCCGAACAAAATTTCTCTTACCCCGTTCAGGCTTATCAAGAAATTTCATGCCGACATACTAAGATTTAATATTTATACAGTTATATATTCCCCGTAGAACTGTTTTTGTCATCTTCAAATTGTTTTATATCAACATTTTCATCAGTTTGAAGCATTGAAGCATATTTATAATTTGAACTGTTAATATCAATTTCTATATTTACGTCAGTATCAATCATTTCAACTTCATCATTTTTAAATTCTTTAATTTTTCCGTCAGACAATTTTACGGAAACATTATTTGTAAGTATGTTAAGAGCGCAAACTCTGCCGACTCCGTCAGGAGTCATAACGCCGGAGCCTATCGGAACCATTTCCTTTGCGGTTTCTATATAATTTTTATATTCATAATTCAGACAGCAAAGCAGTCTGCCGCAAGTCCCCGAAATTTTGCTCGGAGTTATAGGCATACTCTGATCATGCGCCAATTTTATATTTATGGAATCAAATTGTCTTTTAAAAGTACAGCAGCAGAATGGACGACCGCAAAGCCCGTTGCCTCCGCATAACGACGTTTCATCCCTGACTCCGATATGTTTTAAATCTATTCTTACCCGTTTAAAAACACGTGTTAAATCTTTAAGTAAATTCCTAAAATCAACTCTCTCCGGCGCAGTATAGTAAAATGTTACTTTCCTTCTGTCAAAAGTATATTTACACTGTATTAAATTCATTTGGAGATTATGCTGTTTTATAAGCTCAAGGCAATCTTTATAACCCTGTTCCTCCATTTTTTCAATTTCTTTATATAATTCAAGATCTTCTTCTGTCATAACCCGGACAAAAGGAACAGACGGAACTTTTTTTCTTCGCAGTATATTCTCAACATGAGGCGGCACTAAGTATGCTCTGGCTGCTTCTTCCCCCTTTTCTGTTAATACCAGCACCATATCACCATGTTTTACAGTGATATTTTCAGGTATATCAAGAGGATATTGTTTATTTTTCAATAATTTTACAGCTATCATATTTCTATATTTTAACATAAATTATACATTTTTATATATTCGCACAATTTTTAAGCAATTTTTTTACATAAAAATACTTTATATAAAAAGTAAGGTATTTTGAATTTTAAAGGTAGGTTTAGATGAATCCAAGATTAGTAAAATTTGCGGTAGAGCTTCAAAATGGTGTTAAAGAAGAAAAAGAACACGAATACATCCATTTTTCCAATGGAGGAAAAAAAGATTTATTCGGTTTATTAAAACCGGTTAAAGTGACTGTTCCTATTAACAGAGAATAAGAATTATAATGTAAAATATTTACAGGCTTCTCTGGCTTTATATCTAAGTCTTCTTGTCTGGAGCAGTGTTGTTAATTTTCTGAGATTATCCATAGCCATATTTCTTTCTGCTTCCATAATATTAAAATTTCTCAGACTTTTTTCATGTTCTTCAAATAAATAATCAATTTCAAGATTGTCTCTTTTTAGAATTTCGTTTACGTCGAAATATTCATTCATATTTTCATTTATATTAACAAAGTTTTCTGATTGGCTCATTTTTATATTCCATCTGCTCTAATTTTATATATTATCGTATGAAAATATATTTTTTTGCCAATTTGTTAAGAATTTATACATCATCGTTTACGTCATTAAAAACATCAATTCCGCCTGCAGCCTTATATAAATTTATGGAAGAAATTATTTGATTTATTTTAGATGAAACATTATTTTGTTCAGTCAAATACAATTCTTCTTTTTTTACTAAATAATCTATAATATTAGCCGTTCCTATTTCTTCTTTTATGGCAATCAGCCGGTCATCCTGTTTTTGGATTTCAAATCTGGATTTAGAAACAAGATAGTTTTTTTCTGCGGTCTTGGCGGAATAAAGTGCATCATTAATTTCCTGAGCAGATGTGAGGAGGTTTTTGTTGTATTCTTCAAAATACTTATTGTATCTGCTTTTCATAAGCTTCATTATGTTCACTTTTCTTCCGCCGTCAAAAATATCAAAATACGGAATAATTCCGATATTTGCAAGTCCGGTATTTGAACCGAAAAGATGTCCGAGCTGATATGCGTTATAACCTAAAGAGCCTGAAATTGTAAAACTCGGCAGTATATCTCTTTTTGAAATTTTTATGTCATAACCGGCTTTTTCTATTTTTAATTTTGATTTTATTACATCAGGTCGTTTTTCAACTATATCAAAATCAATTGTATCCGGAGCATGCAAAGAATTATCCACAGCCTCAAAACTGCTTCTTTCAATATTTTCAAAACTCCTGTCACCTAGGAAAACATTTATTTGATTTAACAATACATCTCTTTTTTCAAGAAGATTATTTTTTTCTTCAATAATATAAGTTAAATTTTTTTGTTCTTTTAACAATTCATTTTTATTAGCAAGTCCGTTATCATAGCGTTTCTGCATTAAATTGCAAATCTGAGTTTGTATTTCTTCAAGTTTTTCCTGAATTTCAAGAAGTTTGTCCGTTTTTATAAGATTATAATAATTTATTGCAAAATTTGATGTTAATACTATATAAAGTCCTTTTTCATCTTCTCTTTGCATGTCATATTCTTTTTTCATACTTTTGGTTCTAAGTCTGTTTTTCCCCCAAATATCAACTTCATAATTTAAAGTCAAAGGGAGCAAATAATGATATTGAGAATAATCCGGAATAACTACATTGCCGAATTTTTCATCAGCAGAGGTTAATGTTCTTCCCAGATATCCGTTAAAAGCTATCTGCGGCAATTCATTTGAAAGTGCAAGCTTTACTATTTTATCGCTTTCTTCTATTTGATAAGCCGCTATTTTAATATCATAATTATTTTTGTACATTCTGTCCAAATGATTTATAAGAATATCATCATTAAATTTTTGCCAGAACGGTATATTTATATATTCGTAGGTGTTAATTTCAGCTTTTTTTGTTTTTGCCTCAGACTGAGTATTCATGCATAAAAAGCAGCAAAAAATACAAATTAGTGTTATTAATTTTTTCATGTTTCGCTTCCCAAAATATTTTTTGTGATATCATGATAACACAAAAAATATTTAAAATAACAAATTAAATTTTACACTAGACTATTACAGGAAAGAAACATGAGAAAAAAACACAAGGAATTAAGTCCTGAGGAACTTAAGAAAGTTAAGCACATTTTAAAAGAAAGAAAAGAAAGAAAAAAGAAAAATCGTAAATCATACCAGAAGAAAAGAGTTATTGTTCCCGGAATAACTGCGGTTATATTTTTACTGCTCGGAATAATATCAATATTTTACTCTTTTTATTTTCAGACAACCGATGACGCATTCATAGAAGGGCGTCTTATTTCGGTAGCACCGAAGGCGGAAGGACATATAGTCAATTTATATGTTAACGATAATGAAAGTGTAACAAAAGGTCAGCTTATAGCTCAAATAGATAGAAGAGATTATGAAGCAAAAGTAAAACAGATAGAAGCAGCATTAAACGAAGCAAAAGCGAATGCAGATGTGGCAGGCAGCGAAGTAAATATATCACAGGCACTGCTTGCTCAATCAACGGAAGGCCTCGAATCAGCACGTGCAAAACTCGACTTTGCAAAAAAAGATTATAAAAGATTTCAAGCTCTGAATAAAGAAGGAATCTGCACCAAACAGGAATTTGATGCCAGCAAAACAAAACTTGATGTAGCACAATCAAGTTATAATGAGGCAATAGAAAGACAAAACGGAATGGATTCCGCTTTAAAATCGGCAATAGCAAAAAATGAAGCTTCAAAAGCTAATATTGAAAAGCTTGAAGCGGAACTTGAAATTGCAAAACTAAATCTTTCATATACTGATATATATGCGCCTCAGGACGGAACAATATCTTCAAGAAATGTTGAAGTCGGAAACTATGTAAATATAGGACAGCCCATTTTATCCGTAGTATCTCCCGAGGTATGGATAGTTGCAAACTTTAAAGAAACACAGGTCGGGAAGATGAAAAAAGGCCAGCCTGTTACGGTTAAAATAGATACCTTCGGCGGCAAAAAATTTAAAGCTCAGGTTGACAGTATTCAAAGAGCTTCCGGAGCAAAAGCAAGTCTGTTCCCGCCTGAAAATGCAGTAGGCAGCTATATTAAAATAGTACAGAGAATTCCCGTTAAGATAACATTTACGGAGGATTATTCCGATTTTAACATAGTTCCCGGTATGTCAGTAGTTCCGAAAGTTAAAGTTAAATGATAAGAACAATAGAACAACGGCTTAAAATACCAATATGGCTTGTTGCCTTTACAATAATGATTCCGACAATAGCTTCAATCCTCGGGACATCAACGGTGACCGTTGCAGTTCCCCATATGGCGGGAGCTTTCGGTTCGACACGCGATGAGGTCAACTGGGTTGTTACAAGTTATATGATTACGCACGCTATAATGCTGCCTATTTCGGGATGGCTTGAAAATTATTTCGGCAGAAGAAATTTTCTTAAAATCATTACTGTAATATTCGGTGCCGGTTCTTTAATATGTCTTATTTCCACAAACTTAAATATGCTTATAATAGGAAGAATTATACAAGGCGTTGGAGGCGGTCCTTTTATGCCTCTTTCGCAGGCAATATTGCTTCAGGTTTATCCAAAAGAAAAACATGGAGTAGCGATGGGAATTTTTTCCATTGCCGTAATGGTTTCAGCAATAATGGGACCTGCAATAGGCGGGTATCTCGTTGATAATTTTTCATGGCAGGCTTTATTTATAATTAATATACCAATCAGCGTGTTTTCCGTTGTCCTTATTCATTGTAATGTTATGAATAACCCTAACAGAATAAAAGTAAATCATCCGGATATTATAGGAATAATAGCACTTGCATTATGGCTTTTATCAATGCAGATAATACTTGATAAAGGGCAGCAATACGGATGGTTTGATGCAAGGTGGATATGCTGGCTTGCAGGTTTTTCAGCCGTTATGTTTATGTTTTTTGTTGTATGGGAGCTTGAACATAAAAACCCAATTGCAAATTTAAGAGTTTTTAAGAACTTAAATTTTTTAGTCGGTACAGTTCTTGCTTCATTTGTAAATATGGCTGCATATTCAACATTATGCGCATTGCCAATGTTTTTGCAAAATCTTATGGGATATACCGCCCAGCTTGGAGGCGCTTCAATGATTGCAAGATCTATTGCCTGCTTCGCTGCAATAATAGTGGTTTCTAAAATAGTAAATTATATTGATAACAGGATAATAATAGGACTTGGATTTTTGATGCTCGGCATTTCAACATTAATGTTTACAAATATAAATCTTGAATATTCCTTCATCTGCACAATTTTACCAAATATCATATTCGGATTCGGTCTTATTATGGCATTTATCCCGATATCTTCACTTGCGCTCTCAACCCTCCCTAAAACTGACCTTGCTTCGGGAGCCGGAATGCACAGCTTATGCAAATGTGTAACAACCGCAGTTACGGTATCAATGACAAATACTCTCGTTTCCATATTGTCTCAGGCACATCAGGTTTATCTTGTCGGAAATCTTTCACAGTATAATAATGCATTTCAGTATAAATTATCCTTATTAACCGCTAAATTAATGCATTATTCCGTTTATCACGTAGCCAACATAAAAGCAAATGCATTATTATATAAAGAACTGCTGGCGCAGGCAAAATTAATGTCTTTTGTAGATGTATTTGCTATATTTGCACTTCCGGCATTTCTTTTAATTCCCTGTGTATTTTTATTCAAAATGAAAAAAAATAATTAAAACCCGGCGGTGAAAAGTTCCGCCGGTACGATACGAAAATTATATAAATTATTATATGGAAAATTATTTTCTTTAT
>CALUSW010000036.1 GCA_944323535.1 Candidatus Gastranaerophilales bacterium | reverse complement strand
TTTTGGCATGGCTTTTCACAAGGGGTGGGTTTCTTTACTTGCATTTCGCTGTCACACGGGCTGTCTGCAAAAACAGACATTGAACAAAGACAGATAAAAGACAAAAATAAAAGGTAGATTTTTTTCATTTTTATTCTCCGTTATAATTTAGTACCTGAATTAGTATTTAATATAAACAGGTGTTTGAATATTAGATAAGAGGGTAATAAATCATATAATAAGTATTAGTAAAAAAAGACAGCATAAAAAAGAGAAGCTTTAGACTTCTCTTTTTTATTTGTTGAATTTGCTTGTTTTTGAAATTCCTATATACTTGTAGGTGTTGCGCACTTCACTGCACTGTCGTGCGTTTCACGCTCATTTTCGGGTTCCATCCGTCCGGAATTTCACTATTTAATTTCAACTGTAGCGCCTGCAGCCTCAAGCTGTTTTTTAATAGCTTCAGCATCTTCTTTTTTAACGCCTTCTTTAATTGCTTTCGGAGCACCGTCAACAAGGTCTTTAGCTTCTTTTAATCCAAGTCCTGTAATAGCTCTTACTTCTTTAAGAACTGCAATTTTATTAGCACCTGCTGATGCCAAAATAACGTTAACTTCAGAAGCTTCTTCCTGGGCAGCTTCGCCTGCAGGAGCAGCAGCTACTGCAGCAACTGCAACAGGAGCAGCAGCAGATACGCCGAATTTTTCTTCCATAGCTTTTACTAATTCAGCTGCTTCGATTAATGTTAATTTTTCAATTGATTCTAAAATAGATTCTACACTCATTTTATTTCTCCTTTTAATTAATTTTCTACTAATAACTATGCTGATTTTTGTTTTGCAACCTGATCCATTGCTCTAACCAATCCGCTCATTACAGCATTAACAGCACCGACAATACCTGTTGCAGGTGAATTTATGCTGCCAAGCATTTTGGCATAAAGTTCTTCTTTTGAAGGAAGATTTGCAAGAACCTGAGTTTCTTTTGCGTTTAACAGTTTTCCGTCTAAAGCTGCAGCAACGATTTCTCCTTTTTTAACATCTTTAATAAATTTTGTTAAAATTTTAGCAGGTGCAACTTCATCGTGAAAACCGAAAGCTATAGCAACAGGTCCTTTTAATGTTTCCGCAAGAACTTCAAATTGAGTTCCTTTAGAAGCGATTTTTGCTAAAGTGTTTTTAGTTACCATATAATCGCTGTTTTCTTTTTGGAGAGCACGGCGAAGGTTTGTTATTTCTTCTACTGTAAGTCCTCTGTATTCGGTAACTACTGCAACTTTAGCCTTCGCAAAATTTTCTTTCATTTTTTCAATTTTATCTTGTTTAAAGGCTTTTGTTGACATTTTAAGCTCCTTACTTTGTAATATATCGACCTATTTTGACATAAAAAAATTTACGTCTAACCGTAAATTCTCCAACAATTATTAAAAACCAATCCAAAAAATTGACTTATACTACTCTGTCAGCCTGAGCGGGGTTATTTATTAAGGAACTTATTTTGAAGTTATCTCTAATGATAAGAACTGAAGAGTATTGTTTGATTTTAATTATCGTTCAAATACCCTATGCAGCCTATTTTAGCTGTTAACCTCAATTGCAGTTCCCCCTGCCTTCTACGGTTATGTAATTACTCTATTAAAAACATAATTTAAAATCAATACTATTTTTATAAAGTTACAAAATTATTAATTTTTGTAAAATTTATGATTATACATTATATTTGCAAAGTAAAATCTTATCTGTTACAATAAGTGCGTTAGAATAAAGGAGGACACAGCCATTAGTAAAGATAATAACCAGCCCAACAATTTATTAAACAGAAATATAAGAGCAAAAGAGGTAAGATTAATAGACAACGAGGGTAATAATCACGGTATAATAGCAACGGCAAAAGCTCTTTTAATGGCAGAAGACCGCGGGTTGGATTTGGTAATTGTTTCTCCTAATCAGGAACCGCCTGTAGCAAAAATTTTAGATTACGGTAAATATAAATACGAAATTGAGAAACGTGCTAAAGAATCAAAGAAAAAACAGCATACAATTGATATAAAAGAAGTAAAAGTCAGATATAAAATAGATGTTCATGATTATAATGTCAAAATTAACAGTATTAAAAAGTTTTTAGCAAGCGGAAATAAAGTTAAAATAGTTGTTATGCTCAGAGGCAGAGAAATGCAGCATAACCATCTGGCATACGATCTTGCAAACAGATTTCTTGCTGATCTGGAGGGTGAAAAATTCACAATTGAAAGAAAACCGTCTATGGATGGCAGAAATGTTATAACAATACTTGCACCATAGCATGTTTGTTTTACAATAATATTTATAAGATTCGATAATGCGGAGGCATGTCGCATTTTCGGCTTGTTGTTACATAAGTTAAGAAGGAGATAAACTATGCCAAAAATGAAAACGCATCGCTCCGGCGCAAAAAGGTATAAAATTACTGCCGGCGGCAAAATTTTAAGAAGACGTGCAGGCAAAGGTCATTTGCTGCAGCACAAAAGCGGTTCCCGTAAAAGAAGACTTTCTTCTATGGTGGAAGTTTCGGCTACGCATAAGAAACTTGTACTAAAAGAACTTCCGTATGCTAAGTGTTCGGGTTAATGTATTAAAGAAGAAAGGATTATGAAATGAGAATTAAACGCGGTAATGTCTTAAGAAAAAGACATAAAAAAATATTAAAACTGGCTAAAGGATTTAAAGGTGCAAGAAGCAGAATATTTAAGGTTGCTAATACTGCAGTAATGAAAAAACTTAAATATCAATACAGAGACAGACGCCATCTTAAAAGAAATATGAGAAGACTATGGATTGTCAGAATTAATGCAGCTGTAAGACAACATGGTTTAAGCTATTCAAAATTCATGAATGCGCTTAAAAAATCTGAAGTTGCCATTAACAGAAAAATGCTCGCAGATTTAGCTGTTAACGAGCCTGAAGCTTTTTCTGTTATTGTAGAGACTGCAAAATCTTCAAAATAGCAGTTTGTTATATAGGCTTAAAAAGAAGAATCTTTAATTAGATTCTTCTTTTTTTATGATTAAAAAATGTTAATATATCATTATTATATATGTTATATATATAAAAAAGGGGGAATTATTATAATATAGTTAATTTCTTTATTACTTATTTTCCTTCACTCCTTTTCTCCATAACAAGACTGTGGTCGCTATGCGACCTTTTTTTTGCTTTAATACGGACGCCGGTTTATATTTTATCTTACTAAAAAGCATTATCACATCTTTTATAAAGATGTGATAATGCTGTATAAAAATTCTGATATAAAATGCGGCAACGGATTATTACATTTTAATATTTAATGATGAATGCGGCTGTCCTTCCCTCATTACCTGACCTAAAGAATACATCTGCGCCTGATATTTTTTTATTTCATTTGCAACTTCGCCCGAGAAAACTTTTTCATTTTCTTCAAAGTATTCAATAAAAGGATTTACAGTAATATTTTCAAGTTCTTGTTTCGCAACTTTTTGAACTTCCTGTATGGATTTTTGAGGAAGTGCAATATTTAATCCGAAAGGATTTTTTGATAATATTTGTTTTTCTTCCATGTTTTTTGCCTGAAAATTCTATTCATGTTTTTATACGGATTTTTTTAACTAAACTTTAATGTTTTTAATTAATTTGTAAAGAAAATAATTATTATTGTTACAATGTAAATTTGCTTTTGATAAAATGATTAGCAGTGAAAAATAAAAAATTTAGGGATTAAATAGCAAAAATTTTTTTGACAAATTTTAAAACCAGAAGAAAAGACCATAAAACATGATAGACAGAGTCACAAATCAAAATATAGTAACTAATAAAGCCGGACAAAAAAGTTTTAAAGGAGGACCTTCTGCCGCAGTTTTAACAGGACTTAGAGGTCTTAATAACAGTCCTGCTATAGGTGCATGTGCCGTTGATTTGTGTTCTATGGTAATTCCAAGAACAGTAATTGAAGCAAAGAACAGAGGAAAACAGTCCGGTATTGAAACTTTTTTTAGAGAAGTATCAAGCTGCGTAATACATGCTTGCGTAGGATTAATAGGTCTCGCTTCTGCTGCTGTTATTTCCGGAAATTTTAATAAACAGCATGGAGTCAAAGCACAAAATATTTTTGCCAGTGCCGATACTATAAAAAATATGTCGGAAATATGGCAGAATTCTCAGGGGCAGTCAAAAGACTTTTTTGAAAATTTTGTTAAAAATATTAAAGGTTTGAACGGTAATGAGTGGAAAACAGTTTCCAAAGATGTTACGGGAGAAATAGTCGAAGGCTTGACCGCTTTGTCCGATAAAACAAAAGCAATTGCCTCGGCTTCCGGAGTTGAAAAAACAAAACTTGGTAAAGAAGCAAAACAGCTGAAAAATGTTATTATGGCAAAAATAACAAAAGATACCGGAGCTCAGGCATCTTTTAAATTGAATGCTGTTAACGGAACAAAAGAAATTTCATCCAGCTTGTCAGAACTTGTTGATAATGCGGTTGTTCTTTCTAATTCTTTTAAAACAAAATCAAAAGAAAAGCTCCCTTCATTTGTTAATGCTCTTACAAAAAATAAAACAGCTTCTACACTGCTGGGGCTTGGTATATGTGCTGCCTTATGTATGGCTGTTCAGCCCGTAAACAGATATCTTACCAAAAAACGTACCGGACAAGACGGTTTTGTTGGTGTAAAAGATAGAAAAGCGGACGAGTCAAAAGGATTTAAAGCTTTAAAAACCGGCGTTGGTATTGCATTTCCTGTTTTTGCGATTAGTACAATCGGAAAATTATCTGATTTTACTTCAAATGTACAATTTAACAGTAAAATACCGACATTAAATCAGTTTAAGTTATTATACGGATTGACTATAGGCAGCCGTTTTATGTCTGCAAGAGATAAAGATGAACTAAGAGAATGTGTAATAAAAGATACGTTAGGTTTTACTAACTGGCTTATTCTTGGCGGTATGGTATCAAAGCTTACGGCCAGAGCATTAGGCGGAAAAGAGCTTATAAATAATCCTGCGGCAAAAGAAACAGGTAAAAAGGGATTAAAATATGTGGCTAACTGGCTTACAAAAGCTTCCGTGAAATCTTTTGACGAAGTACTTCTTCCGAGTGCAAAAGAAATTATGAAAAACGGAAAAGTTATGAAGTTTTCTGAACTTTTTAAAAATGCGGATGCTGCAACTAAATCTAAAGTATTTAAAATAGCAGCTTCACAGGTTGCAGGTTATTTATATTCCGGAATTGTTCTCGGTATGGGTATTTCTAAGCTGAATATATTTATTACAAAAAAACTGAACGAAAAAAGAAATGCCGAAAAACCTAAAGTTACATATAATTTTCAAAATGAATTAAGTTCCGTATTTAAAGATTTTAAGTAATTTGTTATAATCAACTTTATAAATTGTCCGAACAAAATTTCACGATAAGCCAGCGGCGTGAGTGAAATTTTGAGAGTGGCATATTGAAAAGCGGATTGCGAGCAGAGGGTGCAGCCGGGTCGGCTTGCGAGGAGCAAGACAAGCAGGGCGAAAACCCGTTTAATGCGAGCAACCAAGCAGGCTGGTATTAAAGTGAAGATATTGAATTTTCACTTTAATACAACACTAGATTATATAATAGAGGTAAAATGGCTTTATCTTTAAAAAAGGAATTTGACGGCTGTCTTTCGGAGGATTTTAAAACCGCAATAAATAGTGCTGCAGCCGTTGCCGAAAATTACGGAATTAAGATATATTTAATCGGCGGTGTAGTTCGTGATTTAATTATGCATAGTTCCGTTAAAGATATCGATATAGCTGTAGAAGGCAACGCTGTTGATTTTTGCAGGCTTCTTGAACAAAATTTATGCTGTAAAATATCAGCTTTACAAGAAAATCTTTTAACCGCAAAAGTCCTGTTTGACAATAATATCGAAATTGATTTTGCGTCTACAAGAGAAGAAAAATATTTAAAATCCGGTAATCTGCCTGAGGCTTATAATTTTGGATGTTCTCTTGAAAAAGATGTAAAAAGGCGTGATTTTACAATTAATACTTTAGCAATAACTTTAACCGGCGATGATAAGTTCTTGTTAATTGACTATTATAACGGATATAGCGACATACAAAATAAATTAGTGAGAATTTTGCATGAAAAAAGCTTTATTGATGATCCTTCAAGAATTATCAGAGCTTTAAAATTTAAATTAAGATTTAATTTTGAATTTGAAGATAAAACATATACTTTAATGCAGCAGTATTTATCAAAACCGGATAAATCCATACCCATGGAAAGAATAAAAAATGAATTATATCAATATTTTTCAATTCCTAAAAAAGATATATATAATAATCTTTTAAAATACGGTATATATAAACTCATTTCGGATAAACCATATAATCAATTTGATGAAAACAGGCTTGATGAAATACAAAAATATAATATTATAGATAATATCAGCTTTTTCTATACATCATTATTAATAATAAATGATGAAGAAATATTTATAAATTTAACAGCAAAAGAAATGAAAATTATAAAAGAGATAAAAGACCTGCTAAATTCAAAATGTAATAACAAAAAATTTGAAATATATAAAAAATATGCAGATAAGGAAAAACTGGCACTTGCTGTTTATTATATTATGACAAATGATAAAACATTAATATTATTCTTGGAAAAATTAAGATATACTAAAATATTAATAAACGGAAAGGATTTAATTAATATCGGACTGAATCCGTCGCCAAAATTTAGTAAAATTTTTGATGAAGTCTTGAAAGAAAAACTGGAAAATCATATTAAGACAAAAGAAGAAGAAATTAATTTTGTAAAACAGTTAATAAAAAAAGGAGAGTAATTTTACTCTCCTTTTTTTATACACCGCAAGCCATTTTTGCTGCTTGTTCTTTAAGTGTTTGAGCTTTATCGGTATGCTCCCATGGAACATCAAAATCTGTTCTTCCCAAATGTCCGTATGCTGCCAGTCTTTGATAGAATTTACCGCCGTTTTTAGCCGGAAGATTTCTTAAATCAAACTGGTTAATAATTGCAACCGGACGCAAATCGAAGTTTGCTTCAATAAGCTTCATTATTTCGTCATCAGAAATTTTACCGGTAGAGAAAGTTTCAACATATATTGAAACAGGATGTGCAACACCTATGGCATAACCTAATTCTATTTCGCATTTATCTGCAAGCCCTGCTGCAACAATATTTTTTGCAACGTATCTTGCCGCATAAGCTGCACTGCGGTCAACTTTTGTCGGATCTTTTCCTGAAAATGCGCCGCCGCCGTGTCTTGAATAACCGCCGTATGTATCAACAATTATTTTTCTTCCTGTTAAGCCGGCATCTCCCTGAGGACCGCCTATTACAAATCTTCCCGAGGGATTAATTAAATATTTTGTTGATGCATCGGGTTTTAAAGGTTCTTTTTCAAAAACAAAATTTATAACGTGTTTAATAATATCTTGTCTTATTATTTCCTGTATTCTGGTATTATCGCTTATACCGTTTATGATGTCATCGTGCTGTGTTGAAATAACAACGGTATCTATTCTTACAGGTTTATCATTTTCATATTCAACGGTAACCTGTGATTTACCGTCAGGTCTTAAATACTTTAATATACCCTGTTTTCTTACCTGTGCTAACCTGTATGATAGTTTATGAGCGAGGCTTATAGGAAGCGGCATTAATTCAGGCGTTTCATTGCAGGCAAACCCGAACATAATACCCTGATCGCCGGCACCGATGTTATTGGTTTCATTTGAAGAAACAGCAGCATTATTATCTCTTGTTTCAAATGCTTTATTTACACCGCCGGCAATGTCGGTTGATTGTTCGTCTATGCTTGTTATAACAGCACATGTCTTGCTGTCAAAACCGCCTGATCTTTCTCCTGTGTATCCGATATTCTCTATTGTATTTCTTACTACGTGAGGTATATCAACATAGCAGGATGATGTTATTTCGCCTGATACAAGCACCATGCCTGTTGTAACCGATGTTTCGGCAGCAACTCTTGATTTTGGATCTTTCATCAGAAACTCATCCAGTATAGCATCAGATATCTGGTCGCATACTTTATCCGGATGCCCCTCTGTCACTGATTCAGATGTAAATAAATATTTTTTTGAACTCATTTTTCTGTTCTCTCCTGTTTTTTTGCTGTTTCATGCTTTATATTATTTTACATTTAACACAAAATAAGGTCAAATAAAAAAACCGCTTTTAAGCGGTCTTTTAAATAATTATTTTGTTTCTCTGATATTAAGCTCTTTTATTAACTTTCTATAATCATCAAGATTTCTTTTCTTTAAATAAGACAGAAGTCTTTTCCTTTTTCCGACCATCATCAACAGACCTCTTCTGCCCTGAAAATCTTTCGGATTTGATTTAAGATGTTCTGTTAATTCCAGAACTTTTTCCGTAAGTAGTGCAATCTGTGATTCAACGCTTCCTGTATCCTGTGCGTTTTTGCCGAATTTTTCGATTATTTCAGCTTTGTTTTTTAAATTTATAGCCATTTTTGTTTCCTTTTTAATTTAATCAGTGACTCTTCGGTGGGTAAGTCTTTTTTATTCCGGTATGATGATAATAACATTTCAAGGTTAAAATGCAATCGGTTGTTTATAATTATTTAATTTTTCTTAAACATGGTTGTGTTTGCGGATAACCGGCAATTATTATAAATCCTCATCCTCAAATCCGGGTGAACGTGTAGGCAGGTTTTTATATCCAGGATTTGTGTATACAGCTTTTTTTATGTATTTATTTGTATAATCACCTTTTTCAAAAAGTTTTTTAAGCATATTTTCTCTTGTAACAAGAGGAGAAGGACTCTTTAGTGCGGAAGGATTTTTTTCTGTCAATTTCATCCATACAGCGGCTTCAAGTGTCCAGGCATATGTTTCTTCATTTAAAGAAGCAAACTCATCCTGATGAATGGCTTCATGGGCTAAAAGGGCTGCAATTGCTTCCGGCGGAGCATTTCTGTGTTTTTCATTTATATATATATAAAGCGTTTTCTTCTTTTTCCAGCCCAGAGCATCAAACGATGCATATTCGGGTTTTATCTCCGAAATATTTCTGAATTCTATTTTGACGGGTTTTTCCGTTAAATTATTTCCCATTAATGCGTTGTATGAATATTTTGCAATATTTATGGTTTGCATTAATTCAAGAGCCTGCATAACAGCACCGTCTTTTGTTATTTTTTTATATTTTTTCGAATATGCATCCGTATCGAACTCAGGCTTATTTACACTCATGCCATCAGCGCTTTGAGAAGCCCTCAGTTTATGTTCATCTATTCCGGCAGGCGGAAGATTGTCATTTGCATATGCAAATGTATTTAATAATATTGCACAAATTACAATTATCTTAAATTTTCCTTTTTTCATATATCCCATACTCACCTTAACTTCATTAATACTTATTATTACCCATTTATTTTTTAAGGACAAATTTTTCAGCGTCAATATGAAAAATAATAATGGAAAATGCTTGATATCAAAGGAGTTAATACAGTTTGTAAAATTAAGTAAAGCAGCTTGGAAATAAAAGTATACATAATTCTTTATTTTATTTGAAATATTATAAAATTTAATATATTCTTGTTATGTATAGATTACGGGTGTATTGATAAATCTTAATAAGCTTGCAAGGCAGGAAATATATAATATGGAAACAATTCTTGAAGATAATATGTATGTTGTGGATCTTGGCAGTGTAGACACGGCATCGGAAGTTATTTTTGAATTAAGTTCAATTTTGGATAACAATGAAGTTCGAAACAGGAAAATTTATTTAAAACTGGGCAGTGTAGACTTAAATCAGGCGCAGCTTTTAAGTATAAAATCTTTAATAAGCGGTATTGAGTCCTCTTTATCTTGTATTGATACAAAGTCTGTTGAAACTGAAAAAGTAGCTCTGTCTTTAGGAATAATAGTGGCAAATGTTTCATCGGAGAATGTAATTGAAGTTACTCCCGAAATGCCGTATAAAACGGCGGAAGAATTGAAAGAAACATTAAAAGAGGAAGATAATCTGCCTGTTTTATCAAAAGATAAAGAAGATGAGAGTTTTGATATTATAGAAGAACCTGAAGAATTATCAGATGATGTATTGAAGCGGCAAGAAACGGAAAATATTGAAACTTCAAATTCTGATACGGAAGAACAGCAAATTATACAAGCGGAAGATAAAGAAATACAGAGCGCAGAAAAAGAAGAAGAAAAAACAACAGAAGAAATAAAAGAAGAAATAAACGGGTTTTCTTCTGATAAAAAAGATGAAGTCAGGGATGAACTGGATGTAATATTCGGTTCGAATCCGGCAAAATCAAGTATTTTTGAAATGGCTGTACCTGAAGAAGTTTATGAAGAGCGTGAAGCATTGGATGATATTGTAGTTCCGGAGCAGGAATATACAAAGGAAGATATAGAACTTGAAACATTTCCGACAAAATATATAAAACAAACAATAAGATCCGGACAGGTAATAAATTATGAAGGAAATATAGTAATAATAGGAGATTGCCATCCGGGTTCCGAAATTAAGGCTTTCGGTGATATAACGGTATGGGGAATATTAAGCGGAATAGCACATGCCGGTGCCGGCGGAAATATGAAAGCAAGAGTACGTGCATTAAAAATGAATGCAATACAGCTTAGGATAGCAAATTGTTATTCAAGAAGACCAGATTCTTTAAATACCGTATTTGTTGAAAAAACAAATTCTTTTACACCTGAAGAGGCAAGAATAATTAATAACGAAATAGTAGTATTTAAAATCAACGATTAAGGAGCGGATTAGATGGCAGGGAGAGTTATAGTAATTACATCCGGTAAAGGCGGCGTGGGTAAAACCACAACAAGTGCTAATATCGGCAGCGCACTCGCTAAGAACGGACACAGTGTTGTTTTAATAGATACTGATATTGGTCTTAGAAATCTGGATTTACTTTTGGGGCTTGAGAACAGAATTGTTTATACGCTTGTGGATGTTGTTGAAGAACGCTGTAAATTAAAACAGGCTCTTGTTAAAGATAAAAGAAATCCGAATTTATGTCTGCTGGCTGCCGCGCAAACCCGTGATAAATCCTCTGTCAGTGCAGAACAATTGAAAAAAATAACTGAAAAATTGAAAAAAGATTTTGATTATATTCTGGTTGACTGCCCGGCAGGTATAGAGCAGGGTTTTCAAACCGCAATAGCAGGAGCATCCGAGGCAATTGTTGTTACTACTCCGGAAATGTCTGCCGTTCGTGATGCGGATAGAATTATAGGTTTACTGGAAGCGGCTGATGGCATAGAAAGCTATAAACTTCTAATAAACCGCGTCAGACCTAATATGATTAAGTCAAATGATATGATGAGTGTTGATGATGTTGTAAATATTCTTTCCTGCCAGCCTATCGGGGTTATTCCCGAAGATACGGGCATTATTACATCAACAAACAGAGGAGAACCAATTATAAATAACGAAAAATCTCTTGCCGGCAAGGCTTTTATGAATGTTGCAAGAAGAATTAACGGTGAAGAAGTTCCTTTTCTGGATATAGATGAACCGAAAGACATTATCGGAAAATTAAAAAAATTCCTTTCGGGTCTTAAAAAGAAAGGGAAGGAGTAGAAAATGAAAACACTTTTTGCGGATATTTATAATAAAATATTGGAATTGTTTCAAATAGAACGTTCTGAAAATACTGGAACCTGTGCTGCAAACAGGCTTCAGGTTATTTTAATGCATGACAGAACAAAGCTTGATCCTCTTATTATGAATAAAATGAGAGAAGAACTTATAGAAGTCTTTTCGAAATATGTGGTTATAGATAAAGAAGAACTTGAAATAGGTCTTAAGCAGGAAGGCGATGCCGCCGCGTTAATGCTTAACATCCCCATAGTAAGAGCAAAAACGGAAGAAGAGCTTGCTGCATTAAGAAAGAAACTTCAGGAGGATGAAGAAAAAGTTTCTGATGATGATTCGGATGAAGAAAATGAAAAAGAACCTGAAATTCTTGACGGCGAGGTAACTGAAGTTATTGAAGAAACGAGAATTACATTGCCTTCTGATGAAGATGATTTAATTGTTGAAGAAGAAGATATAAAAGAGTAGATTGAGTTTTCGAAACGGCAGCTATACTTTTATTATGTTAATAAGGCTAAAATATAGTTATTTTTCTTTATTTATTTAATCTTGTTTATGCTGATTTACAAATAAAGGTAACAAATTGGCACTGCGAGCTTGTTTGTAGTACAATATTATATGTGAGGTAGAGTTAGGGTGCAGGACATGACAACACAAACAAATAATTATGACGCCAGTAATATAAGAGTATTAGAGGGATTAGAAGCCGTTCGTTTAAGACCCGGAATGTATATAGGGTCAACAAGCCAGAGAGGGCTTCATCACTGTGTGTATGAGATTGTGGATAATTCAATAGATGAATCATTGGCCGGATATTGTAAACATATTAAAGTAACAATTAATAAAGACGAAAGTGTTACGGTTGAAGATGACGGAAGAGGTATTCCGGTTGATATAAAACCGGGTACTGATAAATCGGCACTGGAAATCGTTCATACGGTTCTTCATGCCGGCGGTAAATTCGGAGACGGAGGATATAAAGTATCAGGCGGATTGCATGGTGTCGGAGCTTCCGTTGTAAATGCCCTGTCTGAAAAAATGGTAGTTGAGGTTTCACGTGCCGGTTTTGTGCATCGTCAGGAATATATGAGAGGAGAACCCACCGGTCCTGTTGAAAAAATCAGAGAGACAGAAAAAACAGGGACTAAAACAACTTTCTGGCCGGATCCTGAAATATTTAAAGAAACTACTGTTATGGACAGAGATGTTATTTCTAACCGTCTAAGAGAAATGGCTTTCTTAAATAAAGGACTTAAAATTACTTTTATAGATGCAAAAGCAGAAAAAGAAGAAACTTTTCACTATGAGGGCGGTATAGGCAGTTATGTTGAATTTTTAAATAAAAATAAAAATGTAATGTTTGAAAAACCCGTATATATGGATAAAACAGTAGACGGTATTGCGGTTGAAATAGCTATACAATACACTGATGCCTATAATGAATCGGTATTGAGCTTTGCGAATAACATAAATACTCATCAGGGAGGAACTCATTTAACAGGTTTCAGAAATGCCATAACACGTGTACTAAACGATTATGCAAGAAAAAATAATATGATTAAAGACTCTGATGCGAATTTTTCCGGAGACGATGTAAGAGAAGGATTGACTGCCATTGTAAGTGTAAAACTCTCTGAACCCCAATTTGAAGGACAAACAAAAGAAAAGCTGGGAAATTCTGAAGCTTTAAGCGCGGTTAATGATGTTGTCAGAGAAAAATTTCAGGAGTGGCTTGAATTTAATCCTAAATCCGCAAAATTGATAATAGATAAAATAATTCAGGCTCAAAGAGCAAGAGAGGCGGCAAGAAAAGCCAGAGATTTAACAAGGAGAAAATCGGCTCTTGAAAATTCTACTCTGCCCGGAAAATTAGCAGATTGCTCAAACAGAGAACCGGAAAAATGTGAACTCTATATTGTAGAGGGTGATTCTGCCGGCGGCAGCGCAAAACAGGGAAGAAACAGAATGTTTCAGGCTATTCTTCCTTTAAGAGGAAAAATCCTGAATGTTGAACGTGCAAGACTTGATAAAATATACGGAAATAATGAAATACAGTCTTTAATTCAGGCTATAGGTATTAATATAAGCAAAAATGAAGATGATGTTAATATTGATAAATTAAGGTATCATAAAATTATATTCATGACAGATGCCGATGTTGACGGTGCTCATATCAGAACATTATTGCTTACGTTCTTTTTCAGATACGCTAAACCGTTAATAGATAACGGATATGTTTATATTGCCCAGCCTCCTTTATATAAACTTACAATAGGTAAAACTTCCGAATATCTGTATGACGACAGGGCACTGGACAAAACATTGAGAGAAAGAGGGACTGCCGGCTTATTATTGTGCGACAACTCAAAAGATAAAGTTTGTTCTAATGAAGCATTGATTTCTTTAATAGGCAATATGTCCGGATATTATAATTCTTTTAACAGTCCCATTATTAATGCTGTTCCTTCCGTTGTTATAAGAGGTCTTGTAAGAGCTGATATACAGCCTGAAGATTTTGATAACCATGAAAAAATGGAAAAAATCCTTGCTTATTTGCAGCACTATGTAAAAGATCATGCTGAAAACTATGGTATAACCGAAGCTAAAGATTATTCGGTCTCATTAAAACAACATCCCGAAACCGGAAAATTTGCAATAAAAGTTGATCTGGGCAGTGATATTGAACCTGTTATGGTTACGCAGAATCTTGTTAAATCTTCTGAATATAACAGGATTAAAACCACATATCCTCTTATAAGAGATTTCTTGTTTGAAGAAGAAAAATCACTATATTTGAATACCGGAAGTGAAGATTTAACCGTTACATCGTTTACGGAATTGCAGAGAATTATTGAAGAAAGAGGGAAAAAAGGTGTCGGTATTCAAAGATTTAAAGGTTTGGGAGAAATGATGCCGCAGCAGCTGTGGGAAACAACCATGGATCCTGCAAACAGAACTCTGCTTAAAGTTACAATTGAGGATGCAATGCTTGCTGATCAGTTATTTGATGTTCTTATGGGTGATAATGTTGAACCAAGACGTGAATTTATTGAGCAAAATGCTGTTTATGCAACCAATATTGATACGTAATTGTACGGAGTAAAAAATAGTGAATATTATAATAAAACTTTTAAAATTGAAGATTACAAAAGTTATATTGTGTCTTCTTATGGTTTTATTTCTTCTTTCTTTATATTTTTACAGAGACTGGTATTTCAGGCAGTATCATAAATGTATCGGTTTTTATTATGTTCATAAAGGTGATAAGGCGTATAAAAAAGCTAAATATCAAAAAGCGGTTGATTATTATAAAATTGCATTAAGGCATTATCCCGGGCATTCAAGAGCAAGCTGTAATCTGGGTAATATTTATGTAAGTTTTGAAAATTATTATGAAGCTGTTAATGCTTATGAAAATGCGTTGAAATACAATCCTGATTTCATGGTTTGCCGAATGGATTTAGGTATTATTTTGTCTGAGAAAATGGCGGATTATGATAAGGCAATACAGGAATACGGCAGGGTTATTAATTCAAATCCTTTTTTAATTAACATACCTTTGATATTCAATAATAAAAAACCGGCTCATATTAATAAAGGGCTTGCTTATTATAATATGGGGCTTGCATACAGGGGGAAAGCCGTTTATATGGGGGATCATTCCAGTACTGCAGTGAAATATCTTAAAAAAGCAAAAGAATCCTATATGAAAGCTAAAGAATATTTAAAAAATGACTATGATAATACATATAATCTCGCTCTTACAAATCATCTTCTCGGCGATTATAAAGAAGCGGGAATTGAATATTGCAGAGCTATTAATATAAACTCCAGAAATTATGAGGCTCATTATAATTTTGCACTGCTTTTAAGAACAATGAATATGAATAAAGAAGCTTTGACGGAGTTTGAAAAAACTACAATTCTGCTTGATTATGATGGTAACAGGGAAAAAAATAAATATGTTTACGGGGTAATTAACGAAATTAAAAGAAGAATAATAAATGAAGGAAATTATGATTATCTTAAAGAAAGAGTTGATATAACAGCGTTAAATGAAGATGATATTGTCTATTCCAAAGGAAAAATAATATCTTCAAAACAAAAAGAATTTAAACTTGATGAACTTCTTAAATGTACTTATGCAAAACAATTAAAAGAGCTCTAATAATGATTGATAATATGAAAAATATAGAATTTTTAAACAAATTATCAAATATTCTTATAAAAAAAATTTCTCCTGCCGTGACAACAGGAGAAATTAACAAATTATTTATAAATTTTCTCGGTATCGAAGATACGGAATTTGTTATTTGGGATAACAATAATATGCTGCTTAAAAATTTTGCCCAGGATTTAAAAATTTTTGATGATAAAAATCAATCAAATGAAAATAATTATATATATACTAATCTGGCGGTTTCAGGCGGTGTGAAATTTTACTTTAATGAAACTGAATTTGATTGCGGTTTGAAAGATGATGAATTTTTTGCAATTGCACAATTAACGGATGAGATTAATAATATAATTTTTCCTCTCGTATCTAACGGTGAAGTGTTCGGATTGATGAAAATAACTTCTCTTAAACAAGAGTTTACCGTAGAGTTTTTTGAGTTGTTAAATATAGCCTCAAAACTTATATCAGGCGCAATTATAAATTATATATTAAATGAGCAGATGGAAATAAGTTTAAATTTTTATAAAGCAATGAAGGATATTGCCAAGATAATTGAAAGCCAGTATGAACTTTCATATATTATTCCGTTGATTGGAGAAATGATTGACAGATTTATAACATCTCATTTAATTTATATATTCGTTTACAAAGATAATAAATATAATCTGGTATGGCCGAATGCCTGCAGGGACGAACAGGTTTATAAGCTTCTGGATAAGATAAATGATAAAACAGAATTTATACTTTCCGATAATTCTCAAATCGGTGTTTTTCCGATTGTTAATGAAGAAAATATTTTAGGCGCAATTGTTGCATATAGCAACATAGAAAAACTTTTACAAAAGGATATAGATTATTTATTGCAGCTGACAAGACAATCAGGGTTGACAATACAAAGGGCAAATGTATATGCGGAGGTTCTTAAATATGCAACTCTGGACGCTTTAACGGGGCTAAATAACCGCAGACAGTTTGAAATAAGACTAAAACAGGAAGTTGCAAACAGTAAAAGAAATAATATTCCTTTATGCTGTATGATGGTAGATGTTGATTATTTTAAAAAAGTTAATGATACATACGGTCATGCGGCGGGAGACTGCGTGTTAAAAAATGTTGCCGGAGTCATAAAAAATGAAATAAGAGAATATGATATTGCCTGCAGATACGGAGGGGAAGAATTTTTTATAATTTTGCCAAGAACAAATATACAAGAGGCAATACTTGTTGCGCAAAGATTGAGAAAGGTAATAGAAGAATCAAAAATGAATATAAAAGAAGCTGATATCGAAGGAATTTCTCATCTTAAAGTTACTGCAAGTATAGGAGTTTGCGAATATGACAGCTCTTTGACCGCTCCTTCCTTTGCACAAAAAGCGGATAGAGCACTTTATGAGGCAAAAGCATCGGGAAGGAACAGAGTAATTGTAGTATAATTATAATATTCTGATATTATAGGGGATTTAAAGAATAGTAATGAAGTATATAAAATATTTTATAGGAATTTTGATAGTACTTATACCTTGCGTAATTGCAATTCTTATTTATAACGATAAAATTACTCAAAATTCGCCTTTGTACTATAAACAGGGAGTTGATTTTTATAATAACGGGGATTATCAAAATGCATATTATAATTTCGGAAAAATTAAATGGATAAGTCCTTTATATCCTATGGCTTTGTATAAACAGGCAAAAAGCGCCCAGAAAGTGGGTGATTATAATATGGCAGCCGTAAAATATAAATTATTTTTAGAAAAATCACCTAATTCTATTTTTTCGAAAGCGGCACAAAAAAATCTTGCAAAATGTTATTTTTATTCTAAACAATATGATGAAGCTAAAATTCTTTTTGAAGAAATAAAACAAAAATTAAATAAAACAGGAACCGAAGAAGATTATTTTCTTGCTCTTCTTGAAAAAAATAATAATAAAGATAAAGCAGCAATATATTTAAAAAATTATCTGGAAGGAATTTTAAAAAATGAAAAGGCGGATAAAACATTTTTTCTGAGAGCGGCGGAAGAACTTTCTTCTCTCGGTATTGAGTTAAACAATGAAGATAAAAAGATTCTTGGTATTGTTTATTATAAAAACGGTAAATATGATAAAGCGGTAGAATATCTTTCAAAACTTCCTTTGGATATGTGCTGGGATTATCTTGTTCTTGCAAATCATAATGCAGGGAATAAGGTTATTGCAAAGAAATTGATTGAGAGCGGCTTAAGTTTATATTCTCAAAAAATTAATGAAAATAACCTGCATGATATTTATGATATTTATGATATTTATACATCTTATATGCCGGGGGCAAAATTAAATAACTGGCGAAAAATGCATAAAATAGTAAAAGATAATTCTTTAAAAGGTGAAGACTATGTTATGTATAAACTTGCGGGCATGGTAAATAAAGAAAATGCGCTTGCTCTATATAAAGAAATCGCGGAAAAATATCCTGACGGAAATTATGCCCCCGAAGCATTATGGCATATTTTTTGGGATAAATATTCTAAAAAAGATTATAAAAATGCAGAACAACTGGCGATAAAACATCTGCAAAACTATCAACAGGCAAAATCAGCGCCGGGAATGTTATTCTGGTTTGCAAAAACTCTTGAAAAAGAAAATAAAATTTCTGATGCGCATAATTATTTATCTAAACTTGCAGCAAAATATCCTGATGATTATTATGGTCTAAGGGCAGAATACATAATAAATAAAAAAGACAACTTTTGGAAAACGGATAAAACAAAGAAAATTCCGCCGCCTAAGGAAGAAATAGAATTTCCTATTACATTATCTCACCTTGATATAAAAGATTTAAAACTGATAAATACAATTTTAGAAATGGGCGATTACGAAATATGGGATGATGCGGATTTTGAGAATCCCATTGTCAAAAGCTGGATTGAATTTAAGAAAAACAATAAATCCCGTTCCATAGTTATTGCAAGAGATGCAATTGCAAAAATGGAGATAAAACCGCCTTATATGAGCGCTTCATATAAACTTGCATATCCGAGATACTGGATTGATGAAATTAATATAGCAGGTCAGAAATTGGAGCTGGATCCTTATTTAATTATTGCTTTAATTAGAGAAGAAAGTTATTTTAATGAAAATGCCAAAAGTATTTCTAATGCAGCAGGATTAATGCAGTTAATGCCTGCCACTGCAAATTATATGATTTCTATGCTTTCAGATAATATTCCTTCTTATACAAATCTCGAAAATCCAAGAATGAATATGTATCTTGGATGTAATTATCTTAAATATTTATATGACAGATTTAATAATGATTTATTTGTTGTTGCTGCATATAATGGCGGAGAAGGTTCCGTAAATAAATGGCAGAGAATATATTCAACTGCTGATTATGATGAATTTATCGAAAATATTCCTTTTGATGAAACAAGAAATTATGTTAAAAAAGTTTTCAGA
>CALUSW010000035.1 GCA_944323535.1 Candidatus Gastranaerophilales bacterium | reverse complement strand
TGAGGGAACCTTTGAACGCCTCCGTTACTCTTTAGGAGGCGACCGCCCCAGTCAAACTGCCTACCAGAAACTGTCCGCTGCCCTGTTCTTTGAGGGTCCAACGTTAGAATTCAAATTATCACAGAGTGGTATCTCAACGATGACTCCACTAAAACTGACGTTCTAGCTTCTTTGTCTCCCACCTATACTGCACAATGAGAACCCGAATTCAATTTCAAGCTACAGTAAAGCTCAATAGGGTCTTTCTGTCCTGGTACACGTAATCCGTATCTTCACGGATAATCCAATTTCGCCGAGCCTCTCGCCGAGACAGCGCCCAAATCGTTACGCCATTCGTGCGGGTCAGAACTTACCTGACAAGGAATTTCGCTACCTTAGGACCGTTATAGTTACGGCCGCCGTTCACCGGGGCTTAGTTTCTGTGCTTCAACCGAAGTTTGACACTTCCACGTAACCTTCCGGCACCGGGCAGGCGTCAGCCCCTATACATCGTCTTTCGACTTAGCAGAGACCTGTGTTTTTGGTAAACAGTCGCTTGGGCCTATTCACTGCGACCCTATCAAGCTCCACGGGCAAGCCGCTTCACTCTACCAGGGTACCTCTTCTCCCGAAGTTACGAGGTCATTTTGCCGAGTTCCTTAGCGAGAGTTGTCTCGCGCACCTTAGTATTTTCTACCAACCTACCTGTGGCGGTTTATGGTACGGATAACCATTATTCTCGATAGCGAAGATTTTCTTGGCAGTGTGGAATCAACATCTTCGGAAGCCGTAGCTCCTCCTCATAACGCCTCACTTTGTAACGCCCCGGCGGATTTTCCTACCGGAACTGGCTACACGCTTAAACAAGCACATCCAGTCGCTTGCATGTCTATCCTCCTGCGTCCCTCCGCCTCTGATAACGAATAATAGTCAGTACGGGAATATCAACCCGTTGTCCATCGCCTACGCTTTTCAGCCTGAGCTTAGGTTCCGACTAACCCCACGCGGACGAGCCTGCCGTGGGAAACCTTAGGTTTTCGGTGCATTGGATTCTCACCAATGTTTTCGCTACTTATGCCGACATTCTCACTACTGCCTCGTCCATTAGTCCTTACGGTCTAACTTCAACCTACTGCAGTACGCTCCCCTACCCATCAAACAAGTTTGATGACGCAGTTTCGGTTATATGCTTAGCCCCGTCGTATTTTCGGCGCGGAGTCGCTTGACCAGTGAGCTATTACGCACTCTTTCAAGGGATGGCTGCTTCTAAGCCAACCTCCTGGTTGTCAATGCAATTCTACCTCCTTAATCACTTAGCATATAATTAGGGACCTTAACTGGCGTTCTGGGCTGTTTCCCTCTTGACTACGGATCTTATCACTCGCAGTCTCACTGCCAGATAGTAACATTACCGGCATTCGGAGTTTGACAAGAATTGGTATCCGGTTTCCGGACCCTCATCAAACCAGTGCTCTACCTCCGGTAAGATAATTCTGACGCTGTGCCTAAACGCATTTCGGGGAGAACCAGCTAGCTCTTGGCTCGATTGGCATTTCACCCCTAACCACAACTCATCCGCTGATTTTTCAACATCAGTCGGTTCGAACCTCCACGTAGTATCACCTACGCTTCATCCTGGTCATGGTTAGATCGCCAAGGTTCGGGTCTATCTCCAGTTACTAATTGCCCTATTCAGACTCGGTTTCCCTTCGGCTCCGTGTATTAACCACTTAACCTTGCAACTAAAGATAACTCGCCGGCTCATTCTTCAACAGGAACGCTATCACACTATTAATAGTGCTCTAACTGATTGTAAGCTAACGGTTTCAGGGTCTATTTCACTCAGCTTCTCACTGTTCTTTTCGCCTTTCCATCACTGTACTCGTTCACTATCGGTTACTGGTCAGTATTTAGCCTTACGAGATGGTCCTCGCGGATTCAGACAGGGTTTCACGTGCCCCGCCTTACTCGGGATACTTAAAAGAGACTGTTAAATTTCGATTACCGGGCTATCACCGTCTATGGCTCAACTTTCCAGTTGTATTCATCTATTTAACAATTTTGTAACTCTTTGAATATTCTGCAAAATATTCCATAAGTCCCACGACCCTCTATGCACAACAATTGCAGTTTATCACGTACATAAAGTTTAGGCTGTTCCAATTTCGCTCGCCGCTACTTTCGGAATCATTAGTTTATTTTCTTTTCGTCCTGTTACTAAGATGTTTCAGTTCACAGGCTTTCCTTCTCACAAACTATGTATTCATTTGCGGATTCTAAGGTATTAACCCCAGAGGGTTTCCCCATTCGGAATCCCACGGTTCAATTGGTGTCTTGTCCACTCCCCGTGGATTATCGCAGACTTGCGCGTCCTTCATCGGCTGCCAGTACCAAGGCATTCTCCATTAGCTCTTAGTAGCTTTACCTAATCGTAATTAATCTTACAACATTGATGATTACGCTATATTCTAGAAATTTTTGATAACAATTTATCTGTATTTCTCAATATACGCTTATATAATTTTATGCAGTTGTCAATGTACAAACCATTAAATATTCTATTTAATAAACATTTAATGTCAAGTTAAAACCTTGAAGAGAGAACAGACTGAAAACAATACCTATTGATTAAATCTCCATCAACCGGAAAAATACGAACTTTTAAAACCGATTGACTTCAACGATTTCGACCTGGGATATGTAATATTACTATGATATTACGTATCTCCCTAGAAAGGAGGTGATCCAGCCACACCTTCCGGTACGGCTACCTTGTTACGACTTCACCCCAGTCATCAACCCTGCCTTAGGACGCTGCCTCCAAAAGGTTAGCTCACGTACTTCGGGCGTGATCGACTTCCATGGTGTGACGGGCGGTGTGTACAAGACCCGGGAACGTATTCAACGCAGCGTGCTGATCTGCGTTTACTAGCGATTCCGACTTCATGCACTCGAGTTGCAGAGTGCAATCCGAACTGAGACCGGGTTTAAGAGATTTGCTTGCCCTCGCGAGTTCGCTGCTCGTTGTACCGGCCATTGTAACACGTGTGTAGCCCAGGACATAAGGGGCATGATGATTTGACGTCGTCCTCACCTTCCTCCGGTTTATCACCGGCAGTCTCGCTAGAGAGATACATATCAGTATACCGATATGACCAACTAACGACGAGGGTTGCGCTCGTTGCGGGACTTAACCCAACATCTCACGACACGAGCTGACGACAACCGTGCACCACCTGTCTTGACGCTCTCCGAAGAGCACCCTCTGCTTTCACAAAGGTTCGTCAGATGTCAAGCCCTGGTAAGGTTCTTCGCGTTGCTTCGAATTAAACCACATGTTCCACCGCTTGTGCGGGTCCCCGTCAATTCCTTTAAGTTTCACACTTGCGTGCGTACTCCCCAGGCGGGATACTTATCGCGTTAGCTACGGCACTGCAGGGGTCGATACCCGCAACACCTAGTATCCATCGTTTACGGCCGGGACTACTGGGGTATCTAATCCCATTTGCTCCCCCGGCTTTCGTTCCTCAGCGTCAATAACGGCCCAGTAAAGCGCTTTCGCCACCGATGTTCCTCCTGATATCTACGCATTTCACCGCTACACCAGGAATTCCCTTTACCTCTACCGCATTCTAGTTTACCAGTATCCAGTGCCGAACCGGAGTTGAGCCCCGGGCTTTAACACCAGACTTGACATACCGCCTACGAACGCTTTACGCCCAATGATTCCGGACAACGCTTGCACCCCCCGTATTACCGCGGCTGCTGGCACGGAGTTAGCCGGTGCTTCCTCTGTGGGTACCGTCAGATTTCGTCCCCACTGACAGTGTTTTACACCCCGAAGGGCTTCATCACTCACGCGGCGTTGCTGCGTCAGGCTTTCGCCCATTGCGCAAAATTCCCTACTGCTGCCTCCCGTAGGAGTATGGGCCGTGTCTCAGTCCCATTGTGGCTGATCATCCTCTCAAACCAGCTACTGATCGTCGCCTTGGTAGTCCATTACACCACCAACTAGCTAATCAGGCACAGGCTCATCCTTAGGCACCAGAGTTTTCAAGATTAGCATTCCAGCTAAGCTCATATGCGGTATTAGCAGTCGTTTCCAACTGTTGTCCCCCACCTAAGGGCAGATTTCCTATGTATTACTCACCCGTCCGCCACTTTCCTTTGGAGCAAGCTCCAAATTCTCGTTCGACTTGCATGTATGAAGCACGCCGCCAGCGTTCATCCTGAGCCAGGATCAAACTCTCCATTGTCAGAAAAGTTATGTCCATCATCCGCCAAAAGCGGATTGCTCGACTTCATTTTTGTTTGTCCGTTTCATTTTTTCAAAATCAACAGGTATTTATCGTCTTCAGCTATTCTGTTTTCAATGTTCTATCTTTTAAATTTAAGGACAGCAAAATAAACCATTAGCCTTATTCCACATTCCTTTAAATTTTCAGTCGCCTCTTTTAGCGACATCTCTTATATTATCATCTCAATTTTTATTGTCAACACTTTTTTCAAAATATTTTTTCAATTTTTTTGAGATTTTTAAGAGTTCATTCTCAACTTGTTCACTGTTTAGTGATTATCATTTGTCTTGAGCTTTAATTCATAAAACCATTAAAATTATTTTATATTATATGTTTCAGCTCTCAACTCCGTGGCAACTTCCACGATTTATAATGTATTCCAAAAAAAAATTTAAGTCAACACATGTTTTCCATCTTTTTTTAATTTTTTTTGAATATTTTTTTGCTTTTTTCTTCTTTTTCAATAGCGACAAGCTTTACAGCTGTTTACAAAAGTTAATTATTTGCCCTTTTTCTTTAAATATTATATTATATTTAATTAGTCTGTAATATTTAATAAGGAATTTTATATGGCTAGAATAGTAAGACCCGCATGGGCAATAAGATGCGTTCAATCAGGATGTAAATGTCTTTTTGAAGTTGCAGTGACCGAAAAAGGAAAACAACAGGAAGTTATCTGCCCTAATTGCGGCGAGCATTATGTTTATCCGGCTCTTGATGAAACCAAACAAGAAGAATAATGTTTTTTTATAACACAAATAAAAGATACAACCGCTTCAGCGACCACCTCAAAAATCTTTACGGAGTAAAAGTATATAAGGTCACTTTGGATGCCGGTTTTACATGCCCGAACCGTGACGGAACAATCTCTAATGAAGGCTGTGTATTTTGCGACAACGGCGGAAGTTTTTCGCAGCTTTATCCTAACAATATTTCTGTCAAAGAACAATTGGATTTAGGTATTACATTAGCTATAGACAAATATAAAGCAGAAAAGTTCCTTGCATACTTTCAAGCATATTCAAACACATATAAGCCTGTTAACGAATTAAAAATTATATATGATGAAGCCCTCTCTCATGAAGATGTTATAGGCATGTCGATAGGTACAAGACCTGATTGCGTTGATGAAGAAAAACTGGATTTAATTTCGGATTATACAAAAAAACATTATATCTGGCTTGAATACGGACTTCAAAGTATCCATGACCGTTCTTTAAAATTCATTAACAGAGGGCATGACTTTGCAGCATTTGTAAATGCTCTTAAAAATACCAAAAAAAGAAATATAAATGTATGTGCGCATGTTATATTGGGTCTGCCGAACGAAACAAAGCAAGACATGCTTGAAACCGCAAAAGTTTTGGGAGATTTAGGTGTTAACGGAGTTAAAATACATCTGTTATGTGTTCTTAATAATACAAGACTGGCAAAATTATACTTTCAGGGGAAAATTCCCATGATGGAAGAAGACGAATATGTTGAAACGGTATGCGATTTTCTTGAACTTCTGCCGCCGTCTGTTACTATTCATCGCCTGGCCGGCAACGGCTTAAAACCGAACATGCTTGCACCCGGCTGGCTGAGTAAAAAATTCATTATATTAAATAAAATTGATAAATTACTTGAAGAAAGAAATTCTTTTCAGGGTTCTAAGCTTTAATAACTTATTTAATTTGTCAGAGAAAAATATATTAATTCTCAATCAGAGAAAAATCTGCCGGCAGCTTTTCTCTTACCTGTTTAAACAAATAATCCATAGTTATTCCCAGAGCGTCACATATTGACCATAAAGAAACTATTTTTGGTTCATTAACTCCATTTTTCTGCTTATAAGAAAATAATCTAGTATCGCAACCTACCGCCGACTCACCGTCGCCGTCCAGTTGCTCACCTTTTCAAAATGCCACTCAAAAAAATTCACTCACGCCTCCAGCTTATCGTGAATTTTTTCTCGGACGGATTTTTCTATATCAAATTCATCAGCCAAAATCCGCTGTGATTTATTCTGTTTTATTCTCTCATATCGAATAACTTCACCTAAAGTTTTATATATAATTTCAGCTTTTGCAGAATTTGAATGTCTCATATTCAGAATTTTATTTCAATTCAGCCTTAAGACATTTCTATATATAGAACCGCAAAACCATATAAATAAACTAAAAATAAATACTTAACAGGTAAAAAACTATAATTTAAGTTAATATTCCGTAATGGAAATATTAGTAACACCGTTATTTCTGGCTTCATCCATTAATTTTACAACAGCACCATGCGTTGCGTCATCCTGAGTCATAATCAATAATCCGTCAGGATTTTCTGCTGCCTGTTCTTTAATTATACTGCCTATTTCACTAACGGGAATTTCACTATCGTTCAGTAAATACCTGTTATCATTTGTAACTATTATTTTAATGAGTTTAGAATCTTTAATTTCATCCTGAACTTCAATCATATTAGGAACTGCAAGATTTAATCCCTGCTGATCCAATAACGGTGCAATCACCATCATTATAATAAGCAAAACCAGAAATATATCGGTTAAAGGAGTAATATTAATTTCATTAAATGTTTTTCTCTGTCCTGCCATTTTAGTTTTCCTTATTCATCCCAATCATAGTCTTGAGAGACCGATTTTGTTTTTGCCGGTTGTCGGGTTTGTTTTATATCATTTTGCTGTTGTAATGCCTTTTGCTCCTTTTTTGTTAAAGGCTCGCCGGCAAGTACAAGTTTTGTATATTGTGCTTCCTGTGCAGCTTTCATAATTTTTTGTATTTCGCTGCTTTTTGTTTCCGTATCGGCTTTAACAACGACTTCAGGTTTTTCAAGCGACGGTTTTAGTTCATTAAGCTCGTTAATAAGATTATCAGACGAAATCGGTCTGCCGTTTAAGTAATAATGTCCTTGCTTTGTTACTGAGATTTCGGCATTTTTTTGTTCAACGGCTGTTCCGCTGTTAATTTCCGGGATATTTATATCCGTATCAATCGATTGAAAAGAAGGAGCTATTACCATCATAATTATTAGCAATACCAAAAATATATCGGTCAACGGAGTTATGTTAATCTCGGTAAATAAACCTTTATTATTATTGTCAGAGCTCGAAAATGCCATTTTATTTCCCTATACTAATGCTTTTGTTTGTACTTTTTCTTCAGAATCCGTAAAGCTTAAGAATAATAATTTAATAAGCTGGAAATCATCTTCATATCTTTTAACTGTTGACTGAAACAGGTTATAAAGAATAACGGCAACTATAGCAACACCTAACCCGAAGGCCGTAGCTATCAAAGCAGAACCTATCCCCATAGCAACCGCTGCGGATTGATTACCCTGAGAAGCCAAATCCTGGAATGTATATAATATTCTTACAACCGTTCCGAACAAACCGAGAAATGGGCAGACACCGCCTATTGTACCCAGTATTGTAAGATATTTTTCGAGTTTTCTTGTAGCCAGGCTCGAAGATATATCAAAAGAACGTGAAAAACCTACTTTTTGTTCTGAAAATATTCTTACAGCTTCTTCCGCAACTTCGCCAATAACTCCGCCTAATTGAATGCTTAAATTTTTAGCAGCCTCCAGTCTGTTATTAACGAGTTCGGTTTTTAAAGCTCTGATAAATCTTACAACATCGCGTTTATTTTTATTATAAAAGCTGAATCTGTTTATAGCAACGGCAACCGTAAGAATAGAACAAAGCAGAATCGGCAGTAATACAGGCCAGTCCAGTTTGATTGAATGTAATAGTAATTCCATAGTTTATTTCCTCTTTTCTTATTATATCTTCTTTTTTATCCCGATACTCCGAATACGTTATAATCAAATGTAAACTGAATATCAACACTGTCATTTTTGTATTCCGGAGGTAAAGGCCTAAACGGAGCAGTTAATTTAACCGCGTCAACTGCAGCTTTATCTGCAGCAGGCAGACCGGATGAACGATGTACATCGACTCTCAGAAGTCTTCCGTCGCGTGCAATTGAGAATAACAGAATAACTCTTTTGCTTTCGTTTCCTTTCGGAGGATCCCAATTCATTTTGATACGTCTTTGTAATTCTTTCATATAAGGACCGAAATCAGGTTCTTTAATCGCATCAATACCAGGTGCTCCTTTCGGATTTCCGGGACCGGGATTTCCAACATTACCGCTGCCGGAACCATAGGAGTTGCTAAATCTTCCTCCGCCGCCGGCTCCCGTGCCTGTGCCGCCTGCACCGGTGCGTCCCGAAGCAGTAGGCGAAAAACTGGGTGAAGGAGCTGAACTGCCCGATGATGAGCCCGAGCCGCTTCCGCCTATTTTTGGCGCCTGAGTAACAGGTGCGGCTTTTGGCTGTGCAATCTGCGGTATTGCAGATTTCGGAATAGGTATATTGAAATTAGACATCGGATTTGATGCAGGTCTGCTTACCGAAGGAGCTGCAGTCGGTTTTGGCGCCTGCGGTTTAGGAGCCGGTGTTGTCGGCTTTGCTGCAGACTGCTGTGGTGTCTGCTTTTTCGGCGCCTGCGGTTTTGCAGCAGGCTGAGGTTTAGATTGAACTTTGGGTTTCTGTGCCTGCGGCTTGTTCGGAGCCGGAGAAGCCGGCTTTTTTGCGGGACTCTTCGGTGCTGCCGTTTGAGGAAGTGATACAGGTCTTTTCGGATCATGTTTACCGCCTGCCCGAGAGTTTTTATCCGAACGATTTCTCGTATTTTTATCTATCGGCGGCGCCTCTTTTTCCACAAGCACAAATTCAATATCTTTAGGTTTCATATCCGGTTTTTTAAATAAGTCAAAATCTATCCCCAATAATTTTAATATTAATGATGACAATAATAAGATAAGAATAACCGCAGGGTGAAGAATTAAAGCAATAATTAATGCTTTTTCGAAAGACATTTCGCCCTTTTCTTTGCGAATAACGGCCGGAAGCTCGTATACAGATGCTTGCAGCCGTTTTTTTCCTGATTTTATATTATTATCATTATTTATTACTGACATTCCCTAATTTCCCATTTGCTAGTTATTTTATCAAAAAATATTTGATAAAACAAATAGCCTGTTTACTACCTAATAAGGAGTATTAGAAGAAACAGTTACAGGCTGGTCTAACACAATGTTTAATTGTGCATTCTGCGGTATTTCAACATTATCGCCTTTATTAAGCAAAGATTTACCCAAACCTATTCCGCCGCCTAAAGCAGTTCCATATATAGCACCTTTACCGACACTGCCGGAGGATAAAGCACCCATTGCCGTTCCGAGCGCAGCTCCTGCTGCAGCACCAACACCGACATCTTTAACATAATCTTTTGTTACATCTTTTGCAGTTCCCGCTTTCAATATTCCGGTTCCGTCATCAGTTTGGATACTTGCTGAAATCGGAATCATTTGCCCCATAGGTGTTACTATATTGGTAAATTTTACCTGTAATTGTCCGTTTTTACCGCCAAAACCGCCTTTTTTCGCTTTTATTACCGTACCGTTAAGAGTACTGCCTGCAGAAGCTATTAAATGATTTCCGTAATAAAAATCGGAGCCTAAATAAAACATAACACTATCACCAGCTTTAGAAGTTTCGGATGACAGCGGTGTCATTGCCGTAGCCGCAAATGATGTATTTACCGGAACCATTACAACATTACCTTGAAGATTATTATAATTATTATAGTTATAACCCTGTGGTTGATATGAATTTACGGGCAAAGGATACTGTGTTTGATTTGTATTATATTGTGCGGCAGGAGCCGTTTGTATTTCATAGTTTCCGGCACCTAAAGAAATACAAGGTGTTGCAGCCATTACCGTAATAATTGACAAAGATATTAATTCTTTCCTCATAGTCTTCTCCTTAACACTACCTATAATATTATTATATTATTCTTTATCTAAAACGAGCAAATTTATTTTTAGTTCATTTTAGTATAACATCTTCTTCCAATATTACAAATAATTCAGCACCGGGTTTGACAACAGTATGCTGTCCCATTTCGTATACATTTAAAGGTGCCGCCTGCAGCATCGGTTTTAGTTTGGAACTATAATGAGGAACTTTGTGATAATACATATTAGCTGTTTTTTTACCGCCTATGTAGTTTTCGTTTTCACTATATATATGCCCCTTTATTTTATAAACTTTTTTGTCGGGAGTTATCATTTTATATATATTTATTTTTAAAGCTCCGTCTCTTCCTGAAACCGGCTCCAGTAAATCTTCTATTTCTCCGTAGAATATGGTTCCTTCGGGAACAACATTTGTTTCATATATATACATATCCTGAGTATTTATAAATTTAACGGTATCCTCAATATCCGAGGTAAGCGTAGAAAATTCCTCCAGAACCATTACTTTTATAAAAACACCCGATTTTAAAGATAAATAATCACTGCTGCCGGTTGTTTGAGCTTTAACATCGCAAAAAATTCCGGATACAACAATAAGAAATACCGTTAAAATTTTTAATATCTTTTTCATATTAATATTATTAATGTTTTTTATTTATATTTCTATAGTCTTAATATATTATTTTACCGTATTTGCAGATTATAAAAACTTATTGACTGATAACAGCTATCAGGATATAAAATAAAATTATGAAAAATAATGAAAAATATATTGATATAGGTTTTGCAAAACTCGATATTGAACGGCAAAAAAGAAGGGGATATTCAGAAGCTGTTTTTTGCGAGTGCAAAACAAATGAACAGCTTATCGGAATCTTTTCCGCTTTCAGTGAAAAAGGTTCAAATGTAATAGGAACAAGAGCAAGCATTGAACAATATAATGCTTTGAAAAAAGAATTTAAAAATATTAAATATAATGAACAAGCAAGAGTTTTAACTCTTGTACAAAATGAAATTCAAAAAACAGGGGAAATTGCTGTTTGTACGGGAGGTACGGGAGATATTCCCGTTGCGGAAGAAGCCGCCGAAACAGCGCAATTTTTCGGCAGCAATGTAAAAAAATACTATGATGTCGGTGTTTCAGGTATACACAGGCTGTTTGACAAGCTTGATGAAATCAGAAAAGCAAATGTAATAATTGCGGTTGCAGGCATGGAGGGTGCACTTGGTTCTATAATCACAGGCATGACAGATGCACCTGTTATTGCAGTTCCTACCTCTATCGGCTACGGCGCTTCTTTTAAAGGACTTTCCGCATTACTTACAATGCTTAATTCTTGCGCTGAAGGCATGACTGTTGTGAATATCGATAACGGATTTAATGCGGGTTACAGTGCAAACAGAATAAACAGAAAAATAGCAGGAGTCTGATATGGATTTGTATTTTGAATGTAAATCGGGAATTTCAGGAGATATGTCTGTTGCCGCTCTGCTTGATTTGGGCGCTGACAGAGAAAAACTTGAAAAAGCACTTAATTCTATGAATCTTAATGATGAATTTTCTTACAATATATCTAAAGTAAATATTAATGCCATTCAGGCTTCAGATTTTGATGTTGTCTTAAAAGAGCATACCCATCATGAACACGGGCATAATCACGTTCATCACCACCATGAACACAGAAATCTTGAAGACGTAAACAAAATCATAGACAAAGCCCAAATAACCGAAAATGCAAAAAACCTTGCAAAAAAGATTTTTAAAATAGTTGCACAGGCAGAAGCAAAAGTTCATGGAAAAGACATAACCGAAGTTCATTTTCACGAAGTGGGAGCTATTGATTCAATTGTTGATATAGTTAGTTTTTCGGTGCTGTTTGATGATTTAAATCCCGAAAAAGTATATTTTTCCGCACTTACGGAAGGACAGGGATATGTACAATGCGCTCACGGCATATTGCCTGTTCCCGTACCTGCAGTATGCGAAATAGCGGCAGAATATAAACTTCCGGTTAAAATAACCGACAATGAAGGAGAAATGGTAACTCCGACCGGTGCTGCCATAGCTGCAGCTTTATATAACGGAGAAAAACTTCCCGCAGAATTTATTATAGAAAAAATCGGCTATGGCGCCGGCAAAAGGAAATATAAAAATCCGATTTTAAGAGTAATGACAATAAGAGGAGATAATTAACATGCATTTAGGTAACTCAATCATATGCCCTGTCACAGGGATGACAATGCTTGCAGCGGCAGGCATAGGTATTTATTATGCCTATAAAACGGCTAAAAAAGACTTCAAAAAAGAAAATATTATGTTTGCAATCGTAATGACAATGTTTGTCTTTGCCCTGCAAATGATTAACTTTGCAATACCGCAGACAGGTTCCAGCGGACATATTATAGGCGCTGTATTGTTAGCAGCGCTTTTAGGACCTTCCTGCGCTTATCTTGCAATCTGTACAATTTTACTTGTTCAGGCTGTTTTCTTTGCCGACGGCGGTTTATTGGCTCTCGGCTGCAATATATTTAATATGGGATTTTTAGCATGTTTTATGGTTTATCCGTTAATTTATAAACCGCTTGCAGAAAGAAAAAGATTTGTTTCAGCTTCTGTTCTCGCCTCAGCTGCCGCATTGCAGCTTGGTTCTTTTGCAGCAGCAGCTGAGGGAATAATCTCGGGAAGCATTTCCGGTAATCCTGCCAATTTCCTCGGTTTAATGCAGTTTATACATCTTCCCATAGGAATAATTGAAGGATTATTTACAGCAATAATAGTAGTTCTTGCAAATAAAACTAATTTTTCAGAAAAACTTACTTACTCAATCGGAGGTATTTCTTTAATTCTTGCCGGCTTTATAGCTCAATTTGCGTCTTCAAAACCGGACGGTCTTGAATGGTCGCTTCTTAATATTTCTGACTCCGTTACCGAATTATCAGAAGGAATGTTATATTCAATAAGCTCGGCATTACAATCAAAACTTGCCGTTTTACAGGCACTTAATCCTGTTGCGGCAAACATTGCAGGAATATGCATTGTTGCAGTCTTTATGATGATTCTTTGCAAAAGACTTTCATATAATACGGTCAAAATAAATGATAAATAATTTTCAAAACCTTTTAAACGATTTATCACAAATGGGAAAGCATGGCATTTGCCTTGCTTTTTCAGGCGGAATTGATTCTTCTCTTTTGTTATATTTATGTAAAGACCTAAATATAACTGCGGTTACTTTTAAATCTGTCTTTCAGACTGATGAAGAAATACAAGAAACAATAGATTTTTGCCGCAATTATGATATTAAACATAAAATAATTGAATTCTATCCGCTCGAAAATGAAATCCTTTGCAATAATCCGAAAGACAGATGTTATCATTGCAAAAAACTTTTTTTCAGTAAATTAAAAGATTTTGCAAAAGAAAATAATCCGGTGTCGCAACTTACCGCCGGCTTATTGCCGCCGTCCGGCTGCTCGAATAATTCAAAATATATAATAGACGGTACAAATTATGATGATACACAAACATACAGACCCGGGTTAAAAGCAATAAAAGAACTTGATATTATTTCTCCGTATATAAAACATAAAATTACAAAAAAACAAATACGGGAATATGCAAAAGAACTGGGATTAAAAATCTTTAATAAACCTTCAACTCCCTGTATTGCAACAAGATTTCCTTATAATACAAAACTTACGGAAGAAAATATTTTAAAGGTTAAAAAAGGCGAAAATATATTAAAGAAATTTGGTTTTATTTCCTGCAGGCTAAGATATCACGATAATACAGCAAGAATAGAAATTGAAAAAACAGAATTTCAAAATTTTATGAACAAACATGAAGATATAATTTCCGAATTAAAAAAAATCGGATTTAATTATATAACACTTGATTTGGAAGGTTTAAGAAGCGGCAGTATGGATATAGGAATACAATGAATAACGGCAATTTTGAAAAATTTTTAGAAATTTTAGATGATGACTTAAAGAAAATCTTTGAATATCAAAAAGAGTATATTGTTTGTAAAAAAGGATGTTCTCTTTGCTGCAGACGCGGTGATTACCCTTTGTCGGAAATAGAATTTGAATACCTGAAAGCAGGTTTTGAAAAACTTAATGAAGAAACAAAAGAAAAAATAAACAACAATATAGAAGAACTAAAAAAGGGAAACAGAGATTCATATATATGTCCTTTCCTTATTGAAGATTCGTGCAGTATATATTCTCACAGACCAATTATATGCAGAACTTTCGGAGTTTTAACGGAAGATTCAAAAGGAAATCCTTCTTTTCCTTTCTGCACAACACTGGGATTGAATTTTTCCAAAATATATGACAGTGAAAATAAACGTTTATCCTCAAAACTGGCATTGAGCGGTAATTTTACAATTCTGCCCAAAATATTCCGGCTAAGCAACAATATTATTATGAAACTTCCTCTTGCTAAAGAACTCAATATAGAATTCGGACAGGCTAAGAAAATGATAGACTTTTTATTACCCGAAACCGGTGATACAAAAAGTTCTAATGAATAATTTTATATATCAGTGATTTTGAAGAGGGTTTTTCCTTGGAATATTCAAAAGCTGATTTAATCAACTGTTCTGCTTCTTTTAATGCTTCCTGTTTATTTGTATACATTATTGCTATAGTATCGCCTTTTTTTATTTCCTCGGAATACTTTTTAGTAAGATAAATACCTGCGGAATAATCAATTTTATCTGATTTCTTTTCTCTGCCTGCGCCAAGATTTTTACATGCTTTTGCAATTTTTAATGCATCAACATTTTTTACAAAACCGTCCGTATCAGATTTAACTTCATATTTAATTCCCGCCTGCGGCAGTTTAGAATAATCATCAATTATTGAAATATCACCATTTTGGGATTGAAGTATTTCTTTGAATTTATCAAGAGCTTTTCCTGAAAAAATTAAATCATCAAGATATTTATAACATTCTTCTTTTGAATAAATTTTTCCGATTTTCTCAAAAGCAGCCATAATAAGAGTATAAGTAATTTCTTTTAAATCAGGTTCCATATTGCCCTTTAAAAACTCAATGGTTTCTATTATTTCAACAGAATTTCCCACCGCTCTGCCGAGAGGCTGATTCATAGAACTTATAACTGCACAAATATTTCTGTTTAAACGCTTTCCTGCCTCTACCATTGTTTTTGAAAGTATTTCAGCCTCTTCCGGTGTCTTTAAGAAAGCGCCCGAACCATATTTCACATCCAGAATTATATGACTTGCCCCGGAAGCCGTCTTCTTGGAAACAACCGAAGATGCAATCAAAGGAATTATATCAACAGTAGAAGTTACATCTCTTAAAGCATATAATTTTCCGTCCGCAGGAGCAAGTGAAAGAGTCTGCGCCGCTATAGCGGTTCCATGTTCTTTAACTTTTGCTTTAAATTCGGAAACAGACAAATCGGTTCTGAACCCCGGGATAGATTCTAACTTATCTATAGTACCGCCCGTATGTCCCAGTCCTCTGCCCGAAAGCTTTGCGCTGTATAAACCGCAAGCCGCTATCAGGGGAAGAAATATTAGTGTAATTTTATCACCCACACCGCCCGTTGAATGTTTATCAATAATATCATTTGATATATCAGATAAATCAAGTATTTCACCGGAATTTACCATATATTTTGTAAGGCTTGTAGTCTCATCAATATTCATGCCCTTAAAATAAATTGCCATTAACAAAGCACTTGTTTGATAATCTTCAATGGAGCCGTTCATAACTCCGTCTATAAAAAATTTTATTTCTTCATCGGTTAGAATTCCGCCTTGTTTTTTTTTCTCAATAATATCCGTTATTTTCATATAAACCCCAAAGTTTTTTAAAATATTCCTAAAAATTAATAAACGGCAGCAAAACCTTCTTCAAGTGCTTTAATATTTCCGTCCAGCATTCTTGCCTTATTTCCTTTTAATTTATCTTTCATCGCAGATATTATACTTTCTCTGTTTACAACGGGAAATGCCTTAAGAAATGCACCGAGCGATACTATATTTGCCATTTTTTCATTGCCAAAACTATGTGCAATCTCTGTCATGGGAACATATTTATAGGTGATATCCGTTCTTTTTGGAGGTGTTTTTACAAGAGAAGAATTAACAACCATTATCCCGCCGGGTTTTATCTCGCTTTCAAATCTTTTAAAAGAAGGATCGTTCAATGCTATAACATTTTCAGGTTTATCAACGTATGCGCATGCTACTTCATCATCAGACATACAAACCGTACAATTAACGGTTCCGCCTCTCATTTCAGCACCGTATGCAGGAAACCATGTAACGTTTAAACCTGCATTCATGCAGGCATTCGCAAGCAGCTGACCTATAAATAATACCCCCTGTCCGCCAAATCCTGCTATTAATACATTAGAATCCATTTTAAACCTCACTGACTTTATCTTTATACACACCGGGTCTAAATACTTCAGACATTTCTCCTCTCACCCTTGCATGTGATTCCTGAGGAGTCATCTTCCAGTTTGTAGGACAAGTTGCAAGTATTTCCACAAATCCCGAGCCGAGTCCTTTTAACTGTGCTTCAAAGGCTTTTTTCAGACATTTTTTTGCATTCATTACTGCGGCAGGACTGTCAAGAGTCACTCTTGCAACATATGCGGCACCGTCAACTTCTTTTAATATTTCGCACATTTTTAAAGGAAATCCCGATAATTCGGCTTTGCGTCCGTGTGGAGTAGTTGTTGTTACCTGTCCTAACAAAGTAGTGGGACCGCCCTGTCCTCCGGTCATTCCGTATGTAGTATTATTTATACAAACCGCCGTGACCTTCTCGCCTCTTGTCATAGCATGAATAGTTTCGCCAAGTCCGATTGAAGCTAAATCTCCGTCACCCTGATAGGTAAATACCACTTTATCCGGCTTTGAACGTTTTACACCCGTTGCAACAGCCAAAGAACGGCCATGGGGAGCCTCAACTATATCAACATTAAAGAAATCATACGAGAAAACACTGCAGCCTACGGAAGCTATTCCGATTGTTTTTTCGCGCACACCAAGCTCATCAAGAACCTCGGCAACAAGCCTTACCGCAACACCATGATCACATCCCGGGCAAAAAGTAATTTTATAATCATCTCTGATTGAATCGGGCTTTTTATATACAAGCTGTTCCATATTTCTTTTCAACCAACTTTCTGTATGCAATTTCTATCTGTTTATGAATTTCTTCAACGGTCATCATTACACCGGCAGGTCTTCCGTAAAATTCAACCGTAATATTATTGGCAACACCTGCCATGCTTGCCTTTATATCATTCAGCATTTGACCGCAGTTGAGTTCTATATCAAGAATACCGTCTACTTTTTCGGCTATTTCCGCAACAACTTTTTCAGGGAACGGATTCAGCATTATCGGACGGAACAATCCTACTTTTAAACCTTCTTTTCTTGCCTTTTTAACAGCAGCCTTTGCAATTCTGGCAATACTGCCAAAAGCGGTAATAACAAGTTTTGCGCCTTCGACTTCATATTTTTCAAAGATATTTTCGTTTTCCAATATTTTATTGTACTTTTCAAATATCTTTACAACCCGGGCTCTTAATGTTTCCTGTTCGCGTTCGATTGATGCAATATGCCTTGGTTCTCTGCCGTCCGCTCCGTCTAAAGCCCAATCTGACTGATCTATTTCTTCATACGGATATTCACCTATAACGGCAGGTTCCATCATCTGTCCTATCATACCGTCTGCCAAAAGGCAAACAGGTGTTCTGTATTTTTGAGAAACATAGAAACATTTATAAGTCAAATCAACACATTCCTGAACACTTGACGGTGCAAACGTAACAATTTTATAATCGCCGTTTCCGCCGCCTTTTGTTGCCTGATAATAGTCGCCCTGTGAAGGATATATATACCCGAGTCCCGGACCGCCTCTCATTACACTTACAAGCACACAGGGTATTTCATCTCCGGCAATAAATGACAAGCCTTCCTGCATTAATGCAACGGCACATGACGATGATGATGTCATTGCCTTTACACCGACAGAACCGGCGCCCAAAAGCATGTTTATTGCCGCAACTTCACTTTCCGCTGCAACATAAGCCCTGCCAAGTTCAGGCATTTTATCACTCATATATTCTCCGATTTCGCTCTGGGGCGTAATCGGATATCCGAAATAACTTTGACATCCCGCTTCTACAGCAGCCTGCGCAATTGCATAATTACCTTTTAATAATTCTTTCTTGTTATTCATCTGTACACCTTTTCAATAGCCATATCAGGACATACTCTTGCACACATTGCACATCCGATACACTGTTTGCCCTCATTTACCTTTATAGGGTAGTATCCGATGGAATTTACTTTTGTATCAGGCTCTAATACTTTATTAGGGCATACATCAACACACAAATAGCAGCCCTTGCACTTATTTCTGTCTAATACTATTCTTCCCATTTCACAAATCCATTTTTGTAATGTATTTATTCTTATATGTTACTACCGAAATATTTATTTTGCTACTACTTAATTGTGGAATTTATACAGCATTTATACTAAAAACAGCCAAAATCATCACCCTGAACTTGTTTTGGAGAATTATAAATAATAAGATCTCGAAATATATAGCTTATTATCGGAGCCTGCCGTCGAACAATTAAGAATAGATTTTGTACTCAAAAAAATAGAAAAAAGACAATAAATTAATGCGTTATATTTATTTATTCATCACCCCGAGCCGGTTCAGGAGCTTGCCGGTTGAAAACGAAAGCTACAAGCTGGTCAGACCCTGAAACGAGTTCAGGGTGACAAATTAATTTGTTATGTCCCCGATATTTGTCACATTGATTTTATTATGTCATCCCGAATTTACAGCTCTTCTTGTTGCCGACTATAAGGAGGCTTACAAGGGAGGGTGCTCGAAGAGTATTTCAGCATCTTGCCGACTTAGAATTATATTTGCTTTTTGGTAAAATCCCGAAACACCGGGCAGTGGCATAAAATCACGTTTCGACATTGTCTCAACGGATTTTGCAGCCAGTTCAGGGTGACAGGTTAAGGAAAATTCGAAGTTCCTGATTACAATTTGTTCTCTATGCCATCCCAAATGTTTAATGTCATCCCGAACTCGTTTCTGGGTCTTACCGGTTGGGAATAAAAGCTTCAAAACGAGCAAATGCTGCTCTTGATTAGAACAAATTCACTCATAATTTTGTTCGGATATTTTATATTAAAAACCGGTTTTGCCCTTAAAAAAACTTTATGTTATGATGAAGCAGAGGGAGATTTTTCTAAGTGCCAAGAAAAAAATGT
>CALUSW010000034.1 GCA_944323535.1 Candidatus Gastranaerophilales bacterium | reverse complement strand
ATATTTTTTATATATTAACACAGCATTATGACCGCCGAAACCGAAGGAATTTGTTAATGCTATATTAACAGGTATTTTCTCGGCTTTATTAGGAACATAGTTTAAATCTGCAACTTCTTCATCCAAATTATCAAGGTTAATTGTAGGAGGAACAATTCCTTTATTTATGGCATTAATACAAATTACCGATTCAGCTGCACCTGAAGCACCAAGCATATGTCCTGTCTCTGACTTTGTAGAGCTTACTCTTAAATTCGGATTTTTAGATTTATCTCCGAAAATTTTAGCAATTGCAAGAGTTTCTGCAATATCTCCCAAATGTGTACTTGTACCATGTGTATTAATATATTGAACATCTTCAGGTTTGATATCCGCATCTTTAAGCGCAAGTTCCATTGCCTTTGCTGCACTCGAGCCGTCAGGACAAGGCGCAACAACATCATAAGCATCTCCGGTCTGACCGTAGCCTATTATTTCTGCATATATTTTTGCACCGCGTTTTTTTGCATGTTCAAGCTCTTCTAAAATAAGAACGCCTGCACCTTCCGCCATTACAAAACCATCTCTGTCTTTATCATACGGTCTTGATGCTTTTTGCGGTTCATCATTTCTTTTTGACAGGGTTTTTGCCGCGGTAAAAGCACCTAAACCTATTGTACAAATAGCAGCTTCGCTGCCTCCGGTAATTACCGCATCTGCGTCATTATATTGAATTGTCCTAAAAGCATCTCCAATACAGTGAGCGGCAGTAGCACAAGCCGATATTACCGCTTTATTAACACCTTTAGCACCAAATTCAATAGAAATGCGGCCTGCACACATATCTGTTATAAGCATCGGAATAGTATACGGAGAACATTTTGTGGGTCCTTTTTGCAGCATTGCCGCATAACTTCTTTCTATTGTATGAAACCCGCCTGCGGCAGAACCTACTATTACACCAAATCTAAAGGGATCTATTCCTGAATTTAAAATACCGGAATCTTCAACAGCTTCTCTTGCCGCTACAACAGAGTACTGCAAAAATTTATCAAGCCTTTTTGCTTCTTTCGGTTCAAAATAATCCATAGGATTAAAAACGGTTTCTTTAATTTCCCCGCCGATTAGAACAGTGTGTCCGCTCATATCTCCCATATTCTCAATTCTAGATACAGCGCTTTTTCCGTTAACAACGCCTTCCCATAATTTATCAGAGCCGACTCCGAAAGGGGATACAACCCCCATACCTGTTATTACTACTCGTCTTTTTGTCATTTTTTCACCTATAAATATATATTTCAAAAGAATGAGGAGAACTTGCATATCAAGAACCCCTCATTCATAAACATTTGATTACTTTTGAGCGATTATGAATTTGCTTCTATATAGTTAACCGCATCTTGAACTGTTGCTATCTTTTCAGCATCTTCATCAGGGATTTCACATCCGAATTCTTCTTCAAAAGCCATAACTAATTCAACTGTATCTAAAGAATCTGCTCCCAAATCTGTAGTAAAGCTTGCTTCAGGTGTTACTATACTTTCATCAACACTTAATTGCTCTACAACAACTTTTTTTACTCTCTCAAGAACATCACTCATTTTTTTTACCTCATTTTTTACTAATACTTATTTTCATTATGAAATTATTATACTATCTACAAACAAATTTGCAAATCTGTTAACTATATAACAAGACCGCCGTCTACACCAAGAACCTGACCTGTTATATAATCAGCATCAACAGCAAGAAATTTTACCGTTTTGGCTATATCTTCCGGTAATCCCAGTTTCTTCAAAGGAATAAATTCAATGATTTTTTCTGTATTCAAATCTTTTGTCATATCGGTTTGAATAAATCCCGGTGCTACCGCATTAACCCTTATGCCTCTTGAAGCAAGTTCTTTTGCAAGTGATTTTGTAAATCCGATAAGACCTGCTTTTGCTGCAGAATAGTTAGCCTGTCCGGCATTTCCATATACTCCTGCAATGCTTGACATGTTAACGATTGAGCCTGAACGCTGTTTTATCATGATTTTAGCAACAGGATGAGTAACATAATAAGCGCTGCTTAAATTTGTATTTATTACACTTTCCCATGCTTCCTGAGTCATTCTTATGAACAACCCGTCGCGGGTAATCCCTGCATTATTTACTAATACATCTATTCTGCCGTATTTTTCAATTATTTCTTTTATGCCGTTTTCGGCAGCTTCTTTATTTGAGACATCAAACTTTATTGCATAAGGATTAGTTCCGGTTTTCTCTTTTATTTCTTTAACGGTATTATTAGCGGCATCTTCGTTGCCTGCATAATTAACAATTACATCATAACCGGCTTTTGCCAGTTCAAGCGCACAGGCTTTACCTATACCTCTTGAAGCCCCAGTTACCAATGCTACCTTTTTTTCTGTCATTATATTAACTCCTTTTCTTTGCAATTCATAAGCTCATCCATTGCAAAATTTAATGATTCCCAATTATAAATATTAACGGTGTTTAACTCAGGATTAATTTTTTTGTTTAATCCGGCAAGAACCTTCCCCGGTCCGATTTCAATAAAATTAGTAATTCCATCTGCCGCAATATTATTAATTGTCTGAGTCCAGAGAACAGAAGATGAAATTTGCAAAGGAAGTTTATTTTGGAACTCACCTGCATTTATCGTAACCTCAGCATCCACATTGGTATACACCGGGATATTTGCATTATTAAAAATAAACTGATTTATAAAATCCTTAAATTTGAAACCCGCATCTTTCATAAACGGAGAATGGAAAGCGCCCGAAACTGCAAGAGGGAGAACTCTTTTTGCTCCGGCTGCTTTAAATTTATCAATACTGTTATTTATTTCTTCCCTGCTTCCGGTAATTACAACCTGTCCCGGGGAGTTAAAATTCGCAACATAAACATTATTCAATTGACCTGCAACATTAATTACAGTTTCATTATCAAGCCCGAGAACCGCTGCCATGGAACCATCGGATTTTTCAGCCGCTTCATTCATCAGCTCGGCTCTTTTGCTAATTAATAGTAAAACTGTTCTTAAATCCACAACACCTGCCGTATACATTGCGGCATATTCGCCAAGACTATGACCGGCAGCACACACAGGATTTATACTGCATTTTTCCCTTAATGCTTCATATGCTGCTAATGAAACAGTTAAAATGCACGGCTGTGAATTAATTGTTTTCTTTAAATCCTCTTCTGAACCGTTAAAACATAAATCGGAAATATTATAGCCCAGTACTTCATCAGCAGTATTAAAAACATTTCTTGCCGCAGCAGAATTGTCATATAAATCTTTACCCATACCCGGAGCTTGTGCTCCCTGCCCCGGAAAAATAAACGCATATTTATTCACTATACAATACCTTCTCTTAATTTAACCACTGCCGTTCCAACTGTCATGCCGGCACCAAATCCGGTTAATATAGCGCTGCATGGAAGTTTCATTTTACCGCTTTCAACTGCTTCAACCAATGCTATAGGAATTGATGCTGCCGATGTATTCGCATAATCTTTTATATTTGAGATAACATTTTCAGGAGAGAATTCAAGTCTTTTTTCAAGAGCTTCAATAATTCTCATATTAGCCTGATGCGGAACGAGATAATCTATTTCATTCATTTTAAGACCTGACTTCGACACACATTCTTCAATATATCCGGGAAGCTTTGTAACTACATATTTATAAACTTCTTTCCCGTCCATTTTAACAAACATTTTTTCCTCATCATTCGGTTCAACGAGAGGACAATTCTTTCCCGCAATTGGCATGGTTATAAAATGTCCGAGATGACCTTCAGCTTTCAAATCAACCGCAAGTATATCATCCTGCTCATCATCTGATATTGTAAGCACCATAGCACCTGCACCGTCGCCAAATAATACACAAGTTGTTCTGTCTGTCCAGTCAAGGCTTCTTGATATAGCATCAGTTGCAACAATAAGTACATTCTTTGCGAATTGCGATTTTATAAACGCGCGTGCAATCCCCAGTCCGTATATTAATCCTGAGCATGCCGCAGTAATATCAAAACAGGCTGCATTTACAGCTCCGATTGCGGCCTGCACTTCGCAAGCCGTAGAAGGATATGCATGAGCTTCTACACTTGCTGCTGCAATTATTAAATCAATCTCTTTTACATCAATTTTCGATTTTTTAATGGCCTTCTCAGCCGCTCTAATACCTATATCAACGGCTGACTCATTACCTGATAATACATGCCTTCTTTCAATTCCGGTTCTTGTTTTTATCCATTCATCAGAAGTATCTATTATTTTTGTCAAATCATCATTTGTTATTACAGTTTCCGGTACTTCAAACCCAATTCCCGCTATTCTTATTGGAATACTCATCTATTATATCTCCCCGTAAAATGATGCTATTTTCTTGTTAACTTCAGCTTCAACGGCATTATATGCAACTTTTACAGCATTCTTGATTGCATATGCAGTTGAACGACCGTGACAAATAACAGTTATACCTTTAACCCCGAGAAGCAAAGCACCGCCAAATTCTTCATAATTAATTTTTGCGTACATTTTTTTCAAAATGGGTTTTACAAGCAATCCTATTATTTTAGACAATAAATCATGCCCGAACTCTTGTTTTATCATATAAAAGAACATTCTCGCGACACCTTCTATTGTTTTTAAAGTAACATTGCCTACAAATCCGTCGCAAACAACAACATCACAATTACCGAGGAAAATTTCCTTTCCTTCAGCATTACCTATAAAGTTCAGTTTATCTTTATTTTCATCAAAAAGTTTATATGTATCTTTCGCCAGTTCATCACCTTTACCGGCTTCTTCACCTATGTTCAGAAGTGCAATTCTGGGATTTTCTATACCCAAAACAGACTTAGCATAAGTCGAGCCCATTAATCCAAACTGATACAGCATTTCAGGAGTACAATCCGTATTTGCTCCCGAATCAATTAAGACCAAAGGCCCTTTCATAGTCGGCAGAACAGTAGCTATAGCAGGTCTTTCAATACCGTTTAACCTGCCAAGCCCGAATAAACTTGCCCCCATTGCGGCACCGGTTGACCCCGCAGCGACAACAGCATCTGAACTGCCTGTCACTACCGCATTTACAGCCAGAACAATTGACGAGTTTTTCTTTTTTCTGATAGCTTGCCCGGGGGCTTCTCCCATTTCAATAACCTCAGAAGCCTGCGTCATTTTAATATCCAGATTTTTTATATTTATTTTTATTCTTTTTGGTTGGAATATTGCGCCTCCGACAGAAACAACAATACCCTCCTGATCTATTCTGTCAAGCTCCCTTTCGATATCGTATAACTTACCTACCAGTTCAATAGGAATATTATACTCATGTGCTGCCCATACAGCCCCTTCAACTATTGCTCTGGGAGCATTATCTCCTCCCATTGCATCTATAGCTATCCTAGTCATACTATTCTGTATCCCCGTTTATTTTATTTAATTATTCTGCGTCTTTAGTTTCCGTATTAACTGTTTTTTTACTTACGGGTTTACCCTTATAAGTCCCGCATTCCATACATACGGTATGCGTTAATACAGTGGCTCCGCAATTTGTACATATTGTTGTTTCAGGAACAGAGCCTTTCCAGTTTGCTCTTCTGTGTCCTTGAGCTGATTTGCCCGTTCTTTTCTTTGGTACTGCCATAATTCTATTCCTTTTCTATTTTTATATTCTTAAATATCTCTAATCTCGGATCAGAAAAATCTGTTTTTATATATTTATTCAGATTTTCATTTCCATTACAATTTATATCACAAACAAGCTTATTTGGTATATTCAATATTACACTTTGGTAAACAAAATCTGTAATATCTATTTCATTTTTACCGTTTAAATCCTCTATAAAGCAGTCTGATTTTATCTCAAACTCCTCATTATAATTGTCATTCAGACAGCCTTTTATAAAAACTTCATCTACATTTATATTAAGTTCTTTTGTAAACTCTTTTAAACATTTATCACAAACCGCATTTAAAGCAGCCTTTATTGTACCTTCAATTTTAATATAATCTCCGATAATTTTAGCGTGTAATTTTGCTTCTGTTGGCACATTCTTATTAAACTCCTCATATATTTGTGAAAAGTTTATTTCCTGTTCTTTATTAATCTTATTTTCCAATTCCGATAATTTAAGCTTCATCCTTTTTATTTTAAAGTGAAGATGTATTTTGTCAAATAAAGAAATAACCGGCTTTTTTAATGCAGGTTATTACAATTATAATTATCAATTTGATTTTATCCGCCGAAATTATACGAGAATGAACGCTGTATATTCTGCTGCAATGCCTGATCTGCTGATTGAAGTTCCGTATTAGCCGACTGAAGCTGGGTTTGAATTTTCTGCATCCTTACATTAAGCTGTTTATCTAAATTTTCAAGTTCTACTTTTCTTGCTTCAAGCTTTTTCACTGCAGGTGAATCAGTATTGCCTATATCACTAATCTGAGAATTTAACTGTGTTATTGTATCCAGCAGATTCATTTGTTGAGTAGTTATATCATTTAACTTTCTTTCAAGAATATTGATATAATTTGTAAGATACATTTTTCTGTTAAAGGATATTAAAACACCCATTTTCTTTACCTTGTTTGATTAAGTGACCTACCTCTTAAAAACACATGTTCTGAATTTTGTGCAAGAATCAGTTCTGTTTTTTTAAGTTTATATTTTTCATAATTAATACGGTTCTCAATCTTTTTAATTTTCTGTTTGACTGTCATAAGTTCCTGAAAATAATTTTTTGTCTGGGTAATAAACAGTTTTACCGGATTCTTCTTTTTCAGAAAGGCTCTTGTGAAATTTAAAAAGTTTCTAAACCTGTTTATATGAACCTGTAGTGTTGCCGCCGCTGTTGGTTTTGCCAATATTATTCTCCTTGACTTTGACAAGACTACATAAATACTAAAACAAACCGCATCAAATAATTGCGTTCATATTTAATATTTATTCAGCCTTGTATTTTTTATATTTTTTTTATTTTATGCCTTAAAAGCATTTACACTGTTGTTTTTTTAATCGGCATATTTTTTATTTTGCTTTAATTTTTTTTGTTTTCAATAGCAAATAAATTTACATTTTTTTACAAATTCAGGCAAAATTTTCTTAATATAAATTAATATAATTTAAAGACTAACAAAGATAATTTGCAGCATAAGATTAAATATTTTTATTTATAAAAATTTACTACATCCTGAATAAGATTTATAATTCTGGTTGACATCTCTTCTATATATTCGGCAGAGGTCAAACCGTTAACTACAATATCAGCCTTCTGCATAGTCGGCCTTATATATATCTGAGCGGTTGTGTTTACATCATTAAATTGATGTTCTGCTGCTATTCCGGTTTTACCTCTTAAAATCGCTCTTGTAAACCATCTTTCTTTTATCTTATCAAAAGGTGTAAATACATATACTTTTATATCAAATAAATCAACAAGTTCTTCTCCAAGAACATAAAGCCCTTCAGCCAATATAGCTTTTGTGGGATTTTTATAAGCCCGATTGGGAATACTTTCACAGGTAACAAAATCATATTCCGGAGCATTAACCCCGCAGCCGTTTTTTAAGCTTATCAGATGTGCACGCATTAAATCAAGATTTATTGCCTCGGGTTTATCAAAACTAAATCCTGTTTTATAAAGATTTTCATAACTTCCTGCTTTTTTTAATTCTTCGGATGTATCTTTATAATAATCGTCACAGCATAACGATGTATATGATTCATTATATAATCTCTTTCTTACAGCTTTTAATATATAATTAACCAACGTTGTTTTGCCGGAAGCAGATTCTCCGGTTATACCGATTAAACATTGATGTCTTTTTTTCTCAATAAAATCTTTTACGGTTTTTATCAGTAATTTTTCATCAAGAGAAAGTATTAACGGCTGTTTCTGTCTTCGGTCATCTTCCAGTATATCTTTTATTCCGTCTACTATCTTAAATACAGCCAGATTAGCATTATCTGTATTTGAATATAATTTTTTTTCTCTCTCCAGTATACTGTCGCCTGACATTAATTTCTCCACTCTTTTTGATTTACTAGTATAAAAATCAATTATAAAATAATTTGTTAGGTCATGTTATTAATCTTAACATTTATTACTAAAATTTGTAATGTATGAAGATAATTCTTGTATTTTTTCTTCTGTCAGCATTATTACAAATTCCGTTCTTTCTTTTATCTGATTGTAATTTTCCAATTTTTGAGAGAGAAAAAATGGTCTTTTTATATTTATTAACAAACTTTCTTTTAATTCTTTTATCAATTCATATATATTATTATCTATATAATTTGTATCTTCATTCATTTCAGACATAACATCATTAACCGCAGGTATTATTTCATTGATTTTTTTCTGAATTAACACTTTTTTAAGAAGCTGCATTTTATCTGAAAGTTTTTTATAATACCTGATAATTTTCTTTTTTTTATCCGTTAAAGTTTTAGCCAGATATTCTTTAGTAGTTTGATACCCTTTGTCAATAAGAGAATTTTTAATATCCTTATCAATTGTAAAATCAAAAAGAATTACATCTTTAGTATCAATCACAATATAATCATATCTGTCGTTTTCGTGAAATGTATTAAAAACATTTTCGGTAGAAAGATACCAGATTGTATTAATAATAGAATTAACATAATCCATTGGGTTTTTTATATCACTCCCGTCACGGGAGCCTTCAAGCCTGAACTCAAGTATTCTGGTATGAGAATTATTCAAATCTTCATATATTTTCCACGCCGGCCAGCTCTTAATTAAATCTCCGTCAACCAAAACCGCATCACCTATATTAATAGGCTTCATAAGTCCCGGCAAACTTGCAGATGCTCTTACTGCAAATGCAATTTCTTCTTCCGGAGTAGAATTCTTGGAAAAAATATACGGAGTATTTGTATTAATATCAATTGTTAATATATACAAATCTTTTTCTATATCTTTAAATCTTACTTTCCTGTCTTTATTTTTTGAATAATCATCGCCAAATACTTTTTCTCCTATTTTTTCACGAAGCCATTCAAGAAATATTTCACCTTTGCTTAAAGAAATATCAGTAGTAAATATATTAATATTTATATCTCTAAACATATTAAAATTAAAGTCCATAAAAAGTTCTTTAATTTCATCTTCATTATATCCTGCTGCATATAAAGCAGCAAAAACTGCGCCAACCGAAGAACCGGCTATTGATGCTATATCAATATCAAACTCTCTCAATGCTTTTACTGCACCAATATAGCACATTCCTCTTATTCCGCCGCCGCCGAATACACAATTATACTTTACTTTATTTCCCATTTAACCTCTTTTAAATATGAAAAGCTCTGATAAAAGAAAAATATCCCGACTTTTTCCGGGATATTTTTCTTTTTTATTTTTTAAAGGCAATTAGCAGCTTCTTCTTCGGTAACACCTTTTATCGTTAAGCTTACTTTGCCTCTGTCATCAATTTTTATCACTTTAACGGTTACAACATCTCCTACATGAAGTTTTCCTTCAATGGAATCAATTTTTTCTTTACATATTTGAGATATATGAACCATGCCGTCTTTACCCGGAGCAAGTTCAACAAACGCACCAAATTGTACAATTTTTACAACTTTTCCTTTGCAAACCATACCTTCAACCGGTTTAAATACTATTTGATTAATCATATGTTTTGCAATCTCGGCACCTTCTTTATCATTAGAAGTAATTGTAACTTTGCCGTCATCCTGAATATCAATTTCAGCACCGGAAGCCTCAATTATTCCTCTGATATTTTTACCTCCGGGTCCTATAACTGTTCCGATATCTTCCGTCGGAATAGTCATAGTATAAATACGCGGAGCATAAGGCGATATTTCTTTAGCGGGTTCTGTTATAACTTCTCTCATCTTTGATAATATATGCAATCTGCCTTCTTTAGCCTGCGCAAGGGCTTTTCTTAATGTATCATTTGCAATACCTTTAGCTTTCATATCCATTTGAAGAGCTGTAATACCGTCATCATTACCCGTAACTTTAAAGTCCATATCTCCGAGAAAATCTTCTATCCCCTGAATATCAGTCAATACAACAGGTTCTCTGCCGGGTTCAGTTATCATCCCCATAGCAACGCCGCCAATCATACATTTAACCGGAACTCCCGCATTCATTAATGCCATAGAACTTCCGCAGGTTGAGCCCATTGATGTAGAACCGTTTGATTCAAGTACATCTGAGGTAACTCTTATTGTATAACCGAATTCTTCCTGTGAAGGAAGTGCCGGAACATTAGCTCTTTCGGCAAGATTACCATGTCCTACTTCTCTTCTTCCGGGTCCTCTTAACGGTTTTACTTCGCCGACAGAGAAACCGGGGAATATATATTTATGCATATATGTTTTTTTAGTTTCCGGATCAACCCCGTCAAGTTCCTGAGCCATTCCGGGCCCTGCGAGAGTTGCAACGGAAAGAATCTGGGTTTGACCTCTGGTAAATACAGCGCTGCCGTGTGCGCGCGGAATAACCCCAACCTCACACCATATAGGCCTTACTTCATTTGGCTTTCTGCCGTCTGCTCTTACTCCTTCATCTAAAATCATTGCACGCATGATTTTCTTTTCTGCCGCTTTAAATTCTTCAGCAACAAAATCAATACCTGTTTCTTCAATAATTTTATGAATATAATGGTCCTCAGGAAGAGCTTCTACCTTTTCTTTAACAAGTTTTTTTGCTTCATCAAGCTTAGTCTGTCTGTATTCTCTGTCAAAATTATGATAAGCGTCAAAAATCATATCGTGAGCAACTTCATCAATAATATTTTTAAGCTCTGTTGTATCATAAGGATTAACAAATTCTTCTCTTTTAACCCCGCAATCCCGGGCAAATTGAACCTGTGCTTCACATTGTTTTCTGATTTCGACCTGAGCAAACTCAACAGCTTCCATGATATCATCTTCGGTTACGAATTTGCAGCCGGCTTCAACCATTATTACACTGTCATGAGTACCTGCTACAACTATATCCAAATCTGATTTATCGGCCTCCTGATGAGTCGGATTTGCAATTAGTTTTCCGTCTAATTTAGAAACTCTTACAGCCCCTATAGGACCTTCAAAGGGAGCACCTGACAGCATTAAAGCAGTGGATGCCGCCAGCATAGCAAGAGTATCCGGCTGATTTTGCTGATCGTAACTGAATAACTGCGCAACAATTTGTATATCATTTCTGTAACCTTTAGGGAATAAAGGTCTTATCGGTCTGTCTATTAAACGCGATACAAGTATAGCTTTATCACTTGCTTTACCTTCGCTTCTGTTATATCCGCCCGGAATTCTTCCTATAGCAGACATTCTCTCTTCATAATCAATTAATAAGGGGAAGAAATCAATACCTACTCTGGGTTCCGGACTAACGCAGCAATGCACAAATAGCATTGTATCTCCGCATCTCACCGTAACAGAACTGGTAGCTGATTTTGCATATTTACCCGTTTCAATGGTAACCACCTTATCACCTACGGGTATCTCCATTCTTTTTGTTTCTACCATGTTTTTCTCTTTTCTTTTTTATACACTTCTCATTTTCGCTTTTATTATATCGTAAATATATTTTTATGTATAATTTCTTTATTTTTTGAAATTATTGTTATATTATTTCAATATGATTGGGCGTATAATAAAGATATTTTCCGACTTTTACTATGTTGAAACCGATAAAGGCTTGATAGAAGCAAAACTGAGAACCGTTTTAAAAAAACAAAAAGCAGATGTTTATACGGGCGATTTTGTAGAGCTTGAACAAATTGATTTAAACTCAATGCAGGCATTTATTTCAAAAGTAGTCAAAAGAAAGAACCTTATTACACGACCAAAAGCGGCAAATATTACACAAGTAATAATAGTATCCGCATTAAAAGAACCTGATTTAAATTTTGAACAATTGGACAGATACATTGCTCACAGTGAATACCATAATATCAAGCCGATTTTATGCTTTAATAAAGAAGATATAGAAGATAATGAAAGTTTTAAAGATGAAATTCTAAATATATATAAACCGCTTAATTACCAAATTATATTCACTTCCGCTTTAAAGAAAACGGGAATAGAAGAGTTAAAACCTATTCTGAAAGACAATACATCAATATTATGCGGAGCATCCGGAGCCGGAAAATCTTCTTTAATAAATGCCATTTTGAACAGTTCTAAAATCAAAACACAGACTGTAAGCGAAAAAACAAAAAAAGGAAGACATACAACAAGACACTGCGAACTTATTGAAATCGAGAAAAATTCATTTATAGTGGATACTCCAGGATTTTCTCATCTGAAATTTGATTTTTTACTTCCTGTTGAAATACAAAAGCTTTTCAGGGAATTTGATAAAAAAGAGTTTAATTGTAAATTCAAAGACTGTCTTCATATAAATGAAACAGGATGCGGTGCCGAAAAAATCATAGAGAAAATGAGCATCTCAAGATATGAAAGCTATAAAAACTTTATTACGGAAGCAAAATGCTATGAAGAAAAAATTTCAAAAGAATCATTGAAAACAGAATCTAATATAAAATATAATAAGAATAAATTTATAACAAAAATTTCACATAAAAAAAGAAACACATCAAGAAAAACAGCCAGGCAAAATATACATAAAGAAGAAATATAATCATGAATGAAGCAGCAAAAAATAAGTATAATCAAATTAAAAATATCCTTGAAGAAAATCTTGATAAATCCATTGAAGTTATTTATCCCGAAAGTATATATGAGTCCATGCGCTATTCTCTTCTTGCAGGCGGGAAAAGGCTGCGAGGTGTCATGGCAATTGAAACTGCGCTTATATTCGGAGCTAAACCGGAAGAAATCCTGCCAGCTGCCTGCGCAATAGAAATGCTGCATTGCCAGAGTTTAATACATGATGATCTTCCCTGCATGGACAATGACGATTTCAGAAGAGGAAAACCTTCAAACCATAAAGTTTTCGGAGAATCTACCGCGACACTGGCCGGTGATGCGCTGTTAAGTTACGCTCCAAAGTTTATTATAGATAAAACCCCGAAAAACATTAATTCTGATATTATATTAAATCTCCTGAGAGAATTTTTTATTGCCGCAGGCGTCGACGGTATTATATCAGGCCAAATTGTTGATATAGATTCAGAGAAAAAGAAAATATCAAAAGAAACTCTGAATTATATATATGAATATAAAACAGCAAAACTATTTAAACTGGCAGTAAGGGCAGGAGCAATCATTGCAAAAGCAGATAATGAAAAACTGGTTGCCGTTACAAATTTCGCACAAAATTACGGTCATGCATTTCAAATATATGATGACATTCTGGATGTAACCTCCACACTGGAAATACTCGGAAAAACTCCGGGTAAAGATATAGCAGCGGAAAAATCAACATATGTTTCAATGTATGGATTAGAGGAAGCAAAACAAAAAGTACTATTTCTTTGCAGAGAAGCTTATGATATACTTAATTCAAACAATATTAATTCCGAAATTTTAAAAGGGATTGTATCTGATATTTCCGAAGGGATAAAGAAATGCTGTTAAATACAAGTTATGAGATAATTATAAACGGAATAGAAGCCGCTATTGTTGCACAGCTTTTAAAATTTATAGGGCATATATTAAAAACCGGAAAAATTGATTTTCAGGTGCTTGCAACAACAGGCGGAATGCCGAGTGCGCACACTGCCGGTGTTGTTGCATTATCCGCAACCGTAGGTTTTATATGCGGTTTTGATTCGGTTGAATTTGCAATAGCAATAGGTTATGCGCTGGTAGTAATGTACGATGCGGCGGGTCTGCGCCGATCTACAGGAAAAATTGCAGCTTGTTTAAATAAAATCCGCGATGATTTTTATGCTCATGGACAAATGCCGGCAGAAAGACTAAAAGAACTTTTAGGACATACTCCGTTTGAAGTTTTTGTAGGAGCTTTACTCGGCGTGTACATTGCTTTTATAAACCATTTTTATTTATTTCAATAATATAAATTAATAATTTATGGATAAATTTAACTTCTATAATAATTTTAATGACGCAATCTGCATATTTTCAAAAGACAATAATATTGTTTTTAGAAATACTAAGTTTTTAACAGTATTCTCTGATTGTAAAACAATAGAGCGTTTCAAAAAACATTTTAATTTTAACCTTTGCTTTTTATCTTCGGAGAATTTTAAAGATTTAACCCCTATTGATATATTAATAAAATCAAAAGAGAATTTTCATACAATATGTACTTACCAGAATTTAAATGAAGAATATATATATTATTATATATATGCTTTCAATTTTAATGATTATAAAGTTGTGGTGTTCAAAGATATAACTTATTATGAAAATTTCAACAATCTGCAAATAAAATACACAACACTGCAGGAAGATTATAAAGAAATAAAAACATCTACAAATAAATTTTTAAAGCTTCAGGAGCATGCCCAGGAACAAGTATTAAAAATGGGTATTATAAATAAAATTTCACTTATTATACGTGAAACAAATGATATAGAAACAATTTTATCTTCCGCACTTGAAGAAATTCATAAACTTTTAGGTTCTTTTAAAACATATTTTTCCATGAAAGAAAAAAATTTCTTCCGAATTAAATATACAATCGGAGATAATACGCAGGATACAGATATATTAACAGAGTATGAAGATAATGTAATAAAACAAATAAAAAATAAAAATATATTTGTTTCTAATTGCCTGAAAGAATATTTAAATTCATCCGTTTTCCTTCAAAAAGGGACAAGAAGAATAATCATTCCGGTTTATAACAAAAATAAGCTTTTAGGTATAATTGTGACTTTGACAAAACAAAAAGTTCAAATAGAAGATAATAAAGAAATATTGCAGTCAATTTCTGTGCAGCTTGCAAGTTCCATAATACAGGCAGGATTAATCCAACAGCTAAACAAAAAAAACAAAAAATTACAAAAAACATTATCCGAATTAAAGGAAACTCAATTGCAGCTTATAAATACGGAAAAAATGGCATCCATAGGCCAGCTGGTATCGGGAGTCGCACATGAAATCAATACTCCTCTTGCTTCCATAAGTTCAAATAATGATTTGATTAACAGAATTCTTGCAAATAAAAACAATATGTCACTTGAACAAATAGAGATTTTAAGGGAATTAAACAACATAGATATTGAAGCGGCACAGAGAATATCAAATATCGTAAAATCGCTAAAACGTTTTGTAAGACTTGATGAAGCCGAGTTTCAAAAGGCTGATATTAATAAAGAAATAGATTTAACATTAAAACTTTTAACACATGAGCTTGGCAATAATATTGAAATTATTAAAAATTATTCTGCAATTCCTGAAGTTATGTGCAGCGTTAATATGTTAAATCAGGTATTTATGAATTTACTTGTAAATGCCTGCCACAGTATTAAACAAAAGAAACAAAAAGGAATTATTGTTATAACAACAATGGCAGATGAAAAATTTTTAACTGTTAAAATTAAAGATAATGGAACAGGAATTCCATCTGAAATTCAGAGTAAAATCTTTAATGCCGGATTTACAACGAAAAAAATAGGAATAGGCACAGGGTTAGGACTTTCCATTTCAAAAAAGATAGCGGAGCTGCATAAAGGAAGTATAAGCTTTGTATCAAAACAAAATGAAGGCACCGAGTTTACGGTTTCAATACCTGTAAATAACGGTTAATATATAATCTAGTGTCGTATTAAAGCGAAAATTCAACATTTCCACTTTAATACTCACTTTTTCAATATGCCGCTCTCAAAATTTCACTCACGCCGCCGGCTTATCGTGAAATTTTGTTCGGACACATTAATATATCGCTTCTTTAGTTCAGGCAGAATAATATCCCAGGCTTCTTCCGTCGGATGAATTTTATCCGGCAGCCAGTATTTTTCGTCATATATATTCAAATCACCTATTAAATCTTTAACCCTGACAACTTTTATTCCAAATGACTCAAGCTTTTTTATTTCCGATACCGGCAGATTATTACCCGACAATTCCGGAAATTCGAGCATTATAAATACGGCATTGGGATATTGTTTTTTTATAAGTCCTGCAGTTTCCTTCATTGTAAGATTAAACAATTTAAAATTATATTCCTCAAGTTTTGCTGCTTTATATACTTTTCTATTTAATATTCTTTTTACAAAAAATGAAGAATAAAAAGGTTTAAAAACAGGCTTTATTTCTTCCAAAACACCATTTTTATCTTTATAACGAAGATTAAACATATCAATCAGAGGATTAATTTGATAATTATATAATCTTTGAAGATGATTCCATATAAAAGTATATATAACAAAGTCGGCTTCAGGAACTTCTTTTATAAAATCAGGATTTAACAGCTGATAATACATAAACTGGGTACCGGTTGCACCTTTTGAACGATTTATACAACTTCTTCCCGTTAATTGTGAAATTTTATAGCAAGGAGTCTGGTTATCCTCAAGTCCCGCTCCTTCAGCAAAAGAGCAGCCAAACCAGATAACAGGTTTTTTATCCGTTTTTTCACTTATAAAAGAATTTCTGTATATGGTAGTATTAAAATCTTTCAGTATTGTGTATTTTGTTCTGTAATTTACAGTATTATTCGCTTCAAGCTTATCAGCCTGCGATTTAAAAATCATATTTTCATTTTTTGTTTTTACAAAAGCAGCATACTCAACAATGGAAAAAACAAAAAATATTAATAAAATATTGGTTAAAATTCTTTTTATCATTTTTCCTCATTTCCAGAAATAGTTTATCATACTCTTTTTGTTTATAATATAATTTTAAGCAAAAAGAGGTATATATGAACATAAAAGCTCCAAAAGGAACAAAGGACATACTGCCGTCTGAAATAAGGAACTGGCAGCATATAGAAAAAACAGCAAATGACATATTTTCAAGAGCGGATTTTAAAGAAATAAGAACTCCAATATTTGAAGATACATGTCTGTTCGAAAGAGGAGTAGGGGATACCACCGATATAGTAAACAAAGAAATGTATACCTTTATAAAAAGCGACAGGAGCCTTACGCTTCGGCCTGAAAATACGGCAGGTGTTGTAAGAGCATATCTGGAACATAATTTTTACAGAGAAAGTCCTCCCGTTAAATTATGGTATAAAGGACCGATGTTCCGTTATGAAAGACCTCAGGCAGGAAGACAAAGACAATTTCACCAGATAGGTGTTGAAATGTTCGGAATTCAGGATGCATCTGCGGATGCGGAATGTATAATGCTTGCGGTTGAATTTCTAAAAGCTCTCGGTTTAAACGATTTAACCGTAGAAATAAACTCTCTTGGCTGTAATATTTGCAGAAGAGAATATAAAGACAGATTAAAAAAAGCTATAGCACCATTTTTAAATGAATTATGCGAAGACTGCCAAAACAGGTATGAAAAAAATCCTTTAAGAATATTGGACTGCAAGAATGAAAATTGCACAAAATTATTTGAAAAATATAATCTTAAAGAAACTGTTTCCGGTATAGAATTATGCCCTGAATGCTCTGAACACTATAATAAACTCAAAACTTATTTAACTGCCTTAAATATAAAATATACAGAAAATACATTTTTGGTAAGAGGCTTAGACTATTACACAAAAACGGTATTTGAAATAAAATCAAACAATTTAGGATCCCAAAATGCGGTATGCGGCGGCGGACGCTATGACGGATTGGTGGAACTGCTTGGCGGACCTGCAACTCCCGCAGTCGGCTGGGCAATGGGAGTAGAAAGAATTAATTCTTTAATTCCACAGGTTAACAGTTATAAAATTAAATTCTTTGTTGTTTCAGATAATCAGCTTGAAGCTTTCAAGCTTGTTTCAAAGCTGAGACAACAAGGAATAAGTGCAGATTTTGATTACAATGCAAGAAAATTTGCAAAACAATTGGAAAAAGCCTCTAAAATCGCAGAATATGCAATTATACTCGGTGAAGAAGAAATAAAAAATAATTACTTTACGGTTAAAAAATTATCTGATTCATCTCAAGAGAAAATGGATTTTGAGGACATTATAAAGCTATAACATTAAATGTTCGACAGCCGACAACTCTTCATAAGCGGCTCCGGCCTCAGTAAGTTCTTCCGATGTTATGCCAAATAAGCTTATAAATCTTTTTGTTTCATCTGTCAATTTATTATTTTTTATATCCGATAATATTCTGGCTATAACATCACGTCTTTTTAGCACTGAACCTTTATTATCCGTATTTTTATTAAAAATTCTCTTTTTTGACTTGCCCATTCCAAAAATTCCTTTATATATTTTGTCCGAGGAAAAATTCACGATAAGCCGTAGGCGTGAGTGAATTTTTTTGAGTGGCATTTTGAAAAGGTGAGCAACCAGACGGCGATGATGAATCGGCGGCAGGTTGCGACACTAGATTATTTTATATTTAAACAATAATGATTACAAGTTTTTATAAAACAAAATTAATGTTAATAAATGTAAAAAATAATTAAAAACAGGTTTAGAAATCGCAATTTTTTCTATTCAGTTCTTTTATCTTTGTACGATAATTTACTCAAAGGAGAAAAGTTCATGAAAATCAGCGGAATCCCTAGCTATAACCAATATAGTCAAATAAAGAAAATAAATAAAGAGAATAAAGAAAATAAAGACACTAACAGCAGCGTTACTTTTGAAGGAAACGGAAAAAAGCGAGCATTAGCCGGAACAGCTGCAATACTTGCCACTATTCCTATGGTATCATCTTGTACCGCTAATAATCCTGCAAATATACCTGCTGACAATTCGGTTGTTTCAGAGCAATCAGAAACGCAATCGCCTGATTCTCTTGCAGAAAGAGCAGATGCATTAGCAAATTCCGGAGCTCTTGATAAAACAATACTGGCTGATATTTCTTTAATTTCCGTTCCGATTTCAGAACTTTATTTTACTAATTCAGACGGTGAAATAATTCTAAATCCTAATGAAAATTTACCAACAAATGAAAACGGATCTATTATAGTAACAATTACAGATTCAACATCAGAGGAAGATATAGAAGGTAACACCTTAAAAGAAATTATAAATAAAGTATATTCAGATGCTCTGGCGCAATACGAAGATGAAGAAGAAAGAACCGCCATTTATAATAAAATAGTTGACGAAGTAATACAGGCAAATCCTTCATTAGCTGAATATATTCAGATAGAATTAGGCGAAGATGCAAGAAGCTATAGAAAAATAAGCGGTTTAGATTTATATAACGGCACTTCAAGCAGTGATGAAACACTTGATACAAGATTATTAACAATGCCTACGGCCATTGTTTATCAAGCGCAGGGAACAGAACCTACAGATACAGATTTTTGTCATTCAATGGATGTATATACTCCGAATTCTGAAACAGCAAGTGTAGTAAAAGACTCAGATGACCTGCTGGATGGAGAATATGCTTCCTTCTCTGATTTGGTATATGGTGCATATGGCAGTGATATTTCAGATGAAGCTTACAGAGATATCGTATATGCAATTGTAAATTCTCCTGCAAATGCTGCTGAATTTGAATATATTTTAGATGAAATGAATTTCAATGAAATCATAGAAACAGCAAATATAAACGATTTAAACAGAACTCTTGATGAAAATACGGATAATGTAATGCTTGGGCTGTCTCTGCCCTCTGTAACAACATTAAGAACACAAGCACACAATGCAGCTGTTGATTCCGGAGATAAAGATGCAATAATTTATCAAATCTCTCCTTCAGAAGTAGTGCAGGGACAAAATGACAGAGTAATTATTTTGAAAGATAATACAAATGAAAATGGTGAAATTGAAGCAGGAGAAGTTTATTCTTTAATTGATGCACTTCAATTCTATTCATCGCCTGACGGAAACGGGCGTTTTGCAATAGTAGAAGATGGTCATACCGTATTAAATCAGGATGTTAATTATGTTGATGAATTTGCAGTAAATATAATGCAGCAAATTGTATACGCAAACTTAGACATTTTTGCAACAGAATATGAAGATCAAAACGGTATTCATACATATGGCGTTTTTGATGTTAACCCTGACTATGATGTTGAAGGGAAATCATTAGAAGAAATCATTCAAAATTCAACTATAAATATAAACAGAATGATGAACTACAGTTTTGTTGATGAAAACGGTGTTTTAAGATTCGAAGATGGTGTTGAATTAAATCTTCCGCAATTTAACTATAGAATAAACCATTGCAAAACATTGAAACCCTGCGACGAATGTCCGACAACTCCAACGACTCCGACGGAACCAACAACTCCAACGACTCCGACGGAACCAACAACTCCAAC
>CALUSW010000033.1 GCA_944323535.1 Candidatus Gastranaerophilales bacterium | reverse complement strand
GTTTCAGCATCTGTCCGATTTGAAGTATTTATACGTTAAATCTGAAATGGACAATATCGCCGTCTTGAATTATGTAATCTTTGCCTTCAAGACGTGTTACCCCTTTATCCCTTGCGGCGGCATAGGAACCTGCTTCAACAAAATCCTTATAACTTGTGACTTCTGCTCTTATAAAACCTTTTTCAAAATCGGTATGGATTACTCCGGCGGCTTTAGGCGCTTTAGAACCTGATTTAACAGTCCAGGCTCTTACTTCTTTTTCACCTGCAGTAATGAATGTTGTTAAGTCTAAAAGTTTGTATACGGATTGAATCATTCTTTCAATGCCTGAATTTACAACCCCTAAATCAGACAGGTAAGCTTTTGCTTCATCGGTAGATAAATCGGCAAGCTCCGCTTCAATTTTTGCTGATATAACTACAACATCGGCTTTATGTTTATTTGCATATTCTTTTACCGCATCTACATATTTATTGCCTTTTGCAAGATCCGTTTCGCTGACGTTAGCTGCATATATTACGGGTTTAATACACATAAGCTGCGACTTTTTGGCAATTTCCAGTTCGTCGCCTTCAAAGTAATCTTCAGGATTTATAAACATTGCATCGGACAATAATTCCTGAAGCTTTGTCAATACTTTATTTTCAAGAACTGCCTGTTTATCACCGCTTTTTACCTGTTTTGTCAATCTTTCAAGTCTTCTTTCAACAGATGCCATATCAGCAAGAGCAAGTTCTGTATTTATTGTTTCTATATCGTCAATAGGATTTATTTTGCCCGAAACATGAATTGTATTATCATCATCAAAACATCTTACAACCTGAATAATTGCATCAACTTCTCTTATATTGTGCAAAAACTGATTTCCGAGACCTTCTCCTTTACTTGCACCTTTTACAAGTCCTGCAATATCAACAAACTCTATAGTTGTAGGGATTACAACATTCGTTTTTACAATATCTTTTAAAACCTGCAGCCTTTCGTCCGGAACACTTACCACTCCTACGTTTGGTTCAATTGTACAAAACGGATAGTTCTCGCTTTGTGCATTATGTGATGATGTAAGTGCATTAAATAAAGTTGATTTGCCTACATTAGGCAGTCCTACAATTCCTGCTCTCAGCATATAAGTATCCTTTCAAATAAAATCAGCTTAATATAAACAAACGGACGAATCAATAATTTTAACCTTTAATTTGACAATCTCCGGTAATTTTTATTTGAAATTCACTGCCGGCGGGTATTCTTAAAGAGCCGCCTTTTGTAAAAATTGCTATAACGGGAGCCATTGCAAAATTAACCGTATAAATAACGGCACCTCCGAGAAGAGGAACAAAAGAAACTAAATTTAATATCGGTATCACTGACATCGCATTTGCACAGGATTGAGTTGCTCCGAACACTTTTCTTCCGGGAGTTGTTGCTTTCGCAAAATTTTTCCAATAAGAACGTTTTCCTTTTATGTTGCTTAAAAATACTTTTTTGGAATTAGCCATACTTATTTTAGTATTTATTTTTGACATTATTCCGTTAAAGTAAATTTCATCTATACAAAGCTCAACAAGTCCTCCGTTTCCTGTAATCTGCGGCGGATGTGAATCTGTTATTCTTCCCTTAAATATTGTTCCTGCCGGTATTATTTCACCTTCTTTGCTGAGTATTCCGTTTTGAGCACTAAAACTTATTCTGCTTCCTTTCGGCATTAAATCCGATATTGCAGAAGACGAATGCAGTATAATTTTTGTACCGCTTTTCAGTGTGTATATTTTACCTGTGGGATTATATTTCGGAGTATTTATTTTTGTATTTGTTTTTGATTGACCGGGTGAAGCATTAGGCAATGCAGGCAGTTTATATTCTTCTACATTGTAATCTTTTCTTATATTTGCATCTATTGAATCATCAAATTCAACTGCCTGTGCAGCTGTATTAATATAAAAAAATATGAGCAATAAAGAAAATATCTTTTTCATTCTCTTATTGTATTATCAAATAAAAATTTTTTACTCAATTAAATGAGTGATTATTTATTTTCTTTATTTTTTAATGTTTCTGCATATTGGGGAGTAAGATCCGTCCAGAAGTTGTTATATTCTTCCTTTGCAACTTTTACTATAGAACCTGAATCTTTATATTTTTTGTACAGTTTGTCACAATAATTTCCGAGCTTGCTTATAATTGCACCTGTAACAAAAGAAAATATCAGGTTCTTAGCACCCGAATACATTTTAACCGTACCGTAAACAAATGTGGCAAAAGTTCCGATTAAAGGAATGCATGTTGTTAATGTTGCGGAAATTCTGTCATCTTTATCTTCTCCTTTGCCGATAGCGTATGCGCTTACCCCTATCGGGAATAATACTGACAGTACATCAGTAGGAGCGGAACCCACTTTAAGTTCTGCTTGTTTTAAGAAATATTCATCCGCTTCAAGTTTTACGGCGTCGGCAAGACCTTTGCTTATTTTTGAAGATAGTTTTGAAAGTTCTTTATAACTTTCATCAGAAATTATTTTCGCACCGTTTTTGCCGGCAGATGCACTATTCAGCCCTTTTATTATTGTCATTATTTCTTCAAGTGCGCCTTTTGAACTTTGCCCTGTTGAAAGAACCGAACTTTTTATGCTGTTGAGTTTTGCTGCCATTTCAGCTTGCTCTGACGGACTATATTGCAAATTATCTTTTAGTAATACCTGTGCATCATCTATTAATGAAGAAATTTCTTTAGAGATCTTATCTCTTACCTTTTGTTCATCAGAACCGGAACAGGATTTAAATTTTTCTAATTTTTGCTTTATTGATTGCGAAATTGTTCTTAAAGCTTCATCATCAGGTTTAATATCATGAGAAAAACTGCCCAGCTTGCTTTTTATATTTTCATGTATAGACGGAATGTTATTTGTTACTTCTTTTTTCGCTTTTAGAAGTTCATCTCTGAGTTCATTATGTGCAGCGGATGTTACATCTTCCGTAACATATGTTGTATAGTTTTTTGGATTAAAGAGACTTTTTTTGTCTTTAAAAAATCTTTCTTTTATTTTTTCTGATATATTTCCCAGTAAGGATGAACGTTTTTTATCGCGCATTCTTATTGCACCAAGGCTAAATCCGTTGTCAAATGCGGTTTCAAGTCTTTGAGTCTGTTGTCCGAGACGGTTTATCCATTCTCCAAGCGTCAATGTTTGTCCTTTGATTGTGACTTTTTGCAGTTTCTGGGCTTCACTCAGGTTTGATAAGTTGGTTATATTATAATGTTTTAAAAGAGAAGTTAAATTATTAACCTGAACCCCGACTTTGTTATATTTTTTCCCAAGAGTTTTATCAACAATCTTTTTGAATTTTCTTGTTGAAGTATCTGCAAATTTAGTTGTAACTTTATTTGTTCGGAATATTTTATCTGCAATCCAGTCTTTTAATGCCGTAAAATTAGATGTTGACTGCAGTCCGTCTATTGTCTTTTTGGTTCCCTTTCTCGAGAAGAAAACAATTTTATTAAATAAATCTTTTGTTCCGGATGTACTTGTTTCCTGAATTCTTTTAGATAAATGTTCCGTATATTTTGATAATTTTTTAAAGGAACTTCCATGAAAACCTTTTGCAAAAAACAAGCCAAATATGCCGGCAGTCAGGATTGTTGATGCGAGTGTGGAGCCAAATAATATTTTTTTGGTATTACTTTTTTTATTTTGATTATTAATATCAACCGTATCTTTTTGTTTGTCTGATGATATAACTTTATGAGTCTTAACATCAGCATTCGCCTGCTCCAGAGTATAAGGAGGAAACAGGCTGAATACGTTATTATTTGATATATTATTATTTACAGTCATTATTACTTGGTTTTCTTACTAAACAAATTAACTATAAAATTCCCAACTGCTTTTAACGGTTTCATAATTTTTGTACCAACGTTTTTTATAGCTGCTTCAGGCGTTTTGCAAGCTTCTTTTAATGACGAAAATGCCTGTGATAAATTAGGGAATTTTGTTTTTAAATTACTGACTTGTGAGGATACCGATTTTACAGCTTCTTGAATTTTCCCTTTTCCTTTATATGCGGCGAATGCTGATACCGCCATTAGTGCTATTGTTGCAAAAAAACCGTTGTTTCGATTTTTGGATTTATATTTAGGATTAAAAGTATCTTTTTTTGTTTCGGTTGCTGTTGCGGCAGAAACGGCCTCATTTCGTGCTTTCAAGCCATCTTTGCCATATTTTGATACATAACCTTTACTGTTGAAATTGATAGGATTCATACAAACTCCTTTTCGCCTTATTCCTAATATAATAAAAACATCGACAAGGCTAAAATTGACATTTTAAGAAAGTAACAGAAAAAATTTTTACATTATATTGAGAATAATTTAAAAATCTCGCGGGCGGATATTTTTTATCCAGTTTGATTCTATTTTTTCCAGAGAAATTCCTTTTGTTTCAGGGATAAAGTAGTATACAAAAATTATACATAACAAAGAAACTAATGAAAAAAGCCAAAAAGTTATACCGCCGCCCAATCGATGAAGCATAACGGGGAAACTTGCCACTACAAAAAAGTTAAATGCAAAATTTGACAGAGTACATATACTCATTGCGACGCCTCTTATTTTCAGCGGAAATACTTCCGATACGATAATCCAGCCTATCGGGCCCAAACTGAAAGCAAAACAAATAATATAGGTTACAAGGCTTCCTATTGCAATCCATTTCAGGTTATCCCCGAGTAATTCTTCAAATCTGAAAGCACATCCGAGAGCGGCAAGACTGAGCATAACTCCGGTAAGCCCTATATAGAGAAGCGGTTTTCTTCCGACTCTGTCCGTAAAGAAAATTGCCACTATTGTCATCAAAAAATTTACAACTCCTATACCTGTTGTTGCATAGATTGCATTTAGATTTGAATCAAATCCGGCAGTTTTAAATATTGTAGGGGCATAATAAATAATTGTGTTAATTCCCGTACATATTTGAGCGAACATAATTCCGATTCCCGCAATGAAAGGCATTATCATCCATTTTTTAAACTTAAATTTTTCTTCTGACGCCTGCTGTGGCTTCAATGTCAGTTTTATTGCCTCAATTTCTTTTTCGGCATCCATATCCGGTTCTATTTTATTAAATACCTTTTTTGCTTCATAATATCTGCCTTTTGATACAAGCCATCTCGGGGTATCATTCAAAAACAGCATTCCTATAAGAAGTATTAAACCGGGTACTACTCCCGCAAAAAGCATCCATCTCCAGTTATATACGGCATGAGCAAATACCGCATTAATAAGGTACGAGAATAATATACCTGCAGTTATCGCCCATTGATATAATGATACAATAGTTCCTCTTAGCTGCTTTGGAGATACCTCCGATAAATACAAAGGAACTATAAAATTAACAATACCAACGGCAAGTCCTACAAGCATTCTTGATAGAATTAATATATAAATATCAGGTGCTGCTGCACAAAGAATTGAGCCTGAAATAAATATTATTGCCGTTGCTATAATTATTTTCTTTCTTCCGAAAATATCGGCAAGAATGCCATTAGTTGCAGCACCTATGACAGCACCTATAAGTACCGAGCTTACGAGAATTCCCTGCAGATAATCGGACAAATTCCAGCTTTCGTTAATGAATAAAAGAGCTCCTGATATTACGCCCGTATCAAATCCAGATAAAAGACCTCCGAGTGATGCGGTTATAGTAACAAGTATCAGCCAAAAATATTTCATTTATAAAACTCCTTAAGAAACCGTTAAATAATATTTAAATGCCACTCTTATACTTAATTTTAACCTTTGTATTATTGTCACCGTGATAAAAAATTGCTATCATAAATAAATACAAATAGGGAGTATTTATATGACGGATATTAATTTTAAGGTTGATAAAAATAAATGTATTCATTGCGGTCTTTGCATAAATGATTGTATAGCAAAAGTATTTGAATTTGATGAAGATAAGACACCGAAAGCAGTTAATCCGCAAAGGTGTATAGGCTGCGGGCATTGCCTTTCCGTATGTCCTGCCGGAGCTGTTTCTGTATTCGGAAAAAATCCTGATGATTCTCAAAAAGTATTAGCTCAAAATCCTGATATGATTTTAAATTTAATTCAGTCAAGAAGAAGTATCCGCAATTATAAAAATGAAAATGTAGATCCGGAAAAACTGCAAAAATTAAAGGATATGCTTAAATGGGTGCCTACCGGGTGTAATTATCACAAACTTCATTTTTCTTTTATTGATGATGTCCCGGTAATGAATGAATTCAGAACTCATGTTAATTCAAAATTGTTAAATGCACTTACAAAAAAGCCGGTTGAAGCGGTAACGGAAAAATTTTCCGCTTATACAAATGCTCTTAAACGAGGTGAAGATGTTATTTTTAGAGGTGCACCTCATATGCTTGTCGTTTCTAATCCGGTTAAGGCTCCTTGTGCAAAAGAAGATACAATTATAGCTTTAAGCTATTTTGAACTTTATGCTCAAAGTTTAGGAATCGGTACTTGCTGGTGCGGATTCGGACAGATGTGTTTAATGCTGTTCCCCGAATTAAGCGGTTATTTAGGTATTCCTGACGGATATCAAAGCGGTTATGTAATGCTGTTTGGAACTCCCGCAATAAAATATCCGCGCACAACCCAGCCGCAGGAAGCGGATATAATTTCCGTTCAAAGGAAGGATTTTCCTAAAATGTCTTTTGTAGACAAAGCAAAACGTTATTTTTGGAATTTTATCAGATAGCCGGAGTAATTGAAATGAGAGAAGAATTATTAGGTATTATAGAAAAAAACAGTAAGATAGGGTTAAAAGAACTGGCTGTGCTTCTTGGCAGCAGCGAACAAGCTGTTTTGGATGAATTGGAAGCACTTGAAAGGGAAGGTGTTATTTGCGGCTACCATACCTTAATTGATTGGGAAAAAACGTCAATAGAAAAAGTTACTGCGTTAATAGAGGTTAGAGTAACTCCTCAAAGAGGACAGGGGTTTGATAAAATAGCGGAGCGTATCTATAATTATCCTGAAGTAAGAGCTGTCTATCTTATCTCCGGCGGCTATGATCTTCTTGTAATTATTGAAGAAAAAACTTTGAGAGAAATTTCAAATTTTGTATCCGATAAACTTTCGACGCTTGATAGTGTTTTAAGTACTGCGACTCATTTTATATTGAAAAAGTACAAAGATCATGGCACTGTTCTTGCTAAAAAACGTGAAGATGAAAGAGAAATTATAATGCCATGACAAAAGAACTTTCAAAAAAGGTATTAAATATAAAGCCGTCGGGAATAAGAAAATTTTTTGATTTAGTCAGTGAAATGGAGGATGTTATTTCTCTGGGAGTCGGAGAACCTGACTTCGATACCCCGTGGCATATAAGAGATGAAGGAATATATGCCCTTGAAAAAGGAAAAACTTTTTATACTTCTAACTCAGGCTTAAAAGCATTAAGAGAAGAAATTTCAAATTATATAAAAAGGAAACAGGGTGTTTTTTATAATCCGGATAGTGAAATAGTAGTTACCGTAGGCGGTTCTGAAGCAATTGATATCGGGTTAAGAGCGTTGATAAATGACGGGGACGAAGTCATAATTCCGCAGCCGTCTTATGTATCTTATGAACCGTGTGCTATTCTTGCAAATGCAAATCCTGTAATAATTAACTTAAAAGCGGAAAATGAGTTCCGGTTAAAACCGGATGAACTTTTAGCTGCAATAACGGATAAAACAAAAGTGTTAATACTTCCTTATCCCAATAATCCGACAGGCGCTGTTATGGAAAAAGATGATCTGGATAAAATAGCACGAATTATTGTTGAAAAAGATATTTATGTAATGTCGGATGAAATATATTCTGAACTTTCATATAACGGACAGCATGTTTCTATTGCGTCTTTGCCCTCGATGAAGGAAAGAACGATATTAATTAACGGATTTTCAAAAGCTTATGCAATGACAGGCTGGCGGCTCGGCTATGCCTGTGCTCCGTCAAATATTATTAAGCAAATGACAAAAATACATCAGTTTGCTATTATGTGTGCTCCTACGACCAGCCAGTATGCAGCGGTTGAAGCACTTAAAAACGGCGATAAAGATGTTGAAGTGATGAAAACATCTTATAATCAAAGAAGAAGATTTCTTATAAATGCTTTTAAAGAAATGCAGCTTGAATGTTTTGAACCATTTGGAGCATTTTACGTGTTTCCGTGTATAAAAGAGTTTAATATGTCGAGTGAAGAATTTGCAACACGATTTTTGGAAGAAGAAAAGGTTGCGGCTGTTCCGGGTAATGCTTTTGGTGAATGCGGCGAAGGCTTTTTAAGAATTTCTTATGCATATTCGCTTGACAATCTTAAAGAAGCAATGTTCAGAATGAAAAGATTTGTAGAACGTCTGAGAGAATCTAACAAAAAACAGTAACCGCATACAAAAAGTAATATGCTGCTGGTGCAGAAAATATAAAAGCATCCATCCTGTCAAGTATTCCGCCATAATTACAGAACAGACTTCCGCTGTGCTTTATGCCTAAATCTCTTTTGATTGTTGATACCGCTAAATCTCCGAATTGAGAAAATACAGAAATTACAATTCCAAAACATATACATTTCAATATAGAAAAGTTTAGCGGATTTGTTAAAAGCAGGCATGAAAGACATGACATTATTAAGTTTGCAATTACTCCCTGTAATGTTTTATCGGGGCTTATTTCAGCTGCTATATACTTTTTGTTTTTACATTTTGAGCCGGCAATCGATGCTGCATAATCGCCTGACAGAACAGCCAGAAAATACACTGCAATAATATAAAAAGAACTTAAATGTTCAAAATAATATGTAAGTTTTATTACATATAGTCCGCAAAAAGTCAGAACAACTGCACCTATTGTGCTTAATGAATTTAAAATATACGGTTTTGAATTTCTTATTATGGTTAAGATAAAAGAAAGAATTACTCCTGCAACAATAACAGGCGTTATAATATGGTGTTCGTCTATATCAGGATAAAAAATAAATATATAAGCGCAAAAAATTCCTGCTATTTCGGGCAGATATTTATGAGGAAAAATTCCTTTGTCTTTAAACATTTTCCTGTATTCATACAAAGCCAGTATAATAAAAAATACGGACATTATAAAAATCGCCGTTTTAGAATAATAGAAAGACAATAGTGTTAATATTAAAAGTAATATTCCAAATAAATATCTTATAAATTTCATATAGTTCCTTTTAAAGAAAATAAAAATTTAAGTTAATATTCTTATTATATAGTATTTTCAAAAAACGAAGCAGAAATTATAAAAAATCTTAACTGTTCACCAATGCAAAAGAAAGTAATATAATTAAATTATGAAAAAAATAATGCTTATTTATCCTCCGGGTGAGATTTATCAGCGAGGTGAGGACAGATGCCAGATAAATGTTGAAGCTTCGGTTGCGAATTCTTTGAGAGCCTGCAATGACCTTGGCTATATATCTTCTTCTTTAAGAAAAGACGGCTATGAAGTGTTTCTAAAAGATTATCCTGCAGAAAATTTAAAATTACCGGATTTTTTGCAGGATGTAAAATCGCAAAATCCGGATGTTATATTTATTAGTACAACAAACGGAAGTATTTTTGATGATATCAAAACGGCAAATTTAATAAAGCAATTAAATAAAGATATAATTATTATTTTAAAAGGAGCTGTCTTTTTTAATATAAAGGAAGAAATTTTAAACAGTATTAATCTTTCGGATATAGATTATTTAATCGGAGGAGAATCAGAATTTATTGCACCTGTATTGATAGAAGCGGTTTTTAATGATAAAAAATCTGTTGAACAAATACAGGGAATTTCATATAAAAAAGACGGCTTTTGGCAGACAAATAATGTAATTTCTTTATGTCAGGATATAGATTCTCTTTTATTTCCGGATAGGGAATTAATGAATAATAAGCTATATACAAATCCGTTAACAAATAAACCTATGGCGACGATTGCAACATCACGCGGGTGTCCGTTTGAATGTATATACTGCCTTTCTCCCGTTATATCGGGAACAAAAATCAGATACAGAAGTCCTATATCTGTTTTTAATGAAATTTCAGAATGCTTTAATAAGTACGGGATAAATGACTTTTTCTTTAAATCGGATACTTTTACCGCAAATAAAAAGCGGGTTTTTGAATTATGCGATTTAATAATATCGTCGGGTTTAAATAAAAAAATTAACTGGTGTGCCAATTCAAGAGTTAATACTATTGATGAAGAAACTATTATAAAAATGAAAACGGCAGGATGTTCTTTAATAGCTCTCGGTATTGAATCAGGGAGCAGCGAATCACTTGAAAAGATGAAAAAAGGTATAACTGTTGAAGACAGCATAAAAGCGGTTGAATTGATAAAGAAACATAATATAAAAATTTTCGGATTTTATTTAATTGGTTTTCCATGGGAAACAAAAAAACATTTCGAACTTACAAAAAAACTAATGTTTAAACTTGATACTGATTTTATTGAACTTTCCATTGTAACTCCGTTTGCAGGAACGCCGCTTTTCTCAATGATGTTTGAGGATGATTATAAACATGTATTCGGTAAGGATTCTTTTAAATATATTTATGAAACGGATAAAAATATTTCTTTGGAGGAGCTTATAAAATACCGGAAACAGGTTATTCTTGAATATCATTTACGCTTATCTTATATTTTGAAAAAACTTTTTTGCTCAAAAATTACGCCTGAATTATTGTTCAGTTATATTAAATACGGCATTAGAATGATAAAAAACAATATATTTTAGTTTTTTGCAATAATAAATATAACTTCTTCCGCAAAGAAGTTTGAAAACAGATTGTAATGTATTGCTTTTCTGACTTTTGCCTTTGTCGTATAAATACCTTCAAGAATAGTTATATTATGTTGTTTGGTGAATTCAAAAAAATCTTTTACGGTTAACAGATGAATGTTCGGAGTGTTAAACCATTCAAACGGCAAAACTCTTGATTTTGGCATTGCACCCGTAAAAAAGAATTTAAACCTTATTCTCCAGTATGCAAAATTGGGGAAACTGACAATGCATTTTTTCCCGACCCTGAGCATTTCTTCCAGCACATAGTCAGGATTATGCGTGGATTGCAGCGTCTGATTTAAAATGACATAATCATAAGATTTATCAGCAAACTGTTTTAATCCTTCATCTATGTCGCCCTGAATGACTGATAATCCTTTTTCAAGACACTGTATAACCTCTTTCTGTGATATTTCAATGCCGTTTCCGTTTATATGTTTTTTATCTTTTAAAAGTTTTAAAAGATATCCGTTGCCGCATCCAAGGTCGAGTACGCGCGCATAGTCATCAATCATATCGGAGATTATTGAATAATTCAGGTGAAGTCCTTTTGATTCAGCATAGTGCCTGTTCATTATAATCTCCTTTTATATGGTCATTCAAAAAGCTTTTTATTATTTTCGACTGCAGCTCGTATTCAAGCAAGAAGGCATCATGCCCGCAGGGTGATTTAATTTCGCAGTAAGAAACATCTTTTCCGAGCTTCATAAGTGAATTTACTATTTCTTTAGACTGGCAGGAGGGGAAAAGCCAGTCGGAATCAAAAGACATAACAAGAAATTTTGCATTGGAATTTTTGAACGCATTTGTTAAAGAGCCGTATTTGTCGCAAGGGTCGAAATAATCTACAGCTTTTGTAATGTATAAATAACTGTTTGCGTCAAATCTATCAACAAAAATCTGCCCCTGATGCTGAAGGTAGCTTTCAACCTGAAAATCTATATCAAAATTAAAATCATAATGGTTTTTATTTTGAAGTCTTCTTCCGAATTTATTGTACATTGCTTCTTCACAAAGATATGTAATATGACCTATCATTCTGGCGTTGGAGAGTCCTCTGTCGGGTTTTTGCTCTTTATCATAATAGTCGCCGTTATTCCAATTGGGATCAGATATAATAGAGTTTCTGCCGACGGCATTAAATGCAATTGCCTGAGGTGAAAGCCTTGCCGTTGTGGCTATTAAAATAGCAGACTTTACAAAATCAGGATAAGAAATAACAAACTGTATTGCCTGCATACCGCCCATTGAACCGCCTGCAACAGAATAAAGACTTTTGATTTTAAGAAAATCAAGCAGTTTTTTCATTACTTTTACTGTATCTTCGATTGTAAATACCGGAAAAGATGTTCCGTAAGGACGATTTGTTTGCGGATTTATAGCTGAAGGACCCGTTGTCCCGCTGCAGCCGCCAAGAATATTCGAGCATATTACAAAATATTTATTTGTATCAAAAGCTTTACCGGGGCCTATTAAATCATCCCACCAACCGGGTTTTTTATCATTTTCACTATGATATCCCGCCGCGTGGGCATCGCCTGTCAATGCATGGATTACAAGTATTGCATTATCTTCGTTTTCGTTTAATGTGCCGTATGTTTCATATGCAACGGTAATAGGTCCAAATTCGACTCCGCTTTCAAATTGGATTTTTTCTTCTATTGTATAAAATTTTGTTTGAACAATCCCCACGGATTGAATGTTATTAATCATAAGGCTTCCTTTATGAACGGGATATCTCAATTGCGTTATCGATATCTTCTTTTATATCATCAATATTTTCAAGCCCTACCGAGGCGCGCATAAAGTCATTTGTTATGCCTGCTTTTTCTTTTTGCTCATCGGATAACTGTCTGTGTGTAGTTCCTGCGGGATAGGTAATTATAGAGCGTACATCGCCAAGATTTGTTGCATGTATAAACAGTTTTAACGCTTCAATAAATTTTGTTCCGTCACCGTCTACACCAAAACCTATCAGAGAAGACGCTCCGTTTTTCAAATATTTTTTTGCAAGAGCATAATCCGGATTATTTTCTAAATACGGATATATTACATAATTTATATGCGGGTGTTTTTCAAGATGTCTTGCAAGTTCCAGTGCATTTTGAGAGTGTCTTTCCATTCTTACATGCAATGTTTCAATACCCAGCTGGGTTAAATAAGCATTAAAAGGACTCTGGCAGCAGCCTAAATCTCTTATTAAATGAGCTCTTGCTTTTGCAATAAAAGCGGCATTTTGAAATTCTTTTGCATAAATAATACCGTGATAGCTTTCATCGGGAGTTGTAAACATTTTAAATTTGTCATTTTGATTCCAGTCAAAATTACCGGAATCAACTATCATCCCGCCCATTGCATTGCCATGTCCGGATAAATATTTTGTTGTTGAATGAACTACAATATCCGCACCGAATTCAAACGGTCTGCATAAATAAGGTGTTGCAACCGTATTATCAACAACAAGAGGTATTCCGTGTTTATGTGCAATTTTTGCCAATCCCTCAATATCAGCTATTTTTATTCTCGGATTTCCTATCGTTTCCGTATATATGCATTTTGTCTTTTCATTTATGGCTTTTTCATAATCTTCAAGATTGTCGGAATTAATAAATCTGAAGGTTATTCCCATTTGTTTAAATGTTTTTGAAAAAAGATTATAGGTGCCTCCGTATATTTTGTCCGAAGTAACAATTTCATCTCCGGCCTGAGCTATATTTAAAATGGTTATAAGAACGGCAGACTGTCCTGAAGAAGTCGCAAGAGCGCCAATACCGCCTTCAAGCGCGGCAACTCTTTTTTCTATCATGTCGTTAGACGGATTTGAAAGTCTTGAATATATATCGCCCTCTATTTTTAAATCAAATAAATTAATAGCATACTCAACACTGTCAAAACTATATGCCGTATTTGCATATATAGGTGTTGATACTGCGTGATTTTGTTTTTTTAAGTCAATAAATCCCTGCGCCGCTAATGTTTCGAACTTCATATACACTTTTCCCCATGTCTTATTTTAATATTATCTTTTTATTATAATTGTATTTTGGATTATTGTCATACTTATAAGAAAATGCTATGCAAAAACCGTTGTTTATTACATTGTTTATTTTAGGCGGGAATTTAATTCTGATAATTATTTAATTTTTTGCAGTTTAAATTTAATTAATTTATTTACAAAATCAATCGGAAATTTTGACAAAATTTCTGCAAAAAATGCTTCTTTTCCTATAGTATATGATTTTTTCGGGTTGTTAGATTTTATAATTTTAATAACTTTATTTACAACACATTTTGAGCTTAAACCTTTATCGGTATTATCAAGTGCATTTTTTTGTAAAAAAAGTAATTCCCGTGAATATTTTTCTTTTGCTGATTCACTGTATTCTTCAAAAATTTCTTTTGCGGTTTTTACGGATTTACTCCATATCGGAGTTTTTATAACAGCAGGCTTTATTGAAATAACCTTTATATTATCTTTATTTTCAAGGTCGAGAGAATTTAGCAGAATATCAAGAGCTCTTTTAGAAGCGCAATATGGCGATATAAAAGGAAACAATCCGAAAGATGCCATAGAGCTTATATTGATAACTTTGCCGTTATGAAGCAGCGGTAAAAATTTTTGTGTAACGGCAACTGCACCGAAAGTATTTACATCAAACTGCTCTTTTATTTTTTTTACCGGAAGAATTTCGATGGGGCCGGCAATCGCAATACCTGCATTATTTATAAGTACATCAAGCTTTTCAGTATTTTTTAAAACGAACCAGAAGGCTTTATCTATACTTGCGCTGTTTGTAACATCAATGTAGACTCCGGTGATATTTTTACTAAGCTTTTCAAGTTCTGTTTTATCTGCTTTCCTTCTGACTCCGGCATATACTCTGCAGCCCAGTTCTGCCAGAGTTAACGCTATATCTTTGCCTATACCGGTAGATGCACCTGTTATTAATATTTTATAATTCATTTCTTTCATAACTATTCTTTTTTATCATAAAGTTTTGCTATAATCAAATAATGAAAACAACAAATAATGTACAAAAAGGTAAAAAAGGCGAAGATATAGCCGTAGAATATCTTGAAAAATCCGGCTATAAAATATTGGACCGGAACTGGCATTATTCTAAAAATGCCGAAATAGATATAATCGCGGAAAATAACGGAATTTTAGTTTTTATAGAAGTAAAAACCCGTACATCATTAAATTTCGGACATCCTTTTGAAGCAATTACAAAATCAAAAATAGACAAAATACACACGGCAATCTTAGCATATATGAAGCAATGCTTAAAAAAATATAAAGCATACAGATTTGACGGCATTGCAATTATAGGATTTAATAATCCTGTAATTGAACATATAAAAAATTTAGGGCAGTATTAATTCCAATTTGTAATTTCATCTTTACATAATGCTTTTTCGAGTTCGGGCATAACTTCTTCAAGTGTCATTTCAAAAGTTATGGGAGTAACCGAAACTTTGTTCCATCTTAAAGCATTAATATCAGAATCATCATTTTCGCAATGTTTAATTAATTCACCGGCCATCCAGTAGTAGACTTTGCCTCTCGGGTCAACACGCTTATCGTATTCATCCGTAAACATTTTACCACCGAGTCTTGTTATTGCTACTCCGGCTAAATCTTCTTCCATTAGTCCCGGTACATTTATGTTGAGTATTGTTTTTTTGGGGAAAGTAAAATCTTTAATTTTATGTACAAATTTAGCCATAAATTCTGCTACGTTTTTAAATAATTCGGGATCTGATGACATACTGGCAAGAGAAACGGCAATACTCGGGTATCCCATCATAGCTCCTTCCATTGCACAGCTTACCGTGCCTGAATATAAAATATCAGAGCCGAGATTAGGTCCATGGTTAATTCCGGAAATAATTAAATCGGGTTTTTCTGTCTTATCTAATATGGCGTTTATTCCTATCTTAACGCAGTCTCCTGGAGTTCCGCTTGTAATCCATATTCTTTTTGCGCCAAATCTTGAGTCAAGTTCTTCAACTCTTATTGGTGTATGGAGAGTAAGGGAGTGACCCGCAGCGCTTCTTTCTCTGTCAGGCGCAATTACATATACATCGTGCTCCTTGCTTAATGCAATTGTCAACGCTTTAATTCCTTCCGCCATTACGCCGTCATCATTTGAAAGTAATATTTTCATAAATTAATCCTTTATCTCTCTTGTATATGTATGCTTATTTATTAAATACCACGCAGTATCATATTTTTATCAATATTGTTATAGAATCGGACCTCTTTTTCCCTTACCGGCATAACAAATCTTATTTTTTTATCTTTTACTTTTTTATCTGACAGCATAGCATCGTAAAATATTTCTTTTCCGGGATTTATGCCTAATTTTGTAATTAAACCGTAATCATTTATAAGTGAAATTGAATCATTATAGTATTTATCCGAAATAAGCCCTATTTCTTTTGCAAGATCAAAAATCAGTTTCATTCCGATAGAGACGGCTTCTCCGTGTGTATAGTATCTGTAGTCGGTAACAATTTCTATTGCATGGGCATAAGTATGTCCAAAGTTAAGTATTGCTCTGAGTCCTTTTTCTTTCTCATCCTGATTTACAACACTGCTTTTAAGGATGCAGCACATTTTTATGAGCTGTTTTAATATTTTATGGTTTTTATTATATATTTCATCTCTGTTTTTTTTGAAAAATTCAAAAAGATTAAAATCTTCACCGGCATTGCAGGTTTTTTCTATAAATGCGTATTTTATTGCTTCTGCCAGTCCTGTTTTAAATTGTCTGTCATCAAGAGAGTTTAAAGTGTTTGTATCTGCAAGAACCAGCTTCGGCTGATAAAAGAAGCCGATAACATTTTTGCCTAGTTTATGATTTACGGCAACTTTACCGCCGACAGAAGAATCAAGCTGCGCAAGCAGGGTTGTCGGGATTTGTATAAAATCTATTCCTCTTTGATACATTGCAGCGGCACACCCTGCCATATCTCCGATTACACCGCCTCCGAGCGCAATAATCGCATCTTTTCTTTCAAGCTTCATTTTTAGAGCTTTATCTATTATTGTATTTAGAATTTCTCTGTTTTTATATTCCTCACCGTCAGGTACAATAATAAAATCGGCATCATCATCTTTCATTTTATCGCCGTATAGTGAATAAACAGTATTATTTGTAACAATTAAAAAACGACCTGCATCTGTTACGTTTCGTATAAATTCGTATGCATCATCAAGAAGATTTTCACCGATTAATATGGGGTATGTGCGTTCTTTTACAGCCTTGATTTTTACATCAATTTTTTCCATCTATTCCAGCCTTTTTTATTATCTCCTCTATAATTATATTAAAATTTTTCCCGCATGTGTCAACTACAATATGAGCCTGCTCATATTTCGATGTTCTTTGAGAAAGAATATTGTCTATTTCTGCTTTCATATCATTAGAGTTTAAGAGAGGGCGTTCTTTATTGTTTTTTATTCTTTCATATATAGTGCAAGCATCTGCTTTTAGATATATAACAAGTGATTTTTCTTTAAGATTTTTAATATTTTCTTCAGATTTTATAACCCCGCCGCCTGTTGAAATTATAAAATTATCTAAATTCAAATATTTATTGAGTATTTCTGTTTCTATTTTTCTGAAATAGTTTTCTCCTTTTTGTGAAAATATTTCGTTAATTGACATGCTTTCAGTCTTAACTATTTCTTCATCAGTATCAACAAAAGAAAAACCGGATATTTTTTCTTTAAGAAGGCAGCCTACTGTAGTTTTGCCTGATCCCATCATTCCTATTAAAGCTATATTCATATATTACCTTTCATTTATTAGTGAGAGATAATTTTTATAATTATTTTTCATTTCAGAAAGACTATCGTGCGAGAATTTTTCTAAAAATGCGTCAGCAAGAATAATTGCCACCATTGCTTCGGCAACAACAGCGCAGGCAGCTGCTGCACAGGTATCGGAACGTTCAAAATGAGCTTTAACTTCTTTTTTTGAATCCAGTGCGATTGAATTTAGAGGTTTTAACATAGTCGGAATTGCTTTCATTACAGCATTAACTATAATATTCTCACCGTTGCTTATACCGGATTCTATCCCGCCTGCATTATTTGTTTTTCTTATATATTTCCCGTTTAAAACAAAAATTTCATCATGAGTTTTTGACCCCGGAGTATAAGCCGCTGCAGTCCCTATCCCAATTTCAACGGATTTAACTGCAGGAATGCTCATAACTGCCTGAGCAATAAGTCCGTCTAATTTTCTGTCCCAGTGGACATGAGAACCCAGTCCGACCGGAATGTTTCTATATTCTACTCGAAAAGCTCCGCCAAGAGTATCTCCTTGTATTTTTGCATTGTCAATTTCTGTTTTCATCTTTTCGTATGCCGAATTATCCCATACTCTCAGGTCTGAATTTTCAATTTGTTCTTTATAATCAAAAATGTTTTCTGATATATTTGATTTAATATTACCGATTTGAGTTACAACAGAAAGACCGTCTATATTGAATTCTTTTAATATACTTTTTGCTATGGCCCCCACGGCAACTCTAGCGGCTGTTTCTCTGGCGCTTGAGCGTTCCAGTATGTTTCTTACATCAAGTTGATTATATTTTAAAGCTCCGGCAAAGTCGGCATGTCCGGGTCTGACATTTTTAATTTTTTTTGCTTCTATCTGCTTTATATTTTCATCTGTTAATTCTACTTTTTCGCTGTTCATCGGGATAATCCAGTTTTCCCAGTCTTTATTTCTTATTTCAAGACAAATAGGGCTGCCTGTAGAAATGCCGTGTCTGACTCCGGAGAGTATTTCAACTTCATCCTTCTCGATTTTCATTCTCCCCCCGCGGCCATATCCGACCTGCCTTCTCGCAAGTTCTGAATTAATAAAATTGCGATCTATTGCAATACCGGCAGGTACTCCTTCTATTATTGCATTTAAGCACTTACCGTGAGATTCTCCTGATGTTAAAAACCTGAATATCATTAAGCCTCCGATGTTTTTCCTGATGATTATTATATCATTTATAAAACATATATAAACATATATATATTTACACATAACTGTTACATACTTAAAACTGTTATTTTTATAATAATTAGAGAAAACTCTTAATTTAATTGCACATGACTTTGTCAATAACTTTTTAACGAAAAGTGTAAAAATTACCTTTATTAACTAATGTAAAACCTTTTTTGAACTCTTGTTTCAACGGGCATGGGCATTTGTTAAAAATAATTAAATTTTATTTCCTTGTATGTTAAATATATAAGTTTTACTATTTAATAACAAACGAAAACAGCTTGCGGAAGGAGTGATGGCAGGGCTTTCTATTTGGGAGAGATAAAAAAGGGAATATATTTAGGTTAGACATTAATAAAAAGTTTGATTTTTTCGAGCGAGATTAGGGGGTTGTAAAAAAAGTTCTGTTTAGAACTTTTTTTATGTTTTATAATTATATATAAAATTGGAGTTTATTATGAGAAGAGTAATTTTAATAGTAATTGATTCAATGGGATGCGGTGCTATGCCTGATTGCAGGGAATATGTTGATGTTCCGGAATGTAATACTTTATGTAATGTTGCAGCAAAATCAGGCGGTCTTTTTGCTCCGAACTTTGAAAAGTTCGGGCTCGGGAATCTTGGTAATGTAAAGGGGGTTAAAGAAAATTCAAACGCAATTGCCCAGTATGGAATAATGAAGGAAAAATCAAAAGGAAAAGATACAACAACAGGACACTGGGAAATGATGGATATTATTCTTGAAAAACCTTTTAAGGTATATCCGGGCGGCTTTCCCGATGAAATTATTAATAAATTTATTGAAAAAACAAATTGCGGCGGTATCCTGGCAAATTATCCCGCATCAGGAACTAAGGTTATAGAAGATTATTATGAAGAACAAATAAAAACAAAATTTCCGATTATTTACACAAGTGCAGACAGTGTATTTCAAATAGCTGCAAATATTGATGTTATTCCTCTTGAAACGTTATATAAATATTGTGAAATTGCACGCTCCATTTTAAATGATGAATATAATGTATCAAGAGTAATTGCCCGTCCTTACCGCATTATAAACGGTAAACCCGAGAGAATAGGTGCATTAAGAAGAGATTACTCCGTTGAACCTTTTAAAGATTCCACCTGTGATATTATTTTGAAAAATAACGGAATAGTTCTTGGTATCGGAAAAATTGAAGATATTTTTGTAGGAAAAGGAATTTCGCATGCAATTCATACAGGGGGTAATACAGAAGGACTTCAAATAACTTTGAAAGCAATTAAAAACGAATTGGATTTAGATGTTTTAAAAACAAAAAAATATAATATATCGGACTATGATAAACAATTTATTTTTACGAATCTTGTTGATACGGATATGCTTTACGGACACAGAAATAACTATATGGGATATGCTAAAGCGATAGAAGAAATAGATACTTATATTCCTGAAATCCTAAAAAATATGACGGA
>CALUSW010000032.1 GCA_944323535.1 Candidatus Gastranaerophilales bacterium | reverse complement strand
CCGTTAAAGACAGAACCGCCTTCCTCCGCCAATATGCCATCGAGCGCAACATCCCCTTCTTTATCTTCGGAGATTAATTTTGGATTTATTAACTTTTTACAATCCCTAATGCATTTGCAACTTCATAGCTGTCTTGATCCATATATACGGGGATTTCTGTCATGCCCGCATCTCTCATTGCAAAATACATGCAATGATCAGGGTCATTTGTTCTTTGCTCAAAGTCAATGAATATAGAAGAAGGATTTATTTTATCTTTGCCAAAATGTTTAATATACTCAATCATATTGTCTTTACCCGATACCGGATTAATATAAACCGATGTGGCAGGAATCTCACTGCCGCTTTTCAGCATAAAGTTCGTTCTTGGTGAATAATATTTTTTATAATCATTTGCACAATGTTTAATATTATTTTCTTGAGAAGCAGCCAATTTTTCAAATTTATCCGCATCTATTTTTACAATACGTTTTCCTTCAGGCGGACGCATTATACGGTGCATAACAGCTGTGGGATTTATTAATTGTTCCGTTGAATATTTTTTAAAATTAATACCTAACCTCGCACACATTGTTTCAATATCCTTATCTGCATTATCAGGAGATACAATTGTAGCCGATACCGATTTATTATCGTATAGAATATCGTGAGGTATTCTTTTATCCTCGCAATGCTCAAATAATATGTCCATAGACCCGCCGTTTCTCTGGCTGTATTGCTGATTAATCTTATAAGTGCTTCCGAATGATACAGATGACAATGACATTTTATATTCTCCTGTTTTACAAACACGTAAGTATAAATATTTACAAATAAAATTTTTTGCTTCTCAAAAAAAAATTATTAAAAATTATTAAAAAAGCAGAGTTACTTTTTTACTGTAATATGATAAGTTATAGATATGTCAAATATAAATCCCGGGCAGTTTTTTAATAATTTTTCAAATAATTTTAACGGAATTAATACCAACAATATACAAAATACACCGTTAAATCAAAATCAAATGCCGCAAATGCAGCAAAATACCCCGTTAGATGTACTATTGCCTAAATATATTGCACAATTTCAGCAGACAACCTCGCAGCTGGCAGCATTAAATCAGCAGCAGCTTACTAATATGATAAAAGATTTACTAAATTTTGCTAAAAATTTTGATTCTTTTATCTCCCAGCTAACCGTTAATTCGCAGAATATAAATCAGCAGACTGCATTATTAATGCTTGCTTCCACTTTAAATTTAAGTCAGTTATCTTCATTACTGCAGAATAATTCCAAAGATGCCATGTCAAATTTATATCAAATGCTCGCACAATATAATCAGCTCGGAGTCTCTTTGAAGGATGAGCAATTGACCCAATTTACAAAATTAATTTCATTTGTTGCCGCTTCCTCTTCATCCGATATACAAAGTCTTAAAACAACAATGCTTATGTACCTTCCCTGGCTGCCTTTAACTGATCCTGACGTTTTTAAACTTGAAATTGCACAAAAAAATACGGCAGGCGGTGAAAATAATGATGACAGTATTACACTTTTAATTTCCACCGAAAATTACGGCAATATTCAATCCGATATTTATAAAACGGCGCAGGACGGAATTAAAATCGAATTTACTTCATCTGAAACTTTTCCTCAAACAGAGTTCAAAGCTCTAATGAAAGAAGAAAGTTTAAAATACAGCATTAACATAAACTTTACATTCGCAACAAAAGAATTATTTAATAAAGAAAAAAACGAAACGGCAAAAACACAGGTTTGCATGAATACAAGCCCCGGAGTTAATCCTTTCCTGCTTTTAATATCCAATGCAGTAATTAAGAATATTCATATAATAGACAGCAGAGAAAATTTACGGGAACAAAGAAAAGAGAAAATTAATGGTAAAAGTTAAAACAAAATGGGTATGCCAGAACTGCGGTTATGAAACACCCAAATATATAGGTAAATGCCCTGACTGCGGAAATTGGGGAACACTCACAGAAGAAGTTGAAGTTAAAACGTCTTCAACCACAATACAGAATGTTATTAAAGATGAAAATCCCGCCTGCTTAATCAACGAAATAGAAATATCCGAAAGCATAAAATTTCCTACGGGGTTTGAAGAATTAGACAGAGTATTAGGCGGCGGACTTGTTCAAGGTTCTCTTGTCCTTCTTGCAGGCGACCCCGGAATAGGCAAATCAACCCTTATTTTGCAAACAGCCGGAAATGTTTGCAATTACGGGAAAAAACTTTTATATATATGCGCCGAAGAATCGGCTTCTCAAGTAAAATTAAGAGCCCAAAGACTCAATGTTAATTCAAATAATTTATATGTTTATTCGCAGACTAATCTTGAGGCGGTCATAAGCCAGATTGATAATATAAAACCTGAAATTCTTGTAATTGATTCAATCCAATCAATATATACATCAAATATAACAAGCTCATCGGGCAGCGTTTCACAAATACGTGAATGTACAAATATGCTTATGGATATAGCAAAAAATAAGAATATTACTGTTGTTATTATAGGACACGTTACAAAAGACGGAAATATAGCAGGTCCAAAAGTTCTGGAACATATGGTTGATACCGTTATTTATTTTGAGGGAGATAAATATAAATCGCAAAGATTATTGCGTTCAATAAAAAACCGTTTCGGCTCAACCAATGAAATAGGGGTTTTTAACATGGCCGAAAACGGTCTTGAAGAAGTAACAAACCCAAGTGAACTTTTTATGAAAGAACGCACTGAAAACGCAGCCCCCGGCAGCGTTATTATAGCAACACTTGAAGGGTCAAGAGCACTTCTTGTTGAAGTCCAGTCACTTGTCGGAACAACTTCATATCCTGCCCCGAGGCGTGTTGCCACCGGAATTGAATATAACAGACTACTTCAAATTATTGCGGTTCTTGAAAAAAGAATAGGTTTAAATCTATCAAAACATGATGTTTATGTTAACGTAATAGGCGGCATAGAAATAGATGAACCTGCTGCCGATTTAGGCATAGCGCTTGCAATTGCCACATGCCTGAGGGATGTTGTCGTTGACTCTGACTGCGTAATTATCGGCGAAATAAGTTTATCAGGCGAAATAAGAAATGTATCAAATATTGAAAAACGTATATATGAAGCACAGAAACTGGGATTTAAAAAAGCAATAATTCCTAAATTAAGCAAAAAACTTTCAGGTAACTTTGATATACAAATTATTCAGGTGCCAAGACTGATGGATGCAATAACAGCATGTGTTTCAAAAAAATAGTGTCCGAACAAAATTTCACGATAAGCCGGCGGCTTATCGTGAAATTTTGAGAGCGGCGTATTGAAAAGGTGAGTATTAAAGTGGAAATGTTGAATTTTCACTTTAATACGACACTAGATTATAGAGAGAGAGATTAAATCTCTCTCTATTTGAAGATTTTTAACTAATCTTTTAAAGGAACGGAAATTACAAGCTTATGTCCGTCTTTTTCTTTTGTTATATTAGCGGTATCCGCATTTTCAGGAAGTATAAAATCCTGTGAAAAAGCAACATCCTGCTCAAAATTTTTATCTTTAACTTCGGAGTTTCCAAAAACAGTTAATTTTCTTCCTTCTACATTGTAATTAACTTTATCTGCGTCATCCTGAAAGGGTTTTAGTCCTATAATAATATTAAACTTATCATCTTCAAATTCAGTTTTAATTTTAACGGAATCCATCATAAATACAGGCATTGCCAAATCACGATTTTTTATTGCGGGAATTTTATCAAATTTTTTGAAAGCATCATCAAAAGCTTTCATATCACGTTTATACATTTTGTCCATATCATGAAACATTCTTTTTTCAAAATGCTTAGGATTAAAGAAATTCCTGTGATATCTTTCCGCCATCTGGTCCGCAACAAAATAGAAAGCTAAAAAGCCGCCTAAAAATGCCGCGCATAACATTGCCAGACACTTCTTCCAGCAATGTCCTTCAAAACAAATATGTTTTTTATCAAGTTCCTGGTTGTTGTTTTCTTCCATATTGCTTCCTTTCTTTTTTTGCAAAATTATTATATAAATTATTTCGTAATTTAACAATATACAATTGATTACCCGCTTATACAATTATTTAAATATTCTATTGTATCAAGTTTATTATCATACAGGAATTTAAGAAAATATAAATAATTAATGTCATAAGATGAAACAGTTACATTAATTTCAAATCCGTCAGAACAAAATGGTTCGTAATCATAAATAACATAACTGTTATATTTACTTTTCCATTCTTTTTTATCAATCAGGCAGTTATTTTCCAATGCTGTCTTTTCAAGCCAGGGAATAATATCCTTGGATATATTTTTAAATTCTAATCTGCTTCTCTGGTTCAAGCCGTTAATATACTTTTCAACTAGCATTTATCTTTACCCCGTAATGTCTTTCACTTTACACACTTCCATACCCTCAAGAATCGGAGGATATATTTAGTTTAAATTTATTTTAATGTCAATAAAATAGACCAAGGTATAATATTGTAACTATATTTTCAGGCTATTTTTATAAAATGAAAAATTAAAAAAATAATTATATTTATAATCAAAAGTCTTATCTTTATTGAGTTTTAAACAGGATATAAAGAATTTATTAAAAAAACAGAAATTTGAATTTTTTGCTTTATAATAAAATCGGAAATTGAGAAATACAAAAGAGGCACTATAAATGAACACATTATTATCAATAAATGAATACTTAAATAAGCTTGAAAATGCTGATAACAAAGTAAAAAACGAAATAGAAAATGAACTTGTCAATATTGGAAAAGAAGCAGTTCCTTCTTTAGTTGATTCTCTACAGGTTGTTAAAGGCAGAACAAGAGGAATTGTTGCAATGATATTGATAAGAATAGGCGAATCTTCTATTGATTATCTTAAAAAAGCAGCACAATTAAACAGTGATTTTGAATGGATTGCAGATTATTTAATTACTGAAATTAAAGGGGCTGCTGCTTAATTAATTATAAAGTTTCAATAAAAAGACCGGTGGTATTATTCTGCCGGTCTTTTTATATTATCCGCAATTCAAGTTGTGAAAAAATCTGAAATATGAGATAATAAGCAATATATTACAAAAGGATTTATGCTGTGCAAAGACTTTTAATTGCTGATGATGATAATGAAATAAGAGAGCTGCTGGAATTCGATTTATCACAGAGCGGATATAATGTTGATACGGCAAAAGACGGAGAAGAAGCACTTCATAAAGCATTAACGGAAAACTATGATTTAATTCTGCTAGATGTTATGATGCCTAAAATGAACGGATTTGATGTCTGCAAAAATATAAGATTATCAAAGCCGAATATTCCTATCCTGATGCTCACTGCAAAAGGAACTATTACAGATAAAACTCAAGGCTTCGATATGGGTGCTGATGATTACATAGTTAAACCGTTTGATATTCAGGAAGTTTTACTAAGAGTACGTGCACTTGTAAGAAGAAGCCCCGCAGCAAAACCATCTGATATTTCCAAGGAAATTCTAAAAATAGGTAATATAGAAATTTTTCCTGATTCACTGGAAACAGAAATCAAAGGAAAAAGAATAAAACTTACTCCAACGGAATTTGAAATATTATATTGTCTTATGCAGCACTTTAATAATGCCGTAACACTTGCTGTATTATTAAATGAAGTATGGGGATATGAATCCGATGATGATGTAAGAATGCTGAGAGTTCATGTAGGCGGACTCCGGCAGAAAATAGAACATAATCCTAAAAGCCCCGAATACCTGCAAACTGTTACAAATGTCGGATATAAACTTACACCTTTTGGCGAAGACTCTGACTAAACGGAATTATAATGAAATTAAAAAGACTTAAAATTGCTGAACAAATAATTATAATATCATTAATCGGTGTTCTTGTCCCGTCTGTGATTTCATGGTTCATAATAAATAATGTAAGCCAGCATTCAATAAGGCAAGAACTTGGTTATTCGGCGCAAACTCTTGCCAGAATCATAGAAAATAATATCTTTTCTATTATGAACTCCGATCAGCATCGTTTAGAAGAAATTATAATTGCCATTAAGCATTTGCCTAATGAGTACCAGCAAAATTTATTTATTAAAGATGTTTTAATAAATTCCGACATCTTTAAAGACATTGAAATAATAAGGCCTTCCGAACATACGGATTTTGATAAAACAGAAAAAATTACATATGATTCAACTGCAGAAAAATTATGGATTATAGATAAGATTCATGATGATAAATATATAAAAGCAGAAATAAATACTAAACTAATAAAAGATAATATCTTAAATAATCTGGAGGAAGAAAAAAACCGCAGAATTTATGTTGTTGACAAAAAAGGGAAATTAATCTTTTCGCATAATTATGATGAAGAAGATTTTATGAAAAGTAAAAAACAGCTTCCCGTTAATCTTGTTAACAATATAGCAACAAGGTTTGAAGAAATAAAAAACCAGCCCAGAGTTTATCTTAAAATGAATGATGTCGGGTTAATAATTATTGTTAACACCTCGGAAGAATTAACGGAATCCACTATTAATAAAGCCAGACTAAAAATTCTTGCCGCTTTTCTTGCGGCAGCTGCAGTTACAATATTTTTAACTCTTTTATACAGTTATTATTTATATCTTAATATAAGACAGCTGTTTAAAGGTATAATTTCGGTATCAAGAGGCAATTATAAAAGACCGATAACTCCTTTAAAAAATATTTTTACACCCAGGGAAATTATATTTCTTGCGGAAGAATTTAACAGCATGATTGATGAAATTAACGCTTCTTATAAAAAATTAAAACAAAAAAATAAAGAACTTAAATTGCTTGACAGCTTTCGTTCTAATCTTGTAGACACTGTAAGCCATGAATTGAGAACACCCCTTACAAGCATAAGAGGATATACATCAAGACTCTTAAGAAAAGATATTAAAATTGACGACGAAACAAAACATAAATCATTATTAATAATTAAACAGCAATCCGAACGTTTATCAAGAATGATTGAGGATTTACTTGTAATACCAGATATTGAAGGCGCAAAATTAAATATTAACTTTGGACGCGTAAATCTTTTAAATATTATTGAAGCATCTATATATTCCGTAAAAAACATTGAAACAAGAGAAATAGAAAATACAATATCTGAAGATTTTCCTGATATTTATGCGGATAAAGACAGATTAGAGCAGATTATGATTAATCTATTGGGAAATGCAGACAAATACGGTTACCCTGATACACCTATCAAAATTGATGCAAAATGCAGGAATAATAAGGCCATTATAAAAGTCATAAATCATTCTGATTATATAGAGAAAGAAGTATTATCAACTCTTTTTGATAAGTTTATAAGGCTGGATGATAAAACAACAAGAACAACCAGAGGCACCGGCTTAGGACTTTATATTGTAAAAGGACTTGTTGAAGCCATGAACGGGAAAGTCCACTTGAAATCAACAAAGAAAAATATTTTTACGGCAAGTATTATTCTGCCGTTATATGACGAAAATATGGAAAAAGATTATAATGAATCTTAAATTTATGCAAACGGCAGTAGAAACGGCAAAAAAATCGGGTTCGGATGTTCCTGTAGGTGCAGTAATAATAAAAGACGGACAAATTATTTCCCGGGCAGTTAATGCAAGAGAAAAAAATCAAATAACATCTCACCATGCCGAAATAATTGCAATTGAAAAAGCAAATAAAAAACTCAAAAACTGGCGTTTAAACGGCTGCGAAATGTATGTAACGCTTGAGCCTTGCCCTATGTGTGCAGGAGCAATTCTGCAGGCAAGAATTTCAAAAGTATACTTTGGCGCCTATGATTTACTAAACGGAGCCTTCGGATCCAAATTTGACATGCGCTTAATTACCGGATGTGATACAATTGTTTTCGGCGGAATTATGGAAGATGAATGCTTAAAACTCTTAAAAGATTATTTTGAAAGAATAAGATGATGATAAAAGAAATACTTGATGAGTATATAAAAAAATATGAAACGGCAGAATTTATAAAAGATGATCCCATCCAATTTATACATAAGTTTCAAGACAAAAAAGATGCTGAGATTGCAGGTTTCATAGCTTCTTTATTTGCATACGGAAAAAGAGAAGTTTTCATAAATAAAGTAAACCACATTTTTACATTAATGAATAATAAACCTTATGAATTTATTAAATCTTTCGATTTTCAAAATAATTGTATAGAAAATTGCAGCTACAGATTTTCAAAAGACTGCGATTTAATACAAATTTTAAAAACTCTAAATAAGCTCTACAGCGAAAATGAAACACTGGAAAGTCTCTTCAAATATAATTATGAACGCAAAAAAGAAGTATGGGACATGTTTCAGGGAGTTGTTGATTATTTTTACTCCGGTATTGATATGGAAATTACAAAAGGATTCTATCATCTGCTTCCAAATCCGGCAAAAAAGAGCGCCCTAAAAAGATTAAACATGCTTTTAAGATGGTTTATACGAAAAAGCGCAGTTGATATAGGTATATGGAAATTTATTCCGAAATCAGAACTTTTAATTCCGCTGGACACCCATGTTGCAAAGATAAGCAGGAAACTCGGCTTATTAAAACGCAATGATAACGGTTATGAAAGTGTAATCGAACTCACAAATAAGCTTAAGGAATTCGACAACGAAGATCCCGTAAAATACGATTTTGCTCTTTTCGGCTACGGTGTAAATAATAAAATATAATTATTTTCTGTCAGTAAGTAAAAACAAACTTACAAGGTCATTAATTTGCGTAATATTTTTTTGATATTCCTGAACAGATTGTTCAAGCTGCAGAATATTTGTTTTATATTCCTGAATTTTTAACATACATTCTCTGGTTGAACTGTTTAATTCTTCCTGAACCTCCTGAGCTTCTTTTAAAACATTATTCATCGGTATTCCCATTGCTTCAAGAGTCTGTCTTATAATCTGGGCTCCGGTTTGTTTTGTTACACCGACAGGAAGTGACGCAATTAAGTTATTTAACACCGCAACATTAGACGGCATATTAATTTTAGCTGAAGAACCGAAAGAAACATTTGAAATTTTCGGTTTATTAACAGGAGATTGAAAAACAGGAGCATTTGCTTCCTTTGCTTTAGGTATGTTAAAAACCTGAGAATTATTCACGGGCGAAGCTTCAACAGCTTTCGGAGTTTGTTCCTCTTTGTTTTTATAAACGCCGGAAGTAACAGCAGGAGTTTCTTCTTCTACTATTATATTATCATTTATATCCGGCTCTTCTTTCAAAGGCTCAAAATTCAAATCAGGTAAATCCTGAATATCAGTAAGAGGAATGCTGTCACTTATAGAATTATCATTTTCTTCAACAGGAGAAATATCAGCCTCAGCCTGTCTTTTTAATGCTTCTACTATTTTTTTGCCCACACCTTCCGGCAGCTGATTTCTAGTCATAACTTCTCCTCTTTACATCGACAGTAGGATTATATATAAAAAACAAAATTTATTCAAATATATTATATAAAGTTTATATTTTAATTACTAAAAATATCTTCTCTCAAAATTTTCTTTATCGGAAAAATATTTTGCTTCATAAACCTTTATTAAATGCCAGCCTTCCCTTGTTTGCACAGGTTCCGAAACCATTTTTAAAGGCAGCGTAAAAGCAGCATTTTCAAATTCGGGAATTAATTTTCCTCTCATATTAAAACCTATATCGCCTTTTTGTTCTTTTGAAGGACATAAAGAATGTTGCTCTGCCATTTCTTCAAATGATTTACCGCTGCCTATTTTTTCTTTAATTTTTAAAGCTTCTTCACGTGTATTAACTAATATATGGCTTATCTTTATTTCCTGCTTATCCATATCCTTATGAAAATATGCAAAAGGGAAATAAATACTGAAAGCGGCTAAAACCCAGCAAAATATACTTAAAATAACTTTCATACAGTCCTCTTAATATCAATAGTACAAATATTATACATTAAATAAAAAATACTGTCTAAAATTTTTCACAAGCAAGAAGCGCAGCTCCTATCATACCGGAATAATTGCCTGCGCTGGCAAGTTTTACTCTGACGGGACTTACCACAATTTCGGAATTAACAGCATTTTCAATTTCTCCGGTATTGATAAATTTACCCAATCCGCCTGATATAATAATACTTTCCGTATCAAAAATATTTGTTATATTTATAAGTCCGACTATCAGGTCATGCTGCCATATATCAAATACTTTTTTTGAGTATTCATCACCTTTATTTACCCCTTCAATTATATCGTATGTCGTAATTTCCTGAGGTTTTTTATTCTTAAAAATACTTTTATTAAATATCTCATCCGAGGCTGCTATTTCTTCAGCCGTTTTTTTAAGTCCGGTGCCTGAGGCATAACTTTCCCAGCAGTCTTTTCTATGGCAGGTACATATTCTTCCTCTGCCGTTAATTTTCATACTGCCGACTTCACCGCCTCTGCCGGATTTACCCCTTAAAAGTTTTCCGTCTATTATAAAACCTCCGCCAACACCCGTACCGATAGTTATTGTTATATTGTTATTTTCACCAATTGCAGCGCCTGTTTTATATTCTGCCCATGCTGCCGCATTGGCATCATTTTCAACATATACAGGTTTTTTGCTGAGAGATGCAAAATCAAGACTGTTATACCCGTATGGCATATTTGGAGTTGAAGATTCAACCATTGTATTATCAATATTTACGGCTCCTGCAGTTGCAAATGCAGTCATATCAATATCATTTTCGTATTCGGATATTATTTTCTCAAATAAATCTTTTAGTTCATGAATATTTTTAGGTGTAGCTGCTTTTTTTACTTCCGTCAAAAACCCGCCTTTTTCATTTATTACGGCATAAATTAATTTTGTACCGCCGACATCTATTGCTAAAATTTTTCTCATTTTCTTTTTCTCTCATAAAATCTTTTTGTAATTAATTGCGGACGTGTAACAGCAGAACCTATAACAACACTATATGCACCGAGTTCAAAAGCTTTATTTACGTCATCAGGCGTCCAGATTCTTCCCTCAAGTATAACAGGACAATCAAGCTCATTTACAAGGTTTTTAAGCAGTTCAAAATCAGGTCCTTCAATGTTTTTGTTTGAATATGACGTATATCCGGAAAGTGTAGTTGATATTATGTCGAAACCGAGCCCACGAGCTTTTATTCCTTCTTCAAACGTTGAAATATCAGCCATTGCAAGCTTGCCTGCTGCTTTTATACTGTTTAGTATTTCCTCAATACTTTCTTTAGGCCGCACTCTTAGTGTTGCATCTGTTGCGATGATGTCAGCATCTGCCTCAATAAGTTCTTGAACCTCTTTTAAAGAAGGTGTTATATAAACAACCTCCATCCAATTTTCAGGCAGTTTATCAGGTTTTGTAAGACCTATTACGGGAACATTAAAAAGTTTTTTTGCATTTTTAATATCTCTTGCTCCGGCAAGCCTTAATGCTTTAGCCCCGCCATTTATAACGCTTTGCATCATAGCTGTCATACATTCTTCTTTATACAAAGGCTCATCAGGCATTGCCTGCACCGAAATTATTATTTCTTTATTAAGTTTTTTCAATAAATTCATATTTATATTATATTAAAAAAATTATCGTTTTTTGAAATATTAATTTTTTGTTTATTTTTTTATGAAATTTAAAAATTAGTGTTATAAAAAAAATAGTTAGTAAAAAATAAAGAAATGGAGATAATATTATGGCAAAAACAATAGGTATTGACCTCGGTACAACGAACTCGGTTGTAGCAGTCATGGAAGGCGGAAAACCAACGGTAATAGCAAACGCAGAAGGTTCAAGAACAACCCCTTCAATAGTAGGATTTTCAAAAACAGGTGAAAAACTTGTAGGGCAGCTTGCAAAACGTCAGGCAATTTTAAATCCTGATAAAACAATAATTTCAATCAAACGTCACATGGGTGAAGATTACAAAAAGACTATTGACGGTAAAACATATACTCCGCAGGAAATTTCCGCAATGATTTTAAGAAAACTTGCGGACGATGCTTCTGCATATCTCGGCGAAAAAGTTACATCTGCTGTTATTACTGTTCCTGCTTATTTTAATGATGCACAAAGACAGGCAACAAAAGATGCAGGTAAAATTGCCGGATTAGAAGTACTTCGTATCGTAAACGAACCTACAGCGGCCGCTTTAGCATACGGTTTAGAAAAAGATAAACCGGAAAAAGTTTTGGTATTCGACCTTGGCGGCGGTACATTCGATGTTTCTGTTCTCGAAATCGGCGACGGTGTTCATGAAGTTCTTTCAACGTCAGGTGATACCCACTTAGGCGGTGATGATTTTGACCAAAAGATTATTGATTGGTTAGTTAATGAATTCAAAAAACAGGAAGGTATCGATTTAAAGAATGATAAACAGGCAATGCAGCGTTTAAAAGAAGCCGCAGAAAAAGCCAAATGCGAATTATCTTCCGTTGTTGAAACAACAATAAACCTTCCGTTTATCACAGCCGATGCGAACGGACCAAAACATCTTGATATGAGTTTAACAAGAGCTAAATTTGAAGAATTAAGCCGTGACTTACTGGAAAGATGTAAAAAACCGGTAGCCGATGCTTTAAGAGAAGCCGGTTTATCAAAAGGTGAAATTAATGAAGTAGTATTGGTCGGCGGTTCAACACGTATTCCTGCCGTTCAGGCCTTAGTTAAAGAATATACGGGAAAAGAACCTAACCAATCAGTAAACCCTGATGAAGTTGTTGCGGTTGGTGCTGCTATTCAGGCAGGTGTATTAGCAGGTGAAGTTAAAGATATCGTATTATTGGATGTAACCCCGTTAACATTGGGTATTGAAACTCTTGGCGGTGTTATGACTCCGTTGGTACCAAGAAACACAACAATACCGGTATCTAAATCACAGGTATTCTCTACTGCGGAAAATAACCAGACTGCAGTTGATATCCATGTTCTTCAAGGTGAAAGACCTATGGCAAGAGATAACAAATCTCTGGGTATGTTCAGACTTGAAGGTATAGCTCCCGCTATGAGAGGTATTCCTCAAATTGAAGTAACATTCGATATTGATGCTAACGGTATTGTTAATGTATCTGCTAAAGATAAAGCTACAAATAAAGAACAAAAAATTACAATTACAAATTCTTCCAACTTATCAGAAGCTGATATTGACAGAATGGTTAAAGAAGCTGAAGCTAATGCAGAAGAAGACAGAAAACATAAAGAAGAAGCTGAAATCAGAAATAATGCTAACAGCTTAATCAGTTCTGCAGAAAGAATTGTAAAAGACTTTGAAGGCAAAATCGCAGATACTGACAAGACAAAACTTGAAGAACAAAGAAAAGCCTTAGAAGAAGCTTTGAATACAAATAAACCTGCGGATGAAATAAAAAGATTATCTGAAGACTTGCAGCAGACAATGTATGCAATTTCTCAGGCAGCATATTCACAGGTACAACAGGAAAGCGCTCAAAGTGCAAATTCTGAAGAAGCTTCTAAACAATCTTCTTCAAACTCCGATGACGATGTTATCGATGCTGAATATACAAAAGAATAATTCCATTAAAGTAAATTCAATAAAGCCGGAAGTAAACTTCCGGCTTTTCGTTTTTCTGCATTTACTTTATTTCGGTTATAATTTTCAATATTTATTGTGCGCCAAGAACATATCCTGACGGAATTCTCATATTAGGATCCACATTTGTATCAACTGAATAATAGTCAGCAGCTTCTCTTGAATATCTTTTTGGTTCTTCCCGAACAATTTCTTCTGTCTGTTCTTGTTTGGCATTAACATCAACAGGAGTAACTTCTTCCTCAGGATAATGCCATATAATACCAACCAGTTCGGGACGGACATTCTCGCCTAATAACAACATTTTATTATAATCATGTCTTAAATAGTACGTATCAGAGTTTTGCTCTTTTTGATTATAATCAACATCCGTAGTATAACTCCAGTATTCAATTCTATCCTCCGGAGAAGAAGATCTTGAAGGAACCGTTCTGTCTGTTTCATCATTAACCGTATATTTTATTGCATATGAAGGAATTGCTGACACTAAATATATCAATAAAACAGTAAACCAAACTCTTTTCATAATACCTCTTATATATTAACTATTTTGTAATAAGACCGCTATTATTTTCTATTACCCTTATTATATGAAATTTAAACATATCTTTGCATCATAATTTTGGAGTATATAAAAAATATTATTCCATAAAACAGTTATAACACCACTTTTCGGGATTAAAAACTTCGTTGAAAAATTTTTTCGGGATAAATTTTACGCTTTCCGCTCCCAAAAATTCGGCAAAAGATTTTTCATCTTTAAATTTTCTGAAAATAAGCTCGTTTTTATAAGGAATATCTATACCCCAGAAACATGTATTAATAATTGCAGGAGATGACAATCTGATATGGACTTCTTTTGCACCGTGTTTTTTTAACAGCCTTGTCAAAAACATCATTGTTGTACCTCTGACAATAGAGTCATCAACAAGAATAATTCGTTTATTTTCTATTACACTTTTTATAGGAATATATTTTTCGACGGCAATTTTTTCTCTGGTTTCGCGAGTCGGCTGTATAAAACTTCTAAAAGCTTTATTTTTTTTCAAACCGAGATGCATGGGAATTTTTGAAATTTCGGAATATCCCAGTGCTGCAGCAAGCCCTGAACTCATCACGGGAACAATAATATCCGCTTTAACCTTATCTTCTTTTGCCATTAATCTTCCCAGCTCCACTCTTGTTTCGTATACATTCTTTGAAAAAATTGAAGATGCGGGATTTGCAAAATATATATGTTCAAATACACATTGCTTCGTATATTCCGGCTTGCAATATTTTTGTATTTTATAGTTATCCTTAGTTATTTCTATACATTCACCGGCATGTATCTCAATTATTTTATGAATATGAAGCGATTCAAAAGCACAGTCCTCGGAGGCAAGAAAATAACCTTCACGTGCTATACAAAACATTAAAGGCCGGTAACCGGAAGGATCTTTTATTCCTATTATTCTTTCAGGCAGGGCAATAACAAGACTGTATGCACCTTTATTAAAATTTTTATATAAAACTTTTGTTATATCTTCAATAGTCCAAAGGGAAGGTTTTTTATTTATCTCGTTTATAAGACATTTTAATATAATTTCACTATCTGTCATATCAGAAAATACGGCTTCTTTTTTTTGCAGGATTTTGGAGATATTGCCGTTATGTGCAAGAGCAATGTCTTCTCCTTTATATTTTTCCTGAAAAGGCTGCGCATGTGCTTTATCTGACAAACCCTGAGTAGAATATCTAACATGCCCGATTCCGAAATCCCCTTCTACAGCTTCAACATTTTTAAAAACCTGTTCAACAAGTCCAGTATTTTTAATCGTTTTATAATTTTTACCGCCGCAGGTTATTCCGGCACTTTCTTCTCCTCTGTGTTGAAGCAGAGTAAGCCCGTATTTTATATAATCAAAAGCCCTGTTATTTTTTACAATGCATGCGAATACCGCGCACTCTTCATGTATTTTCAATTTTTAAGCTCCGTTTCAAATGCATTTTTATATATTTCAAACAGTTCTTTAATTTTAAAACTAAATCCGTCAAATTCCAACGTGTCCTTTTTGCTTTTTCCGAGCATTTTGAATGGAATGTTATAGCCTTTCAGCTCATTTTCAATATCTGTTTTTGAAGATATTATATACCGTCCCGTTATTTCACCGAATAAAAGTTTTTGAGATTTTATACCATTTGTTAGCGACCCTTTAAACCCTATATCAGAGTTATATAAAATCTCAAAAAGAGATATAAATATTCCGCCTTTTGATACATCATTGCAGGCAGTTATTAAATTTTTCTCAATCAAGTCAAGAATTGCATTGCTTATTTTTTTTTCTATAGCAGAATCAATAACATCTATTTCACCGCCTAAAAAATCATAAAATAATTTCTGATAAAAAGAACCGCCTGCATGAGAGTTAAGACTAATTTCCTTACCGAGCAGATATATATATTCATCATCACTAACACTGTTTTTCAAAATATTTTTATTGACCCTTCCCATCATTCCTATAACGGGGCAGGGATAAACAGAAGTTTCATCAGTTTCATTATAAAAAGATACATTCCCCGAGACAACGGGAATATTAAGTTCTTTACATGCCCGGGTTATTCCTTCAACAGATTTAACAAAAGCATATGCGGTTTCGTTTTTTTCAGGATTTGCAAAATTCAGGCAATCGGTTATACCGTCCGGAATAAATCCTGCTGCAGTCATATTTCTGAAAGATTCATAAACGATACATTTTGCTCCTTCAAAAGGATTTAAGTATACTTTCCTGAAATCAGAATCCATTGTAAAAGCAATAAAAGTATTTTCTTCTTTTACCCGCAAGGCGCTGACCGATGATTTTGAAGGCTTTAGAACTGTTCTGTTTCCGACTGTATGGTCATATTGCGAAAATATATACTTTTTATTTGATATATCCGGAGATTTAAGCAGCTCTAATATATCTTTAGCAGACAAATCATTTTCTTTTAAAATTTTATTCTTTTGTATTTTTATATATGCAGGTTCTTCTGCATTTAGTTCATAAGCCACGCAGTTATTCAAAACCTCTAAAGGAGTACTTGAGAGCAATTTCCCGTCCCAATATAAATTGTAATCACGACCTTTTGTCGTTTTTCCTATTTCAGATATCTGAATACAGTATTTTTCCGCTATTTTAAATACTTTGTCTTTTACTTCCGGTTTTACCGCAAAAATCATTCTTTCCTGAGATTCCGAAAGCATTATTTCCCATGGCTGCATATCTTTTTCTCTCAGATGAACTTTATCAAGATACAATTCAATCGCACATTTTCCTTTATATCCCATTTCGGATGTTGAGGATAAAATTCCCGCAGCACCGCAGTCCTGAGCTGCAATAATTCCTTCAAGATTTAATATCTCAAGAGAAGCTTCTATTACATTTTTTTTCATAAATGGATCAGCTATCTGAACGGATAACTTATCTTCTTGTTTATCCTCCATTTCTTTGGAGGCAAAAGAAGCTCCGTGGATACCGTCACGTCCCGTAGATGAGCCAAGCAAAAGAATTATGCAATTCTCCCGTGCTATAGATTTTACAATTTTTTGTTTATTTGCAATACCTATAGCAAGAACATTTACCAGAGGATTAGAAGAAAAACAATTATCAAAATTTGTTTCGCCGCCTATTGTCGGAACACCTATACAGTTTCCGTAAAAAGATATACCGCTTACAACTCCTTCCAGAAGATATTTATTGCGTCCGTTATCTAAATTGCCGAATTTTAAAGAATCCATTAAAGCTATAGGTCTGGCACCTAAAGTCAAGATATCTCTTATTATACCGCCTATACCTGTTGCAGCACCCTGAAACGGCTCAACTGCCGAAGGATGATTATGGGATTCCGCTTTAAAAAATATAATATGACTGCCTATTTCAATTCCCCCTGAATTTTCATCGGGACATACACTGTTTGTTTTTGGGAAATTTTTTATATAATTTTTTGAATGTTTATAACCGCAATGCTCCGACCACATAGCAGAGAATAAATATGTTTCAAGCTCGTTTGGTTCTCTTTTTAGTCTTTTTACAATTTGTGAATATTCAAAATCACTTAAACCCAGGCGTGAATACAAAGTCATAAATTAAGCTCCTTTTGAATAAAATTAAAAATCTTAATTCCGTCAGTATTTCCTGTTTCTTTGAATACAGCCCGTTCTGGGTGCGGCATTAACGCAAGAATTTTTCTTTTTTTATCATACAAACCGGCAATATCATCATCAGACCCATTTGGATTTCTTTTATATTTCAGGAATATCAAATCATTTATAACAGTGTCTTTCGGCTTTATGTATCTCCCCTCCTTATGAGCAACAGGAAGACATATTTCTTCCCCCTCAAAGTACAATTCTATATCATCACATATAAATTTATTGTTTAGATTATATGTTAAAGCACCCTCTAAAAGACCTGACTCGCACAAAATTTGAAACCCGTTGCATATACCCGCAACCATTCCTTTTTCAGAATATATAAACTCTCTTATCGCAGTCATTACCGGACTGAATTTTGCAAGACAACCTGCCCTTATATAATCCCCGTAGGAAAACCCTCCGGGGAGAAATATAACATCATAATCTTTCAGCGTGGATTTATTATGCCATATATATTCGGCATTCCAGCCTAAAAAACGGCAGGCTTCATAAGTATCTCTGCCGCAGTTTGTCCCCGGAAAAACAACAATCCCTGCCTTCATTCCTCTTTTATCCTTATAATTTCATATTGTTCAAGGTTGGGATTTGTAAGAACTTCCGTACAAATTTTATTTATTTTCTCCATGGCTTCAATTCTGTTTTGAGCAAATGTTTTAATAGAGAAGAATTTTCCCGTTCTTACGGAGGACTCTGCATCAATATTTGTTCTTTTAAGTATATTTTCAACCGCAAGCCCCGCAGGATCTTTTATATCATCCTTAAGAATTACTTTTACTTCTGCCGATATTTTCATAAATTGCCTTCCTGTTAATATTATCATACAAATAATATTAATTTATAAAGATTTTATAAAGGCACAGCCTAAATGTGCTAAACTATTATGTATAGACTGGTAGTAAGTGAAGGAGATAATTATGATACCTATTTTAGATTCTAAAAGACAATATGCACAGATAGGTAAAGAAATTGAAAAAGAAGTTCTTGAAGTTTTAGCTTCCGGTTCTTATATTCTGGGAAAACACAATAAAGCATTTCAGACGGAATTTGCTGATTTTGTAGGAACAAAATATTCTGTCGGATTAAATTCGGGAACCGATGCTCTGCATTTGGCACTAAGAGCATTAGATATAGGCCGCGAAGATGAAGTTATCACAACTGCATTTACATTTGTAGCAACAGCAAGCGCAATTGGTCTTGCGGGTGCAACACCGGTATTTGTTGATATAAATCCCGATACATTTAATATTGACGCAAATAAAATTGAAGCGGCAATTACACCGAAAACAAAAGCAATAATTCCTGTTCATCTGTATGGTCAGCCTGCCGAAATGGATAAAATTATGGATATAGCTAAACGTCATAATTTGAAAGTTGTTGAAGATTGCTGTCAGGCTATCGGAGCTGAATTTAAAGGACAGAAAGTCGGTTCATTCGGCGATTTCGGCTGCTTTAGCTTCTATCCTACCAAAAATTTAGGCGGTATGGGCGATGGCGGCATGATAACCTGCAACGATGAAAAACTATACAACAGAGTTATTGCATTAAGAAATCATGGCGGAGCTGTAAGATATTATCATGACGAACTCGGAGTAAATTCAAGACTTGATGAAATCCAAGCAGCTATTTTAAGAGTTAAAATGCCGCATGTTAATGACTGGAACAAAAAAAGAAGAGAAAATGCATACAGATATAATGAAATGTTTGCAAAATATCCTGAAATTATAACTCCTAAAGAACTTGATAATGCTTATTGCGTATATCACCAGTACACAATAAAAATTGAAAATAGAGATGAAGTACATAAACTTCTGCAAGAAAACGGTGTAGGAGCTATGATTTATTATCCGGTGCCTTTGCATTTGCAAAAATTACATAAAGAACTCGGCTATAAAGAAGGCGATCTGCCGTTAACTGAAAAAGATACCAAAATGGTTATGTCGCTGCCGATGTTTCCGGAAATAACAAAAGAAGAACAACAAACCGTTGTTGATACAGTTGTTAAGTGCCTGGAAATGACAAAACAAACTGTTTAAAATATTTAAATAAACAAAAAAAGAAGTGATATTCTTTTGGGAATATCACTTCTTTTTTTAAAACTAAATTCAACTGTTAATTTTAATGTACCATTATTCTTTTTAAATTAATTAAATCATCAACATCCTTTTCGCTCAGATATTTAGGCTCCCCAATCAGTTTAACGGTTAAAGAAACTTTAGCATAATATTCTGCCGTTTCCATTTTTAAAAATGCCTGTTCTAAACTATTACCGGCGGCAACAGCACCATGGTTTGCCATCATAACCACATCTCTTTTCTTAAAATATTGAACAGTGTTTTCAGCCAACTCCGTTGATGAAGGCATTGAATATGGAGCTACCGGAATATCTTCAAAATATAATATATTCTCTGACATTATAGGCTCATTTAAAGGTTTCCGGCATGCGGCAAATGCGGTTAAATAAACCGGATGGGTATGTATAATTGCATTTACATCAGGTCTCAATTTATAAAGTTCAACATGTAGCATCTTTTCGGAAGATGCTTTCCCTCCGCATATTTCCTTGCCCTCAAAATCAATCAAAACGATATCAGATTCTTTCAGCATACCAAGAGCCGTGCCTGATGCGGTTATCAAAATTCCTTTTTCTGTTCTTATACTTATATTACCTGATGTTGCAAAGGTAAGATTTTTATCATATAGTCTTTTTCCGGTTTGTATAATTTTTTCAGCCTGCATGAGTCTTGCCTTTTAATTTATTCTCTACCTTAACTAATATACTAGCAGATTTTTTTTATTTTTGCATTCAAATTTTGCTATAATAACTTTATGTTTATAAAAAATTTAGCACTAAAAAACTTTAGAAATTACTCTGATATTGAATTAAATTTTAATTCAAATAAAATTCTTATTATAGGAAAAAATGCACAGGGCAAAACTAACCTGCTTGAAGCTATATATTACCTTTCCACGCTCGATTCTTTAAGAGCAAAAACAGATAATGAACTTGTTAAATGGAATACCGATTTTTGCAGTATTAAAGCATCAATTAAAAAATTTGATGTGGATATTGACTTAGAAATATATATTAATCCTCCAAACAGAAAAAAACTGAAAGTAAACGGATTAAACAAAAATAAATCATCGGATTTTATAAGTAATATATCAACAGTATGCTTTACCGTAAATGACATGCTGCTTTTAAGAGGCGCACCTGACGATAGAAGAAAATGGCTTGATATAGCAATCAGCCAGATTTTTCCGGCATATATTGAAAGATTAAATAAATATAATAAAATACGAACACAAAAAAATAATTTCCTTAAAAATCTTAAAGGTAATATAAACGCGGAAACATCACTCCTTGACATCTGGAACGAACAGCTTGCAATAACCGGCAGCAACATTATCTTTATACGGCTCAATTTTTTGCATGAGCTTCAAAAAATTGCCGCCATAAAACACAAACAAATTTCAAACAACGAAAATCTATCTTTGTTTTACAACTCTTCCGTAATAGGAGATATTTCTGCCTGTGAGAAATTTGCATACGGCAGTGAATTCATACTTGAAAATTTCAGAAACAAACTAAATGAGAAAAAAGCGGAAGAAATAATACGCGCACAATCCGTTATAGGTCCGCACAGAGATGATGTTACATATTTTATAAATAACACAGAAGCAAAGAAATTTGCATCTCAAGGGCAGCAAAGAACAATTGTATTATCATTAAAACTTGCAGAACTTGAGTTAATTAAAGAAAAAATAAACACAAATGCCATTTTGCTCCTGGATGATGTTCTGGCAGAGCTGGATGATTTGAGGCAAAACTTTCTGCTTGACGCAATAGGAAATGAAACCCAGACAATTATAACATCCGTTGATACATTGCATTTTAAAGAAGAATATCTTAAAAATGTACAAATTTTTGAGATTAAAGATAATAATATAAAATAAATACATATATAATAACCCGAATTGTACTAGATTGGC
>CALUSW010000031.1 GCA_944323535.1 Candidatus Gastranaerophilales bacterium | reverse complement strand
TACTATTGATAATTTAAATGCTATAATAATCCTGTTAAGGATTAAGAATTATGCTGTTTAAAAGAAAATGTAAAATTACTTTTATAAGACACGGTGCTACAATTAATACCGAAGAGCACCGCTTTTTTGATGATGAAAAATATCCCGCAATTAATATAAACGGCAAAATGGAAATGGAAAAAATTGCCGATTGGGTTAAAAATAAAGGACTTAAAATTGATGAAATCTATGCTTCATCTTCATTGAGAACCGTTCAAAGTGCACGTATAGTTTCTGAGACTTGCGGGCATGATTTTAAAATTCTGCAAAATCTCAACAGCCGTAAAGCAGGTGAATGGAGCGGATTATCTTTTGAAGAGATAGAGCAGAAATATCCGGGAAAACTTGATTTGTATTACAAGGTTCCTGAACAATTCTGTCCGAATGGTGCAGAGAGCTTAATCGAGCTGAATAAAAGAGTAAATGAGGTTTTAAGCGGAATTATTGAAAATAATCTTTATAAAAGGCTTATAATTGTTACACACGGTGATATTATACAGGCTGCAATAGCAAATGCTCTTTCTATTAACCCCGAAAATCAGTTTAAAATATATATACCGACAGGCAGTGCAACACAAATAAGCTATTTCGAAGATTTTTCAAGTTTAGTCTATTGCGCTTATATTCCGGTTTAATTAAGAGGTAAATATGAATTTTATTAATATTAAAACTGATGAAGATATAGAAAAATTGGCTGGTCTTGCATCTGAAATCTGGCATGAATACTGGCCTGTTATCCTTTCTGTGGAACAGATTGATTATATGATTGAAAAATTTCAGTCTTTTAATGCAATAAAAAAACAAATTGAAGAAGAACGATATATATATAATATTATGGAGGATAACGGCAATTTTATAGGATATTTCGGAGTATGTCTGAAAGATAATTATTTATTCCTTTCAAAGCTATATATAAGAAAAGACTTTCGCGAACTCGGCTGCGGAAAGCAGGCATTTAATAAAATAAAACAAATTGCAATGCAGTTTAATAAACAATCAATTCAGCTTACCGTTAATAAAAATAATACAAATACCATAAAAGCCTATGAAAAATGGGGGTTTAAAACAATTGATTCCGCAGTAACCGATATAGGCAGTGGTTTTGTTATGGATGATTATATTATGGAATATTATTTATAGAAATATTAGACCTAAAGACATAACAAGCATACCCGAAACTATGCCTATTATTACATGGTGGTTTTCTCCGTATTCTCTTGCAAGCGGCAGGAGAGTATCAAATGATAAATAGACCATAATACCTGCAACTGCTGCCGTCATTATACCGATAGATTGTGCCGGCATTATTGTCTTTAAAAGGACTACTCCTATAAGCCCTCCCACCGGTTCTGATATGCCGGAAAGAAATGAATATAAGATAGCCAGTCTTTTTTTGCCAGTAGCATGGAAAATAGGCAGTGCTATTGCTATGCCTTCAGGTATATTATGAATTGCAATGGCTATCGCAACAGGAATACCAAGCATTATATCCTGACTGGAAACGAGAAATGTAGCCATGCCTTCGGGAAAGTTATGAAGTGTAACAGCCATGGCTGTAATTAACCCTGCTCTTTTTATCCTGTGTTTTTTCTGGCATATCTTAGATGTATTAAGAAAATCAGATTCTATATGGTCGGGTATAAAATAGTCTATTAAAACAGCAATTATAATTCCAAAAAGAAATCCTCCGAATGCAAGAAAACGCGCCGGCATCTGGCTGTAATATGCACTCAGCATTTCGGGGGCTTCCGCCATTAATTCGCTTAAGCTTACATATATCATTACTCCGGCAGAAAAACCGAGTCCTACAGATAATGCTTTAAGATTATTTCTCTTGACAAAAAAAGTTACAAAACCGCCCAGCAGCGTTGACATTCCTGCGCATAAAGTCAATAAAAGCGGTATTATATAATTATTCATACCTGTATAGTATCACAAAAAATTTCTTATATTAAAAATTTATTATAGTTTTCCTTTAAAATTATATATCCGTTTTTATTAAGATGAACACCGTCGCCGGTTTGCAAATCCAATCGCAATTGTCCGGTTTCATCAGATAAGTTGTCGCGTACATCAATAAATGTACAATTATCATATTCATCGCACATCCTTTGAAGTGCAATATTATAAACATCTATTTGTTCATTTGTTTTTACTGTGCCCCAGTATATTTTATGAATTGTTTCTTCAATGGGAAGAATTGACTGGATAAATATTTCACCGTTAAAATTTAAGTTATTAATTAAAGTTTTATAATCAGCAATAAAAGCTTCCGTATCACGCGGTATGTCATTTATTCCGTATGCAAGAACTATTGTTTTATTGTCGAGATTTTTGAGCGTGTTTATTTTCTTTTTTGCGTTAGAAATTTTTTCGCCCGATATACCGAAATTAATTCCGTCAAATATATCTTCAATGCAGAACATATCAATAATGGAGTCGCCTATAAAAATTATTTTTTGTTTATTAACATCAAATGTTTCGCTTCTTTTTGCGAAGGCGAACCATTGTCTTTCTATGTAATATAAATGTCCGGAGCTTTCCATATTTTTCCCTTATATAATATTAAACTATTTCTTTTTGAAATACAAATATATATAATTATTTTATGAAGGATTTTTTTTACAGAGTTAAAAATAAGAAAGAAAAGATAACGGAAGGACATATTAAGGCTTTGAATTTTGCCAGGGCAGTAAAAAATCTTGAGGCTAAAGGTTATACCGTTCTTGAAATAAAAGAAGAAAATCAAAGCAGCGTTAGTGATAATCATAAAAACCCTGCTGCGGGAGAGCTGATATTATCATTGCAGGAGAAAAAAGAATTTTTTAATTCATTTTATTTTATGTATAAATCAGGGATTTCAATTAACCAGATTTTTAATTCTATATATAATTCTTCCAAGAATATAAATATAAAACTCCTGTGTTCTTATATCAATAAAAAAATAGAAAAAGGGAATTCTCTAAAAGAATCGATGATGCCGTTTCGAAATATAATCGGAAGGGCATATACAATGCTGATTATTGCCGGCGAAGAATCAGGAAAACTGGAAAATGTCCTGTCAGACATAATAAAAAATATTTCAAGAGAAGAAGAATTGCATAAAAATATAATTTCTTCTTTGACGTATCCTGCCTGCATTGTTTGTCTTGCTGTTGCGGTTTTTCTGTTTTTTAAGTTTTTTGTTCTTAAAGTTTTTGCTTCAATAGGAGATGGTATTATTACTTCTTCCACGGTAATGTGTATGCTTATAACTGCAATTATTAAAATTGTTATAATTTTTGCTGTTATTGCGGGCATAATATTTTATATTTCTAAAAATAAAAAATTACTTCAAAAAATATTAGAACATTTATTTCGTCTGAAAATTTTTTCGGCATTATTAAAAAATTATTATTTTTCTAATTTTTTCTTTGTTGCGGCATTGGCATACGATTCCGGCATAAGTGCCGGAGAATCGGTTAATCTTGCGAATTCGGTTATAAATATAAAAGAAATAAATGCAAAAATAAAAAAATCCGCAGATATGATTTTAAACGGCTGTAAAGCCGGAACTGCCCTTAATGTTGCGGGCGTTTTTTCTTCTTATGCAATATCTCAGGTTTCAAGCGGTGAAGAAGCGGGCGAACTTGATAAAACACTTAGAATAATTGCTAAAGACTATGAAAATAAACTTGATGCATCTCTCAAAGTTATAATGAAACTTGTTGAACCCATACTTTTGATTTTTGTAGGAATACTTGTATTAAATATTGTTGTTACAGCATATAAAGAGTATTACTCGGGGCTTATGTCAATGTTTTGATTAAGTCAATTTATCTATGGCTTCTTTTACCTGTTCAACTGTAATCGAATTCATACAGGCTTTATTATAACGGCATTTATGTTTTAAACCGCAAGGCATACAGGGAAGATTTGCTTTTAAATGAATATTGCCGTCTCCTGGTGCTTTCCACTTTTCAAACGGCATCGGACCGTATAAGCCGATGACTTTTGTTCCGACTGAAGCTGCCATATGCAGATTCCCTGAATCATTCCCCACTATAAAATCAACCTCTTTAAGAAGGGCAAGGCTGTCTTTTATTGTTACCTCGCCGCATAAATTTACGGGGGGAATTTCTAAATTTTCAATATAATTTATTTTTTCATAAACTTCTCTGTCTGATAAAGCCCCTATGAATATTACCTGTATATGTTTTTTATTGGAAAGATACTCTATAATTCTTGCAAATTTATTTATATCCCATAATTTCCATTTATTTGTAGCAGTTGCATGCACAACTGCTTTTCTCTGAGAGGTATTTATATTATATTTTTTAAATAACTCCTCAATTTTTTCTTTAGATTCTTCATTTATCCAATTTTCAAGATATGTATCTTTGATTTGAATATTATCGGCAGCCAGAACATCAAGAAAACATAATGATTCATGCTTATATTTATCATATTCAACTTTTTTTGTAAGCAAAAATCCGCGGTTTTCAGTATCATATCCTATTCTTTCTTTAATCCCTGAAAAATAGCATAATAAAGCACTTGATAAAGAACGTTTAAGAACATAAGCTTTGTCATATTTTTCTTTTCGAAGCATTGAAACATAATGCCAAAAAGATTTCTTTTTATTTTTTCCGTTTTCATACCGGTGTTTTCTGGTTGTATCAAAAAATATAAAATTATCAACATAAGGACATTCTTCAATAACTTCGCCTGAATTAGGCGAAACGAGCATATCAATTCTTGCATCAGGGTATGCATATCTTAAGTTTCGCAAAAACGGAACGGTTAAAATCATATCCCCGATAAATCTGTATCTTACTACAAGAATTTTTTTCATACTCCGCATATTTCCTTTATATCAATATATGCTTTTAATTTTAAAGCATAGAACTCAACGGGCAGTTCTATATCCTTTATTATATCAGAAATTTTTACAGCGTCTTTTTCGGTTGTAACAATATTGCTTATATTTTCTTCTTGGGCAAAATGTATTATTTTGGAAATATCTTCTTTCGTATAAGTATGATGATCTTCAAATTCAAGAACGGCAATAAGTTTATAATCTTTTTTTAGAAAATTATAAAAACCAGCAGGCTGTCCGATAGCGGAAAAAGCCATAATTCTTGTATCACATGAGAGTCTGTCTCCGTTTTTTATATTGTATGCGTAATCCGGAACAATATTGCATAAATATGTATCTTTTTTATATTTTTTCTTTAAATAATCACAATATTTTAATGCATTTTGTGAATTAAAATCTTTATTTACAACAACAATTTTATCTGCTCTTTTTATGCCGGATAAACCTTCCCTCAAAGGTCCTGCGGGAAGAATATATTTATTTCCGAGTTTATTTTTGGCATCGATTAAAAGAATATCCAAATCTCTTTTCATTCTGCGGTATTGAAAACCGTCATCAAGAATTATAATTTCCGGGTTATATTTTTCCTTAATAAATTTTTCCGCTTTTATTCTGTCTTTACATGTAACAACATAAGTTCCTTTACAGTTATCTGCAAGCCATACGGGTTCATCTCCCGCCAGCTGTGCACTTATAAGCGCCCCGGAACCGTCAGATATAAGATTAGGTGTTTTGTTTGATATTTTTCCGCCGTATCCTCTTGATAATATTGCAACTTTTTTATTTAACCCCAGAAAATATTTTGCCGTTTCAAGCGTCAACGGAGTTTTGCCGACTCCGCCTGTTGTAATATTGCCTATCGACAAAACAAATGCTTTTGATGTATATGAAGGAAGAATTTTGACATCATATAATTTATTGCGCAGATTAACTGCCGCCGCATAGAATATTCCTGTTATACGAAGCAAGAAAATTATAATTTTTTCATATACTGCCGGATTTTTTTTATAATGTAATTTAGATATAAAAAGTTTCATATTATCCTTAGAACATCAATCTGAAAAGAAGAAATCTTTTGTTCAGTTTTTCAGAAAATTTCTTTAAGTTTTCAGAAGTTGCATTTATATCATCCATTGTTTGTTTAAGTTTTTCTTCATCCTCTGTAGCATAATTAACCGTATCTAATGTAATGGTTAATTTATCAAGAGCCGTATTTAATTTAACAACGGATTCTTTAAGATAACTCTTTAATTGTGCATCTTTTGACATGTCATTTATATAACTTGAAAGCTCAGCAATATTTTTTGCGGTTATATCAATATTTGTAAGAGTCGTTTTAGTTTTTGGATCTTCCAGAAGGCATGAAATATTTGTAGAAAGCCTGTCTATTGATTTCGTTGCATTAGCAACATTTTGTACAAATTCTTTATCTCCTGCAATTTTGTTAATATTATCCGTTAATACCATTAATCTTTCGGATAAATTATTGGCATTTTCGGAAAGCATTTCAAGTTCTACTTTAGAAAGTTCAATTAATTCCTGTGCTTTAGTCATTGTCAGGTTTGCTTTATCCGAAAGTTCATTAACATTAAATGCTGTTTGCTGTAAATCCTGTATAACATCATCAGATAAAAGCAGTGAAATTCTTTCATTTGTTTCAATAAGTGATTCTGCACTTCTGTATTGCAGCGCCAGAAAATCCGCTATTCTCATAGGTTCAATTACAGTATAAGGCGAATCAGTTTTGGGATAAGGAATTTGAATTTTTTCTTTAGGAATAAGTCTTAATTTTTTATCATTGTCAGCTTTTACAATTTTGCCTTCGAGCTGTTCCGGAGTGATAAGTCCGGGTAAATCAACTATATATCTTATCTTATATGCATTTTTTGTTTTTATATTTTCTTTTATTAACATAGGCAGCATATTTGTTTCAACAATTTCAATTTTTTTAATTGAACCTATGTCATAAAATTTGCCGTCAAGCTCCATTTCTACTTTATCATCCGCATGCAATACCAGTGATTTATTTGATTCGGGAATATATATTGTTTTTTCTTTAGGCGGAGTTATTTCAAGAAATTGTTCTCCTATTATTCCTGATTGCTGGATAGAAATTTCAGAAGCATCAGGAATTACTATATTTGGTTCTGTTATAACAAATTTTACTTCAACATAGCTTTCGGCAGAATTCATTTTAGGTTTTATTTCTTCAACCTGTCCGATTCTGACTCCCATCATCTGAACACCGCTTCCGGGGCGCATTCCGTTAACATCTTTAAAGCTTATTGTAATTCTTTCCGCATTGGAAATAGCTTTACCTTTAACCCATAAAACCGTGAACAATAAAATTATTATTGCGGATATTGCGAGTATTCCAACTTTGAATGATGATGAGAATTTCATATTTTTCCTTTTCTAATTCCATTTTACAATAAAAAATTAAAAATATAAATTAAAACCCTGAAGCTGCTATTTTCATAGGTCCTTCAACAGATGCCGAAACAAATTGTTTTGTATAAGGAGTATCTGCTTTTAATAAATCATCCGGAGTTCCTCTAAATACGATATGACCGTCATATAACATAATTACCCTGTCGGAACATCTTCTTATTGTTGACATCTGATGGGTTACAATTATAGATGTTGCTTTAGTTTCATTGCGAAGATGCAATATATAATCTTCTATAACGGTAGAAGCAACAGGATCAAGACCTGCGGTCGGTTCATCATATAAAATAAATTTCGGCTGCGTAACTATTGCTCTTGCAAGACTTACTCTTTTTTGCATACCGCCCGAAAGCTCATGGGGATATTTGTTTTCTATACCTGATAAACCTACGGTTTTTAAGCTTTTTGCAACAATTTCTTTTAATTGTTCCTTTGTATATTTACCCCGGAATTCTTTTCTTTCCTGCAGGGCAAAAGATATATTATCGAAAACGTTTAAAGAATCGAAAAGCGCGGAATATTGAAAAACCATTGCAACATCACCGTCAGATATATCAATTTTACCTGAATCCGGTTTGAGAAGACCCGATAAAATTTTTAATATTGTACTTTTCCCCGAGCCGCTAAATCCGACTATTGAAAGTATTTCACCTTGCTCAACGGTGAAAGAAATATTATCGAGAACCTTTCTGCCGTCAAATTCTTTTGTTAAATTTTCAACTTTTATAGTCATATGATAACCTTCTTTTTAAAAATAAAATGCAACTGCAAAAATGCAGTCTATAATAACAATAGCGACAAAAGACAAAACAACGGCTTTTGTCGTTGCAATACCGACTCCTTTAGCTCCGCCCTGAGCATCATATCCGCAGCTTGAGCTTATAAGACTTATTGCACCTCCGAAACATGCCGATTTTAGCAGCATAATATTTATATCTCTTATGTATAATCCCTGCCAGACGGATGTTATATAACAAAGCCATGTGACATCTTTTGCTGCTGTCATTGCCGTTATTCCGCCGGCCAGTATACCTATGGTTGAAGCTACTATTACAACAAACGGCATCATTATAAAACCGGCAAGAACTCTTGGTAAAAATAAGTATTTGAAAGGCGATACTTTTAGTACTTCCATTGCATCTATCTGCTCTGTTACTCTCATTGTAGCAAGTTCGCTGGCTTGAGATGAACCTATCATTGAGATAATGGCGAATCCTGACATTATAACACCAATTTCTCTTACCATAGTGAGTGAAACAAGCATTCCTATATAATCTTTTCCGCCTTGTTTCACCATTTCAGGCGCTATTTGCATTGCCAGAATTATAGCTGTCATTGATACTATTGATAAAGTTATCGGCAATGAATCAACCGCAAATCTTGAAGCTTGCTCCATTAATTGTTTGCGGTTAATTTGAAAGCTTAATATAAATTTTATTACCTGCAAAAAACGATATACAATATCTCCGAATGTTTCAAGAAATTCTTTTACATGCCTTGAGAACATAAGAGCTAATTGGTATGTTATTGTTTGTTGTATATAAAAGCGCAGTTTTGCCATATATGTATTTTACAATAAATTAAGAAAATTAGCATTCTTAATTATATTATAAATTTGCCGTCTTTATATATAAGAATGTTATCGGCATAGATTTCTCCGCCGTTTTTCATATTCTTTATTAAATCCCAGTGCAGTCCCGATACATTCTTTCCGCCCGTATCTGGATATGAAGCACCTGCTGCCATATGGATTGAACCTCCGATTTTTTCATCAAACAATATGTTTCCTGTTACATCCTGAATCATATCATTTGTACCTATTGCAATTTCGCCTACAAATCTTGAACCTTCATCCATATCAAGCATATTAATAAGGAATTCTTCACCTTTATCTGCTTTTGCATCAATTATTTTTCCGTCTTTTAATGTTAAAAGGACTTTTTGTGCTTCATTTCCTCTGTAGATTTGAGGGAAATCAAAATAAATCTGCCCGTTGGCACTGTTTTCAACGGGTGAAGTATAAACTTCGCCGTCGGGGAAATTATATTCTCCTGCGCAGCTTTTCCAGATTCTGCCTTTTACATTAAAAGTAATATCTGTTTTCTCGCCGGTTATTCTTATCTCTGACTTTGTATTTAGATATTGCGCTATTTTTTCCTGATTTTCTCCGATTTCCCGCCATTTTCCTACAGGGTCATCCAGATGAAGATAACAGGCTTTAATCAAAAATTGCTTGTATTCATCAAGCGACATATTTGCTTCCTGGGCTAAAGCATTTGTCGGAAAATCCGCAATAACCCATTTTAAATCACCTTTTGCCGAACGTTCAAGCATTTTTGATGACAGCTGTTTCATTACGCCTGAGCGTTTCGCAAGTTTTTTTGAATCTAATCTTGCCATACTTTTTACATTTAACGGAGCACCTATGGAAATAAGGTTCTTTGCCTGTTCATATTCTATTTGAGTCATAGGATCAATAAATTCAAGCTGTTTATCGGTTGCATTTTTAATATATACTTCGTTTAAGCCCTCAACTCCCATTCGTACAACAGGATAAGCACCTTTTAAAAGCACCTGTTTATAAATTTCTTTTATTAAAGGCTGCGCGAGATATGAATCCGTTCTTATTATTGTAAGTTCTTCCGGCTGTACGTTAACGGAATAGTCAACAAGTACTTTTGCGTATTTTTCCCATAGGTTGTCCATAAATCGCCTCTACATTTCTACATCCGCAAGATCGTTGCATCTTGCCAGATAGATTCCTCTTTTGGATGTTTTAATAAAATCAACAATTCTCATAACATTTTTATCATTTGCATATTGTTCTTCAAGAATTTTAACCGTTTCTGATAAAGGATGAATTTTTGATTGTATTAGTTTATATGCATCTCTTATATTTTTTCTTTCTTCGGGGGTAAATCCTCTTCTTTTAAGACCTATTGTATTAGGACCATGAAGTATTGCCGGTCTGCCGTCAGCCTTGCAGAAAGGCGGTAAATCCATTCTTGCGGCGGAAAAACCTGAAACGATTACATATTCACCTATTCTTATATTTTGGTGATAAACACTCATACCGCCTAAAAAAGCACCTTTTCCTACGTGAACATGTCCGCCGATTGTAGCTAAATTTGCAAAAATTGCTTCATCTTCTACTACACAATTATGAGCAACATGAGCAGATGCCATAAATAAACATTTATTTCCGACTTTTGTAATTGCTCCGTCCTCGCCTGCGGCACGGTTGATTGTAACGTATTCTTTTATAATACAATCTTTGCCTATAACTGCTTTTGTTTTTTGTCCTTTATAGCTTAAATCCTGAGGAACTGTACCTAAGCTTGCAAAAGGATATATGACCGTATTATCTCCTATTTCGCAATATTCTAAATATGCATTTGCAATTACTTTTACATTTTCTCCGAGAATAACATTTTCTCCGATTACAACGTTAGGTCCTATCTCGCAGCTTGAAGGTATAACTGCATTTTCCGAAATAATCGCTGTTTTATGAATTGCCATAATTTATATCTCCTATACCTATTTATTGCCTACAATTGAAAACATTAAATCCGCTTCTACGGCAAGCTGTCCGTCTACGAATCCTCTGGCATGAGCTTTGGCTATAGGTCCTTTAAGTTTTATAAGTTCGGCTTCCATGTCAAATCTGTCGCCCGGTTTTATTTGTTTTCTAAATCTTACTCCGTCTATTCCCGCATAAAAGAACAATTTATCTTTATATTGTTCTAATGGCATCAGAACACTTGCAGACATCTGAGCAAGTGCTTCAAGCTGTAAAACTCCTGGAAATACCGGATTTCCAGGAAAATGTCCCTGAAAAAATTCTTCATTCATTGTAAGATTTTTATATCCTTTGCAGTATTTTCCCGGTACACATTCCGTTACTCTGTCTACCAGTAAAAAAGGATAGCGGTGCGGAATCATTTTCATCATATCTACTACATCAAATTGTAAGATTTGTTCTTCTGCCATTATTCCTCCATTATAAGTTTATTTTTTAATTCTTTAGCAACGATGGTGTGTACGGTATGACCGGCTTCTTTTGCTATAATTTCTCCTTTAAAATTAAGAATATTACAGCCTGCAAGATAAAAATCCCCTATCAAATCAAGAATTTTATGTTTTATTGGTTCAAATTCGGATTTTAATTCTGATGTATAACCGTTATCTGTGAGACCGAGAGTATTTTCAATCTTTGCCCCTCTTGCATATCCGGCTTTTTGAAGCATTTCAAGCTCGTTTAAATAACCGAAAGTTCTTGCTTCCGTTATTTCATCAAGTTTATTAATATCAAGACTCACCCAGCGGTTTTTTAAATCCTTGTGTTTAAAATTAACACTGTATGTAACATTTAATTCACCAGAAGGCAGGACAACAAGGTGTGTTTTCCCGTTTAAATATTTTAATGGTTCTTTTACCGTATATTTTGTTGTGACAGGATTGTTAATTCCTGCGGTATTAAATGCATTTATCCAGATTTTTGAAGCTCCGTCAAGAATGGGAAGTTCAAAATGTGAGAGATAAACGTCTATTGAATCAATTCCGCAAATTGCACATGCCGCCATAAAATGTTCAATAAGCATTATTTTTATTTCATTATTGCCTATAACAGTGCAATGTTCTGTTGAAACAACATTATCAATATTTGCTTCAACAAATTTCCCGGCATAATGAAAGCGAATACCCTTTTCTTTTGCAGGGCAGACTTTTGCCTCAGAGTCCAAACCTGTCATCAGTGCAACCGATTTTAAAGTAAATTCTTTCGAGATTGTTCCCATTATAAACCTAGTCCTTTAGCAGATGTTCATATTGTTTGAATTTATTTACGAGATCTTCCGCTTTTTTCATAGTTTTCATATGTTTAATGAAATCTTTTCTCGGCATTGCAGGAGCGCCTATTAATATTGTTTTTTCCGGGAAGCTTCTCGTAACTCCGGCTTGAGCCATAATAATAGAGTCGCTGCCTATTTCTATATGATCAGCCATTCCGACCTGACCGGCAATAACAACACGATCTCCGATTTTACAGCTGCCTGCTATTCCGACTTGCGAAACAATCATACAGCCTTTGCCGATTTTACAATTATGACCTATTTGAACAAGATTATCTATTTTTGTCTGTTCTCCTATTACGGTATTTTCAATTGTACCTTTGTCTATACAGGTATTTGCTCCGATTTCAACATCATCCCCGATAATAACAGAGCCTATTGACGGAATTTTATATATTTTCTGGTCGCTGTTATCATGCTTGATATCTCCTTCATGGCGGGCATTTTCAACATTGTTGGGATTCTCTGTAACAAAACTGAAACCGTCTGCGCCTATACTTACACCATGCTGTAATATTACACGATTTCCGATTATTGCATTATCGCCTATATTACATCCGGGATGAAATAAACAATTTTCTCCGATTTGAACGGATTTCCCTATATATGTATTTGCTAAAATCTTAGAATTTTTACCGATGGAAACATTTCTTGATATTACAACATTTGGTCCGATTGAAACATTTTCTCCGATTTTTGCCGTAGGATGAACCGTTGCGGCAGGATGAATACCCGGAGTCGATTCCGGCGGAATATAGAATAAATGCAGTAGCTTCATCATCGCAAGCCGCGGTCTTTCCGCTTCTATAGTAGAAATTCTGTCAGAAGTAACACCGATTGGAACAAGTGCTGCTTTTGCTTTTGTATTTGAAAGATTTTCAATTTCATCTTCATTCATCGCAAGAGCAAGCGTATTTTCATCGGCCAGTAAAGGCGGTCCCAAACGCGAAATTTTTACATCTTCAACTTTTGTTAAAATGCCGCCGACAATTTGTGATATCTCTTCTAACGAGTATTCAGTCATTGTATCTATATCCCTCATAATATTATCCTCTCTTGTCTTTCTATTTTAATACGATGAGAGAAAAAACACAAACGATATTAAAAATTTTATAGATTAAATATACATCTATAACGGCTTCTAAAATCCTTATATAAAAAGTAAACCAAAAATAAAAAATTTAATCTTTATTCCAACCGTATTTTTTATAAAAATTAATTTTATTCTTAATAACTTCTTTTATTGACAAAGGAGTCAAATGTTTAAATGAATCATTAATCAAGAAATCATCATTTTCCTTTATAATAGGATTGTTCATTATTTTAACAAACTCATTATATTCAGGATGTTCCGGTTTTGTAATCAAGTATTTATCAAGTTGATTTAGGAATTTAGTATTTTGTCCCATATCTTTTGCAATCATAACATGTACACAAGCACCAAGTTCTTTTGCAAATTTGGTTAAAGGAATTAAATCTTTATAATTCCAGGAAGTTAATACACAGTTAATATGGAAAACATTTATTAATCCCTGTTTTTTTAGTTTGGAAACATATTTTAAATTTTCCATAACCTTATTATAATCACCATTTCTTACAATTTTGTTATATGTTTTTTCAATACATGAAGGAATAGAAATTCTTATATCGGTAATTTTATCGGCAATTCCTAACTTTTTGAGATTTTCTTCGCTGCATAATATTCCGTTAGTAATTATTGCAAATTTTATATTAGGATATACTTCAGCTATCCTTTTTATCAGCTTTTTTGAATGATTACTTATAAAAACTTCTCCTGCAACATTAACTGTTACAAGCTTAGCTTTTTGAAGCATAGGAATAAACACGGGCTCAATTAAATCATCCCATTTCTTTTGTTCTTCTTCGGACATTATATGGGGTTCATCTCTGCAATATACACATTGCTGAACGCACGTGTTGTCATAACATAAACTTACTTCTTCGGGGTAGTCAGCTACAGGAGTATCTATTGGTTTCCCCGTCGGCATTATACAAAGATTGGTATCACAAAATTTATAATTATTATCTATTATTGACTGGCGGAGTTCTTTTGCTTTATCTCCGTTCCATACGTCCTGAAAACTTTGTTCTAGTATATTTCCTATACAATAACTGTCATTCCATAATCTGGAACAAAAATAACAATAACCGTCAGTACCAATTTCAAAAAAAACATAAGGCTTTATACAAAATCTATTATTTGTCACGTAATACTCCCATGTTCTATTATTATTATAATAGGATTATAGCACAAATATTTTCCAAATTGTGTTATGATTATGATAATTTTAAAGGAGATTTTTAATGATATATAAAAGTTGCAAATATATTCAGCATGGAATAGCATTCAGGCATGATGCAGTATCAATATGCAATAAATTATGCGGAACAAAAAGATATGAGAAATTTAATATAAATTATGAAGGAGATTTTTATAAAAAATATATTGATGTTAGGAATGAAGCAATTGAAAATTGTAAAAAAGGAATTCTTCCTCATGATGGCTGTAATTATTGTCCGTATGTTGAAGAAAAAGACTGGGATGATGAATGCAAATTTAAGGAAATTGAAATAACTCACTGGGTACATTGCAATTGCGGCTGCTGCTATTGTGCAATGCTGCCCGTAACAAAAGGGAAAATGGTAAAATTTAAACAGAATAGTCCGTATGTAAAACTCCTTCCTGTTATTAAAAGAATGCTGAAAGACGGAATGATAGCTGATGATGCATTTTTTTCTGTTACCGGCGGGGAGTTAACCGTTTTAAAAGAATTCCCTGATATAATGAAACTCCTTTTAAAACAGAAAAATGCCAGCTACGGTTTTTGCCTGCAGACCAACGGAATTAAATATGAAAAATTATTATCTGAAGCACTTGAAAGAGACAGAAGAACTTCTATTGTGATTTCTATTGATGCCGGAACAAGAGAAATGTTTAAAAAAATGAAACGTGTTGATAAATTTAACGATGTCATAAACAATATTAAACATTACTTGAGAAATACAAAAACAAATAAAGACAGAGTTGTGGCAAAATATATTATTGTTCCTAATGTAAATGACAGTAAAGAAGAAATAGATAAATGGATAGCTTTATGTAAAGATATAGGAATAAAAACAATGCAGCCTTCTATAGAATTTTGTTCTCAGGTTGTATCTCCCGGAATATTCAGGCAAAAGCAGGGAGAATTATATAAATACATGAAATCTCAGATTATAGAAAATGGTTTTGAAATTATAACATATGATTTTTTAGAAGAAATTATCAAAAATGAAAGTTTTGATATAACAATAAAAAGAGATAAGTCAGCAGTATAATTTAATTTTTCAAAAAGCTAATTACTAAAGGTAATTAGCTTTTAAATTATTTTATAATAAAATTTTTAATAATGACCTTGTTCCATTAAAGCTAATGATGTTTCATTTTTCTTTAGAGTCAATCCCAATTCTTTACATTTTTTTTCTGCATAATCAAATAATTCATAATTATAATCTTCTACTTTTTCACCTTTTTTTGTATGAATACCCCAGCAAAATTCCATACTTATTTCTACCTGATTTAACCCTATTTTTTTGGAATCAATAAGCCATTTATCTATTTCTTCGGTATTATTATTAAAACCTTGTAAAATAATATATTTTGAAATTACATTTGAAATATTAGAAGGATTTGTTTTGCATTTTTTAGCTGCTTTGGCATAACGTTTTAATGTATTAAGAACTTGATAATATTTATCTCTTTTTTTTATTTTTTTATATGTTTCGGGAGAACCGCTGCAAATAGCGGCAGAAAGTCCTGCTTTACCTTTTTCTAAAGCTTTCGCCAATGCCCTTGAAAATTTTATACCGGAAGTTTCACACCATATACTTTTAACATTATTTTTAAGGAACAGGTCAATCAATTTGGGATATTCTTTTAATACACCAAGTTCTCCGCCTCCGAAATTAACAAATAAATTTTCTTTATCAATTTCATCAAGTTTATACAGTTCTTTCAATGTTTCATAAATAACCGGATTACCATATTTTACTTTATCTGAAAATTCGCCTTTAGTTTCATCTCTATATGAGCAGTAAAAACATCCGCAATTGCAATGATACCAATAATATAAATCTATTCTGCTTATTTTGTCAGAGTTACAACTGCCTTGATTTTTATATATGCAATCAATACAGCCTTCCGGAATAATATTAATATCCAGATTATTTTTAACTCTCTTTCTTGTTAATTGAATTTTCTCTGCCAGCTCTTTTGGAGTTTCTTTATATTCGGAAATAATTTCACCTAAACAGAGAGTTGTACAAAATCTTATATTTTTCTGGTGAAAACTTAAACTGTTGAGTAGAAATTTACAATATTTTTTTTCCAACTTTATCCTTCTTTTTTCTGTATAAATAATGAAAAATTAATCTTTGAAAGTATCATGTTCAAATATATTTATATTATCTTTTTGCTGCTGCATTTTCATATGCAGCTTTGACCTCATAAAATATTTAATTTTATTTTTCATAGACTGTTTAAAACTTATGGGCTTCAAATTTCTCAAATAATCCGGAAGAAAACAGTGATTTGAATTAAAAATAGGATTTTTCAGCATTTTAACGAAGTCATTATAATTATGATGATTCTGGTAAAATACGGCATATTCTTCTCTGTTTTTTGTATATTCGGTATAACCGCCTATACAGGCCGAAAAGGCTGCTTTTGCATCGAGGTCTATAGCCATTTGAACAAATTTTGGCATGTCTTTGTAGTTTGCATCAGTTATTACAAACATTATTTCAAATTCCCGTATTTTTCCTTCTCTTTTTAAACTGCTTATAAATTTTGCATTTTCATATACTTCATTAAATTTGTCAATTCTAAAAATTTTTTTATATGTTTCTCTTGTTGCGGAATGGAATGAAATATGAACTTTATATAATCTGTCAAGCAGATTATGTTTTATTAAATTTTCTTTTGTACATTTTATTCCGTTAGAAATAAATTCAATTTTTATATTCGGGTTATTATTAATTATTGCGGCAACCATTTTTTGTGTATGTTTGCTGTCAAAATATTCTCCTCTGCAATTTACAAACATATACTTTGCTTTTGACGTTATAGGCAGAATGTGAGATTCAAGCCTGTCTTCCCATTTTTTAATTTCTGCTTCGGGCATTCCATTATAGTCATCACGGCAAATAATACATCTTTGCCCGCAGGAGTAGTCATATCCAAGATTAATATACTCGGGATAATCTGCAATAACTCCATCATACGGCAGTATATCCGTTTTTAAACCGTTACATACATCATAATTACAGTGTGTGTATTTCCTTTCACGAACATCTTTTCTGAAATTTCTGGCAGCTTCTCCGTTCCATATTTCATCTATATCATTTTCAAATATGTTGCCAATGAGTGTAAAATTAGAAAAACAAGGATTACAGAAAAAGCATTTTCCGTCATTATTAAATTCAAATGTGTTCCAAGGATTTTTACAAAAAAGTTTATCCATCATATTATCAATCTTATTATAATTTTAAAAGGCGAGCTTCCGGTTGTTCGATGGCAATGAACCATAGAAAATGGCAAGCAACACCAGATTATATTATAAAACTTAAATTCTGAATTTTCAAATACTTATTATAACGGAACAAAATTTTTTAAAATATTTTCAATTTTATTTTGATTCGGCATCCGGGTTATATTTAAGCAGATATATCCAAGATTGCTCCGGTAATTTGCTCAGAGATATCAATTTGTTTTATTTTTTCGCTGCTTTCAGTTTTTTTAGGTACACTGTTCGTTACAAAAACTGCTTTTACAGGTGCATCTTGTAATTTTTTTATCGCATCTCCGTTAAATAATCCGTGGGAAGCAAATACATAAATATCTTCAGCTCCTTTTCTCTTTAACATTTTGGCAGCTTCCGCAATTGTTCCTGCAGTATCTATAATATCATCATATATTATACAATTTTTGCCTTTTACATCACCTATTAAATCTTCTGCCGTAGCTTCATTATGTGCCTGACGGTGTTTGTATATAATTGCTTTATCAACTCCTAGGGCTTTGGCGAGTTTATCTGCGCGCTTTGTGCCTCCCATATCGGGGCTTACTATTACCAAATCGGGAATATTCATTTGTTGAATATAATCTTTCATCATATCAACCGATTCCAGATGATTAATTCTTAAATTATTCGAAGCACAGCCTTCAATGGCAGGTGTATGTAAATCTGCGGTAATTATTTCATCAACTCCTGCGGTCTTTAATAAATCCATATTTAATCTTGCGGCAATAGGTTCTCCTTTTTGTGTTCTTTTTTCCTGACGCGCATAATCAAAATTTGGCATAACGGCGATTACTCTGTTTGCTCCGGCTCTTTTGGCAGCATCTGCCTTTAAATATGTTTCCATTAAATTATCATTGACATTACTGTTAGATGCCGGCATTAAATATACATCTTTTCCCCTGACTCTGTCTTGTATATTAATATATATTTCTCCGTTTTTAAATTTCTTTACTTCTGTTTTAGCAGGATTTACACCCAGATTTTTTTCTATATTTTTTTCTAAATCAGTTTGATTTTCAGATGGTATTATACTTATTTTGTCCGCAAGAGAAATTCCTTTAAAAGAAAAAATATCCGCACCTGATTTTTGCGGTGCGGATATTAATGCTTTATTATTATAAACACTCTTCGGATAGTTAAAAAATGAATTTCCAATCGGCGATATATTCATAAAACTGTCCTTTTTAAACTTGTATGTATTAAAACTTAATTCCGGCTGTAATTTTTAAAATAGCTGGGGAGAGATTCGAACTCTCGACCTCACGGGTATGAGCCGTGCGCTCTCACCAACTGAGCTACCCAGCCATTTATATTGTTTGTTTTTATTATTATATGCTGAATAAAAAATTACAATACTTTTTATTTTTTTTACAATTTGATAAATAACCGTTTTTCATTATTACAAGATAATGATTTTTTTGTCTGAAAATTTAATAAATATTCATTATGAATATGAATTGTACAAATAAATTATTAAAAGCATTAAATGAAGATATAAACCTAAAACAAGATGAATGGACAATAGAAAGAACATATTATTCGATTGGATGTTATAAGCCTAAAAAATGGATTGCAAATGTTGTTCCGTCAGAGCTTCTTTCGCGGGGTATAAAGCAGGCGGTAGAATCTATTGTTACACTTAGTGAAAGCGGTATATTTTATAAGAATTTTCCGGATAATATAGAAACACCCGATTATGGCGATTGCTGGGGAAGATGCGCCAATTATATAGAAATAAATAACAGGGCAATAGCTCAAATGACAGGAGATAGAACCTGCTGCGGCAATATAAGCTGTATTAAACTTCTGCCTGCTATTCCGCCGTCTGCAAAAAGCTGGGCTAATTGCCTTATTATCTCGCAGATTTTCCCCAATATATACGGCGACAGCTATAATAAAGGATCTTTTGAAGAAAATTCGATATACGGCATTAAACTAAATGCCGGATATAGCGATAATGTAATAGATTATAGTATTGCGGATAAAATCTCGCCTGAGGAACAATTATGCGCTTTTAATGATTTAGCACATTTTCGCGGAATTAAAACCGGTTTCAGAACCGTTATTTCCGCCGATCAGATAAAAGTTGCATATCCCGATAAAGACGATGAAACATTCAGCTGGTGTAATCCCGAACATGTTGAATTATATATAAATGAATGTGTAAAACTTATGAATCTGGGTTTTGAATCTATGTTTATAGATTCTGCTAAGCATATAGGCGGCTATGATTGTGAACATTATACCGGAGTGGGTGATTTGCCCGAATATCCTCAAATGCAATATATTTTAAATGAAATAAGACAAAGAAGCGGCAAGACTACAATATGTTTTGCGGGTGAAAAAAGCTCCGATGATTTTGAACGATACAGAAATATGGGATTAAATGCCGGTACGGACTATATTACCGGTGATGATTTCTATCAGGTGCGCGAGCTGTCTGAAAAATTAAAATATAACCGCATTTATGCTCCCGGTGTTGAAATTGAAAACGATAACTATGAAGGCGGTATTACTTACGAACAAAGATTGAACAGAATAAATACCGCATTATTTGCTTTCTTTCATGCAAGCGATAAATTACCAAGTTTTATGCAGACTAATGATATATTTCCCCTGCGATATGATACAAATACCCATCATATTATGATGACAAATCCGTCATATTCGCAGGATGGTACACCTCAAAGCCACTGGGAAAATCTTTTTGCAAAAGATGACGGAAGATACTATAACCATAAAGTTGCGGAACTCTTCGCCCATGCTTTGTGTTTATAAATTGAAAGGAAAAAATATGAATTTATTGAAAGAAAAAGGAATCCCTATCGAAAAACAAATAAGAACCTGGCATGATATAGTTAAAAGACCTTATAACAGGATGGAGACAGATTGCTACACAAGAACAAGACAAATTCTTATGAACGGTATTGAAACGGAGGCCTGGAGTTTTAAACATTGTTTTGTCAGAAAATCGGCGGACAGAGAATTGAATAAACTCCTTGTGAATATCAGAAGAATAGAAGATATGCAGCAAACGACGGTTAACTGGCTTTCTCCTGTCAATCAAACCATACTTGATACAACATTAGGATATGAACAGGTTGCGGTAGATTTAACTGCCTGGCTTGCTCAAAATGAACCTGATGAATATGTAAGAGAAACGTTTGACTTCGGGCTTCTTGAAGACTTTGACCATTTATACAGATATGCCCAGTTCGCATATCTTATTGAAGAAACAAATCCAAATGAAATTCTGCAAAATCAAACAGACGTACTGATAGGGCGTCCTACCCAGAATCATCATAATGATAATGCTGTCAGGATAAGAAAACCGTATGATAAAGATAAAACATCACCCATAACAAAAGTAAATATACTTACATTAATATCGGGCGAACAGCAAACACATAATTATTATGCGGAACATGGTTTTATGTACGGTAATACCGATTTAAAACGGCTTTATGCGGAAATTTGCGATGTTGAAGAAGAACACGTAACAATGTATGAAACACTTGTAGACCCTAATGAAACAATGCTTGAAAAATGGCTTATACACGAATTTACGGAAGCTTGTAATTATTACAACTGTTATAAAGATGAAGTTGATGAAAAATTGAAACTTATCTGGGAAGAATTTTTGCAAATGGAAATAGGTCATCTTAAAGCGGCGGCTGATATGTTTAAGAAAATAGAGAATCGTGATCCGGAAGAAATAATCGGAACGGAAGTTGTTCTGCCATGTCATTTTGAAAGCCAGAAAGAATATGTTAAAAATATTCTTGAAAATGAAATTGATAAAAGACTGTCTAAGGATGAAGGCTATATAAGAACAGATAATATACCGTCTGACTGGCCTAGCTACAAAGTGCAGGAAAAAGCTGCGCAAGACGGTGCTCCGTCGGAGCAGGCTGTAAGACTTGCCGCAAAATCCCTAAAAAGAGATATAGCATGTGCGGATGAAAAGCTTTTAAACAAGCAGCCTGAACTTTTGGAACGCGGACTTGAAAAGGAAGCTCAGGCACCTAATACAGTAAGCAGTGAAAAATATAAAAAATTTGAAAAAATTCCTCCTCTGGATTTTTTAAATTAAAAATTGCAATATTAGATTATATACTGTCCGAACAAAATTTCAC
>CALUSW010000030.1 GCA_944323535.1 Candidatus Gastranaerophilales bacterium | reverse complement strand
GTATATCAATGGGGAACAATGCCGGAAGCTGTATTCTGGATGAAAGATGTATTGAATCCTTTACATCCATATCATCAAGAATATTTAGAAATACTTGAACATCCAATATTAAAAGATCCCAGAGTATTTAACTTCGGCGGCGATATGATGCATCCTTGCAGAGAATATCCTGCAAAAATAGTTAAAGAAACTGTTGTGCAGAAAGAAACAGTTATTGAAAAGGTAAATGTTCCTGTTGAAAGTGAGAAGATAAGTACAACAAGAAAGGCACTTGCCCATATTGTTTCTTCTTTTATTCCTCAAAAAGCTTTAAGGAGAAAATTCAGAAATAAAATAATGAATTCGTAAAACCGGAGAATATTATTGTGATTAAATATTTGGATATTGTAGATAAAAATATCTGTTCAGGCTGCGGAGCTTGCAGTAAATCTTGCCCGTTTGATGCTATTGCAATAAAGGAAGATGAATACGGTTTTATATTTCCTTTTGTTGATGAAGAGAAATGTACACAATGCGGGTTATGCCGCAAAACTTGTCCGGTAAATAATGTTAAATTCCATAAAAAACCGGAAAAGTGCTACGCAGCAATGGCTGACGATAAAATAAGAGCAATAAGCTCCTCCGGAGGAATATTTACCGTTATTGCAGAACATATATTACAAAATGGCGGATTGGTTTGTGGTGCGGCATTTGATTCAAATTGGAATGTACATCATATAATTATTGATAAAAAAGAAGATTTGGGTAAATTACGCAGCAGCAAATATGTACAAAGTAATCTAGAAGATACATATATAGAAGCAAAAAAATATTTAGATGCCGGCAAATTACTTTTATTTTCCGGAACACCTTGCCAAATAGCCGGTCTTTACGGTTTTTTAAAAAAAGATTATGACAATTTATTAACAATAGACCTTATTTGCCATGGCGCCCCAAATTCTAAATTATGGCAAAAATGTCTGGCTGATATTTGTAATGTAAATGAAATAGCTGATATAAATTTTAGAGATAAATCTGCCTTCGGATGGGTATGTGCAAATGTTAATATTACATTAAATAACGGAACAAAAGTAAGTAAAAAATCATACATGAATGCATTTTCGTATAATTTAATGAATCGGGAATCTTGTACAAATTGTAAGTATAAAACATACGAAAGATGTGCAGATATTACTCTTGGTGATTTCTGGGGCATTTCAAATTTTAATCCGGCATTAAATGATAAAAAAGGAACTTCCATTGTTCTTTTAAACACTCATAAAGCTAAAACTTTCTTAAATCTTGGAAAAATTCTTGAGCAGTTACCTTTGTTTACCGAATTTGAATATAAAAATATAACAAACAGTGTAAGCAAAGATTTTGCTCATTTTCATCGTAATTATTTCTTAAAGGAAATTTTTAACGGCAATAAGTCTTTTGATGAAACAGTAAAAAGATGGCTCAAAGATTCACATGATGTTGGTTTGGTTGGATTTTATTCAGGTATGAATTACGGAACTTATACAACATATTATAGTTTATATCACACTATAAATAGTCTTGGCTATTCTGTCCTGATGATAGATAATCCGCTATCAGCAGCCTGGAAACCAAAATGGGATTTGGTTTTATTTAGATTAAACCCGTATCCCGATAAAAACAGAGCAAAACATTATAAGAATAAATATGAACTGAGAAAATTAAACAAATATGTAGACAATTTTATTGTCGGGTCTGACCAATATCTTAGAAACGGGGTCTATAAATTAATTGGTGAATATACCGCCCTGGACTGGGTATATGACTATAAGCCCAAAAATGCTTATTCTATTTCTTTTGGTGAAGATTATTTTGAAGGAAATGAAAATGATAGAAGTAAAATGGCATGTTTTCTGAAAAAATTTGATAATGTATCTGTAAGAGAAAATGGCGCCATTAAAATGTGTAAAGATAATTTCGGCATTGAGGCTGAATATTGTCTTGATCCTGTTTTTCTGCCGGATAAAAAATATTATTCGGATTTAATAGCCAGAAGTAAACTAAAACCAAAAGAAAAGTATATTTTAGCATATTTTTTAGATGATAATAAAGAAAAACAGGATATTTTTAGTTTATTTGCGAAATCATTAAATCTTGAAACAGAATTTATTAATGATCCTATAAAAGAAAGAGAGAATAATCGCTTTAAAGTATATACAGAGGATTGGCTTAATTATTATAAAAATGCAGATTTTGTTATTACGGACTCATTCCATGGCGTATGTATGGCGCTTGTTTTTGGTAAGCAATTTGCTTTTTTCCATAACAAAAGAAGAGGTGCATCAAGATTTAATACATTAATCGAGAATTTTAATATAGGTTCAAGAGCTGTAAATTCCGTTGAAGATGTTGAAAATATTATACAAAATCCTTTAAATTATGATGAAATAGATAAAAAAATAAATTTCTATAAAGAAAAATCGCTTAATTATTTAAAGAAAATTCTGGAAGAAAAACCGCGCAAGCCTGCCTCAGATTATGATATTTTAATGGATGAAAATATAAAATTATATGATGAATTAAACAGACTGAACGAGAAAATAAATAATGCAAAAGGTATTGATACAGCTAATTTAAACAAAGAATTAAAACAAATAAAAGAATATATTAAATATTCAAAACATGCCGAAAAGTACAAACTTAAATATATGTACTACAGACTTATTGCGAATTTCTGCAAAGGCAGTCTAAAAGAAAAAATAAAAGAGAAAAAAAAGAAAAACAAGGATATATTGAATATTCTGGATAAATCTTTTTCTATTTTTTCCTCTAATTAATAAAAAAAACTTACGGTGAAAATATGTATAACATCAGAAAGTCACATAATGCTAGAAAAAATTAAAAATATAGAATTTTTACGTTTTATTTTTGCTATAGAAATAGTATATTTTCATTTCTTTATATACAGTAAATCCGTTTTCCCGGATTTTGCTTTATATAAAAAACTATTCATTAACTCAACAGATGCATTTTTATGTGTAGAATATTTCTTTATAATTGCAGGTTTTTTTATGTATTATCATCTTTATTACAAAAATGATTCTACTTTTGAATATTCAATAAACAAGATTATTCGTTTATGGCCGCTTTTAGCTTTTTCTATCTTTGTTATATTCCTGTTTTCGCTTTTTCATTTTGGCAAATTTCACTTTTATTCCAATATTCTTAACTTATTATTCTTATATTGTACGGGAATGTTAAATTTTCCTGTTAATAATGGACACTCATGGTTTATTTGCATTTTGTTCTGGGTTAGTATTATGTATCATTATTTGCATAAATGTTTTGATAAAAAAATTTTTAATCTGATAGTATTTGGTGCTGTATTTTGCTCTTATGCAATTCTTATACAGGATACTAACGGATATATAGGAAGTAAAGCACATATGGTTAAACATTTGTTTTCATATGGCATGCTAAGGGGTTTTGCAAGTATTGGTCTTGGTTATTTTATCGGAATGTTATGGCAGAAAATATCAATTTATGTTAAAGATTTTAAAATAAAAAATCAATTTAAATCAGTTTTGTTTTTTACTGCCATTTCTGCACTTGAATTATATTTATCAGGTTTTATTTTGTATTATTCAATTTTCTCTAAAATAGAATATAAAAATAATATGATATTTATAGTTGCTTTTGTATTTTTATTTCTATTATTTCTTGCAAAAAAAGGAATATTATCAAAGTTACTTGAAAATAATATTTCTGTTTTTCTGGGTAAATTTTCATATTCTATTTATATTATGCAGGCTGCAGGTTTTTTTATGACAAAACCTTATTTATGGGGGAATAAAGATTTTATGTACTCTCATCCGTATATGAATATTTCTTTGACCGTTTTTGTTTGTGTATTAATAGGTATATTATCCCGGTTATTTATAGAAGTTAAAATTACAAAATACTTAAAAGACAGACTTAATAATTTAAACATCGAAAAATCCCCCACACACCAGAGTAATTAAACAATATAGATATATTTTATTTCCGCTGATAAGATATAAGTTTATATAAAAAATTTATCAGGTATAATTAAAGAAACGGATAAAAAAAATGCCATTAGAAAATAAAGTTCCGACACTGGAGAAAAAAGAAAACGCTTTTAATCTTTTGATAAATAAGATTAAAACATCACAGTTTTATGTCAATTATTCAAGAATGTGGCCGTATATTAAACCGTATTCTTTCAGGGCTTTAATGGCGGTATTAATATGTATACCCATAGGTTGTTTGGACGCGGTAATTGCACTTTCATTAAAACCTTATATGGACCTTGTTATGGTTGAAAAAACCGTAGAATCGCCCTGGTATATTCCGTTTGCAATTGTTGCGTTTACGAGTATTCAGGGATTATTAAATTATCTTGCAGTATATCTTAATACATGGGTTGGCGGAAAAATTACAACTGATTTAAAGTTTGAACTGTATAAAAAAATGCTGGTTATGGAAACTGCCTTTTTTGATAAAAGAAAATCCGGCGATATTGTATTTAGATTTAACAATGATGCAGACACAGCCTGCACCGGGCTTTTAGACAATTTGAAAATATTTGTATCAAGACTGTTTTCTTCAATTTCATTAGTTTGTGTATTGTTTTATAATTCCTGGCAGCTTGCCATAATTGCAAGTATAGTTCTTGGCTGTGCGCTGTTCCCGCTTACAAAAGTAAGAAAACACATAAAAGAGGTTATGGATAAATCGGTTGCGGCTACCTCTAAAGTGATTACAGCATACAATGAAAGTTTTGCAGGCAATAAAACAATAACCGCATATAATTTATCAGAATACCAAAAAAGTAAATTCCAAAATATTCTTAAAGATATTTTTACATTTAAAATTAAGGTTATACAAAGAACATCCTGGCTTTCACCCATGATGCATGTTATAGTATCCGTCGGAATTGGTCTTGCAATAGGTTACGGAAGTCATTTGATTTTAACAAAGCAGATTACAGCAGGTAACTTTGTATCTTTTATTACGGCACTAATTATGCTTTACACTCCTATTAAAAATCTCGGGAATAACTTTAACGCTGTGCAGTTTTCTTTTTTAGCCATAGAAAGAATTTTTTCAATACTGGATACAGTACCCGCAATTAAAGATAAAGAAAAAGCCGTAGAGTTAAAAGAAGTTAAATCGGATATATCTTTTGAACGAGTTGATTTTGAATATACAAAAGGTAAAAAAGTACTGAAAAACATAAACCTGAAAGTAAAAAAAGGTGAAACTATTGCACTTGTCGGCAATTCAGGCGGCGGAAAATCAACTCTTGTAAGTCTAATCCCCAGATTTTACGATGTTACGTCAGGCTCTATCAGAATAGACGGAACCGATATCAGGGATTATAAATTATTTTCTCTCAGGCAGAATATATCTGTTGTATTTCAGGATAATTTCCTATTCTCCGGCACTATAAAAGAAAATATACTGCTCGGCAAAGAAAATGCGACGGAGGAAGAAGTGAAAAATGCTTTAAAAATGGCATATCTGGATGAATTTGTTGCCACTTTAAAAAACGGAATTAATACCCAGATAGGAGAAAGAGGCATGCTGCTTTCCGGCGGTCAAAAACAGCGTGTTGCAATTGCAAGAGCCTTCTTGAAAAATGCTCCGATTGTAATTCTTGATGAGGCTACATCCGCACTGGATAATAAATCCGAGGCCATAGTACAAAAAGCAATAGACAATTTAATGAAAGATAAAACCGTATTTGTTATAGCTCACAGGCTTTCTACAATTCAAAATGCAGATAGGATTGCAGTAATTAATGAAGGAGTTTTAGCAGAACTCGGAAGCCACGAAGAATTAATGAAAATACAAAACGGCAAATATAAAGCCCTATATGAAATGCAGTTTAATAAACAAAAAGCATTGGCTTAATTGTACGGTTATTTTTTATACTTATCCTTTTAATTTTTATAAATAAAGAATTTTTCAAACGGAGCAAAATCATCAGTAAATACTTCTGGCTGCTCTTTAGGAACTATTTCAACTTCATTATCTTTTAAATTATTAATAATTTCATTATTTGAATCATTATTACTTTTAAACCCGACCAGTATATAATTCTGAAATTCTTCAAGCTCATCAGGAATAACGGCATAAATTTTTACCACAGGAAAAACCTCTTTTAATTGTCTGTATATCTGGCTAAAATATTCATTATTTCCATCTTCCAAATCAGCTATAATATTTATTGCTAAAATTCCGTTTTCTTTCAATATATATCTTATATTTTTCAATGCCTCAATTGTTATTGTTTCATAAGGAATTGAAATATCAGAATTATATATGTCATGGAAAATAATATCATACTTATCTTTATTTTTACTTTTTACCAGTCTATTTATATAAGATCTTGCGTCTTTTATATATAATTTTACCTTTTTCGAATCCGTATAAAAAAAATACTTTTTTGCTATTTCTACCATACAAGGATCTATCTCAACCATATCAAAGTCGGTATTTCCTGCAGTTTCAACATTTGTATTATTAAAAATAGTATTTAAAAGTGCATTCCCCGCAATACCTAATAATAAAACAGATTTATTTTCCGATTTAGCATTATAAATCCTGTTAAAAAGATAAATATAATACATTTTCGATATAACTCCCGGCTTTTCAGAAATATATGAAAGAGTATGTGCTCCGTATTTCAGGTTTTTGTAATTTGAAATATATCTTATTTTCTTTGTTTGCTCATTCCCGTTATCGTCGGGAATTTGAAACTCTTGCTCTAATATCCCTATATAAGCATATGGTGAATCATACGATGCTATTGTATTTTCTATAGGATGAAGATTTTCTTTTTTATTATAATAAATGGAAAAAAATGCAATAAATACCAGTACAAGCTGCAATATTAAATATAGTCTTTTTTTTTTAAAATCTTCCTTATCCGACAATAAAGCTAAAACTGAACAGATTATTATAATTCCGCCAAGAAACAAGAATATGGATTTTATTCCGAAAAAAAGAATTAAATAAAAACCGCATAAAAATGTTCCGGCAATAGAACCTATTGTTGATAAGGCATAAAATTTGCCTATTTCACCGCCTATTTTTTCTTCCGGAATATTTCTAAGTTTAATTGCATAGTTTATAATATACGGAGATACCATTCCAAGTAATACGGAAGGAACCATAAACAAGCAAATACCAGATATCAATGAAAGCAGATACAAATTAATATTATATTCGGTCAGAAAATCCAGAAATCTAAATTGGAAAAAGGATAAGAATATAATATAAACACCGGCAAGAAAAATAATAACCGATAATTTTGACGAAGAAGGATTTTTATCGGACAATCTGCCGCCAAGCCAGTAGCCCACACTTAAAGAAGCCATTATAATTCCTATTATCGAGGTCCAGACAATAAACGTAGAGCCCAAGAACGGAGCGATAATTCTTGCCCCTGCAAGCTCCATTATCATTACCGATGCCCCGCATATAAAAGAAACTATCTCCAGCATAAATAACCCTTATAAAATACGTGCCTGGAGGGATTCGAACCCCCGACCTTTTGGTTCGTAGCCAAACACTCTATCCAGCTGAGCTACAGGCACAAAACTATAATTATGATACAACATAATTTTATATTATCAAGTAATTTATAAAAAAAAAGCTGCACTGCAGCTAATACTTAATAATCTTGGGAGGAGATTTGGGGATTTGTTACAATTATAATAATTCAGTTTGGTTAAAAAGTTTATATTTTTAAATATAATTTTAATAAAAATTTACATTGTATTGATTTTATTTTGACTTCTGCTTACTGGAAAAAAAACTCTGTTTTAAATAAAATCATGAAAAGAGGTGGGACATGCTTAACAGTTTACTTTTATTAATATTATTATGTTTTTTCTTGTATATAGCGATTTTTACTATTTACTTTTCAATAGTTGTAGCGGCAAGTATAATAAAAACAAAGAAAAAAAGCCTGAACGACGAAAGAAAAGAATACAAAAATCTTATTGTCATAATATATTCCCACAATAATGAAAAAACGATAGTAAATTTACTTGAACAGCTGAATAAACAGGATTACCCTAAAGGTAATTATCAAACTCATATTATTTTGGATAATTGCAGCGATAATTCTTCCAATAAGTTAGAGTTTGTTGGAGGTGCGAAGCTCTGGCGTTTGACAGATGATGCCCCTCTGGGACGGGATAAAGCAATTTCATGGCTGTTGGAAAATTTATTATCTTTTAAAAAAGTTGACGGATATGTATTTTTAAATGCAAACAGAATAGTCAGAACAGATTTTCTTTCCTGCATAAATGAAGCATTACAAAAAAATCCCGTTATTGTCGGGTCAACCGAAATTTTTCTTGAAGATGCCGATTATTATGAAAAAGTCTGGTCAAATGTAAATGAGTATAATTCAAATGTTATGAGGCTGGGACGCTCGCGTCTGGGGCTTGCGGTTCCGATAGATTCCGATATTACGGTAATAAGCCATGAAGTTTTAGAAAAAGTTCAATGTATTGATTTTAAAGATGCAAATTCAGAACTTAAATATTCGTTCCTTCTAACAAGCGTAAATTATCCTCCTAAGTTTGTACCCGAAGTAAAAACTTATGTATCTTCAATTGATTATGAAGTAAGAAGACCTGATTTCGCATTTAAAATGTCTTTATTTGTTCACTGTTTGAATTTTAAAATGCTTTCAAATATAAAATTTACCGAGTTTCTTTTTTCTTTATTCAAACCAAATCCTTTAATCTTAATTGCTTTAATAATACTGTTAGGAACATATTCATTTAATTACTATTTCCTTTTTGATTTTCCGTGGTCGGTATTTCTTGCCGTCGTATTAGCTGTTGCTTTCGGATTATCAATATATAAATCGAATTTATATATTAAACCATTACTATATCTTGCATCTTGCCCTTTCTATACGTTATCTAATACTATCTGTGAAATGAAAATCTTTAAAAAGATTTTTAAATTTTCCCAAAAACATAAAAAAGCAGAAATCGAAAAAACAACCGTAGCAGTAAATGTTACAAACGGAAGAAATGTATTTCCCTGCTATATGGATTTAATATCAGAAGGCGGATTTAAAAAAGCTGTATTCAGATATAAAAACAAAAAACAGGAAACAAACCAAAGTTATGTAAGAATGTGTGATGCCGTTAAAAATATATCAGATATACTTGAACAGCATGGATTTAGAATGAAAATATGCCAGTCCTGTGCGTATTTTTCTCCAAAAATTGACGGTACAAATAATATGGTAAAAGGATATTGCAACCAAAAGGCTGTAGAAGACCAAAATTGCAGCGATTTCCCGGAAACTTTACTTTGGTCGTCTTGTGAATATTATATTCCGGAGGAAGTTAACAAAGTTATTGATATTTCAACATATATTAAAAACAGATAATATATTGTTGAGAAATATGAAGAAAATCTCAAAAAAAAGTTAAGTTATTAAGAAAATCAGCCGATATACATTAATGTATAAATAGACTGGAGAAAAAAATGGGATTATCTTCATCACAGGGCAGATTATTAATGTTAACCTCAAGACTGAGCGATATAGAGCTTAGTGAAGTTATGATATCACAAAGGCAAAATCAGCTTGCCTGGCAATCTGAAGAAGTTGCAAGCGAATATAATGAAGCTATGAGTAATTATAAATTGACAATTAAAGTCACAGATTCTTCCAGTGAAGACGGATATACAAAAGAAGATTTAAATTATTCAAATATGACGTCTATGGGATATCTTGTAACAAATGCCCAGAACCAAATATACCTTGAAAAAGATGAAGACGGGAATTGGATTATTCCTAAGGATTTAAACGGAAATGATTTGCTTTCAATTGATGAATCCACAGGGAAAGCAGTTGTAGGAGATAACCAATATGATATTCTTGACGGCACAAAATATCTTTCAAATAAAGATACTCTTCAAACTGCAATTATGAATGGTGTTTTATTTTTATATAATACTCAGGATATGAAATCAGGAATATCTATATCAAACCTTGAATCTAATACAGAAATGGAATATGTACTTGATACATCTGACGATGCCGAAGCTGAAAGCAAGTATAATTATGAAACTGCAAGAATATCAAGGCAGGATAATCAGCTTGATATGGAATTGCAGCAGCTTGAAACCCAGCATGAAGCAATTATGAAAGAATATGATTCAGTAAAAGAAGTAATAAGCAGCAATATAGACAGAACATTTAAATTGTTCTCAAGCGGCTAAAAATAAACAGCTTAAACAGCTGTTTATTTTTTATTACAAATTGTTACTAAAAATACTTTGTCCTTTATATAAAAGCAATTTATTTTTTTGTTTGTTTTATTAATTATATAGGGGTAAGTATTTTAATGACAAATATTATAAATAATACGCAAGATATAAGTAATTACATGAGCGCAAATACCGGAATAACCGGAGGTAATCTGCAAAATTCTCTTGCAAAATCAAAACAGGCAGTTACCGATAATTTTGAAAGTAATTCTGCGATAAAAACAGTAAGCGGCAATGCTTCCGATCCTGCAGTTTTGCAAAAAACTTTATTATTGCTTCCTCCTTTAGTTGTTTTAAATAATTTTATAGATAAAAAAATTGGAGGAGCAGAAGAAAAAAGTATATTAACAAAAATTGCTTCCTTTGGAGATAAGCTGTCCAAAACATTGCATTTGGATAACCTATTTTCTGATGAGACAGGGAAGAAAGTATCATCTTTCTTTAAAAACAACAAATTCTTTAAATATTTTTCAAATGATTATAAAGCAATACCAAAATCATCCATGGCAAAAAGCCAGACTCTCACGGAAAAATATGTTTCAAATGCAGTATCTGCACTGCAAAGGATTAAAGATGTTCCTGAAAATGTAAAATATTTTGACAAAGCCTCGGGATTTTTTAAACCCGAAACATTAAATTTTCTCGGTTTTGCAGATGATGCTGCATCTGCAGCAAAAACCGTATTATCAAAAGACATTATAGATGATTTAACAAGCGGTATAGACAAAATATTAAAAGACGGAGGAGCAGATGTTGTAAAAAACGGTTCTATTCTGTCATCCCCTATAAGACTGTCTGAAATAAATAATAAATTAAAAGCATCAACTTCGAAAATAGGAAAAACCGGAATCGGAAAAGCTTTTGCAAAAGGCACATTAAAAGCAAAAGATTTATTTACATACGGCGGCGGGCTAATGGGACTTGCCTTTACAGCCAATTCAATTATTCAGGCGGTAAAAGCAACAAAAGAAGCACCTAAGGGAGAAAAGAAGAGTACATTTATGCATGTACTTTCCGAACAATATATAGGCATGCTATTATTCCAGCCCAGCATTAACCTTCTGTATAAAGCAGGCGGCAACAAATATAGAGGTATGACTATAGAAGGCAGAAATGCTTTAAAAGAACTGGTTCAAAATACAAATGCCAATAAAGCTTTAACAAAAGAAGGATATCAGGTTGCCAAATTACAAAGTAAATTACTTTTAAAAGGCGTATCTAAAGATAAAGTTGCGGAATTAGCAGGAAAAGGGATAAAAGAAGCAAAAACTGCAGCTAAAACATTAAGCAAAGAAGGCGCTAAATTAAAATTCTGGGAAAAGCCTTTAAAAGCTCTCGGAAAATTGTTAGATACAGGTTTGGACAGCATAAAAAGTCCTACAAAAGCCGGTAAAATCGGCGGAAAAATCAGAGGATTTGCAGGCGGGCTCGGACGTTTCCTTCTTATATTAATGGTTATCCAGCCTTTAATTCAAAAACCTGTTACTAAATTATGTCATAAAATATTCGGAGAACCTAAAGAATATTTAAAAAAACAGCAAGCTGCAAATAATGCTGAAAACAATTCAAATATAGCTTCTAAAACAGGACAGGCTCCGCAAAATAATAATCCTGGAGAAACAAATCTAATAAAAAAATGGACACAACCGGCTAAACAGGAAGAAACAATACAACCGCAAACTATGCCTGCAGCATCTTCCGGTATAGCACCCGAGTCTCATGTAAATATTCAAAATAACATATCTACTAATAATTCTCAGCCGCTTGAACCAAAAAAACAAAATGAAATTCCTGCTTTCAATATATTAGGAAAAGATAAAGAAACATCTGAACGCTATATTCCGTCAATAGAGCCTGCGGTTGTTGATGATAATGAAGCACAGCTTGAAGCACAGGTAAACGAAATCTTAAAAAATACCGATAAAATTATGGCCAGTATAAAAAAGAGCTTATAAATTAACAAAAAACATAATAAATGATACAATCTATTTATGTTGACACATTATATAGCTCAATATATGGAATATTTAGAGGTTGAATGCGGTCTGGCTTCAAATACTATTTCCGCTTACAGAAACGATTTATATTCTCTTTCAGATTTTTTATCTTCTATAAATATAGAAAATTGCAGCACGATAAAACGCCTACATCTGAATATGTATATAAAACATCTTTATGATAAAAAATATACCCCGAGAAGTATAACAAGAGAAATTGCTTCAATAAAGGGTTTCTTTAAATGGCTGAATATAAATGAGATTTTATCATACAATCCCGCCCTTGATATAGAGCAGCCTAAGCTGCCCAGAAAACTGCCTGCCGTTTTATCCGTAAACGAAATAAATGAATTATTAAACGAAAAAATGACGGTAATAGATAAGGCAATTCTTGAACTTTTATATGCTGCAGGATTAAGAGTATCCGAACTTGCAGATATTCAAACAAACAACATTGACTTAAATGCCAAATTTATAAGATGCTGCGGTAAAGGTTCAAAAGAAAGAATTGTACCTATCGGAAATAAAGCATGCTCTGCACTTAAAAATTATCTAAAAGAACGTGAATATACAATAAAAAAATATAATATAAAATCTAAATATTGTTTTATAAAGGAAAACGGCAAAAAATTAACAAGACAGGATATATATAATTTTATAAGTGCTATCGGAAAGAAAATCAATAAAAAAATATCACCGCATACTATAAGACATTCATTTGCAACGCATCTTCTGGAAAACGGAGCTGATTTGCGCGTTGTCCAAGAACTTTTAGGACACAGTGATGTTTCAACAACACAGTTGTATACTCACATAAGCAAAAAAAGACTAAAAGAAATATATTTTTCTATTAATAAATAATAAGATTTTTTCATGTGCTAGCAAAATTTTTATTTTTTATTTTTTGTAAGAAATGAGATTTAATAACTAATAATAGGATTTATCATGCAAATTACACCGGTTAATTATTATTCTTATTCAAATAAACAGCAAAAAATTCAAAATTTTGAAGGATTATGGGGAAAAACAACCCGCAAAACTGATTATGATGAAGCTATGGGCATTCCGAAAATTCAAGAGGTATATTATTACTATCCTTATATGGATGAAAGTTCCGAACAAATTCAAAAACAAATTGATAATAATACAAATGCCTATATAGATGAACAAAACGGCAATTCAAGATATCAAATAAAAGAATGCAAAGTTTGTACAACATTGCCTTTCAAAGAAGTCCATTTTCGTAATTATTCTGAAATGACAAAGGCTGACAGATTAACACCGAATATAAAACGAGTTCATTATTCAGTAAGCGATAAGTATATAAATAATGTATATGGAAATGAGCAAAAATCAGCAATTAATGATGTTGTAACTCAGAAATTATTAAATTTAACTGCATGAAAATTATCAAATTTTTTTAAGTAAGACTTAAATAAAAAAAGTCTTACACTGTATTAATATACTGTTTATTCTTATATTTATAATAATATTGCAGCCATACAGGCTGAAATATAAGAAGTAAGTGTTCCGCCGATAAGTGCTCGTATTCCCATCCTTGCAAGATTTTTTCTCTGGTTTGGGGCGATTTCTCCTATTCCTGAAATTTGTATTGCAACCGAAGAAAAATTGGCAAATCCGGAAAGTGCAAACGTTGCAATTACAAAGCTTTTTTCCGATATTAAATTTTTTACCGAAGTCAAATCAGTAAATGCTATAGCTTCATTTAACACAAATTTTGTTCCCAGTAATGAACCGACAGTTGTTGCTTCATTTAAAGGTATACCCATTAATATCGCAAATACGGAAAATATCTTGCCAAATATCATTTTTATTGATAAGTGTGAAAAATCCAATCCCAAGAATGCAGATTGCATATTAAAAGTGTTATATATAAAAAGTCCTAATTTCCCCAGAAAATAATCTATTAATGCAATAAGCGCAATAAGAGCTATAAGCATTGCAATAACATTCAATCCTACTTTCATGCCGTCTGAAGCACCTTTGGATATTGCATCCAGAACATTTACGTCTGTTCTTCTTCTTTTAATTTTGAAATCTTTTTTAGTCTGCGGCTCCATTGTTTCGGGATATATTATCTTTGAAACAACTAAAGCTCCGGGAGCAGCCATTATACAAGCTGCAAGCATATATTGAGCCGGAATTCCCAAACTCGCATATACGGCAATCAAGCCGCCCGATAAACAAGCCATACTACCTGTCATAGAAGCAAGAACTTCAGAACGTGTAAGATTAGGCAGATATGGTTTTATCATAATTTGCGCTACCACCTGACCGACAAAAGAGCTTGCCACATTAGAAAGAGCCTCCGCTCCCGATACATCCATCAATTTATTAACTATTCTGCCAAAAAATGCAACAACACGCTGCATTATTCCGTAATAATAAAGTATATTTACAAGAATCATCATAAATATTAACGCCGGTATAAGCTTCATGGCAAACATAAATGATCTGTCACCGAATATTTCCCGTAATATTTCAGGACTGTTTGATAAAGGACCGAATACAAAATCAGCACCTTCATTTGCAAACTGCAGAATTTTTTCTACAAACAATCCTATATATTCAAATATTAATTTGCCCGGTTCAAATTTAAGTATAAATACAGCAAGCAGAAATTGTAAAATTAACCCTACAATAATAGTTTTATAATTAATTGCTTTCCTGTTATTGGACATTAAAAATGCTATTAAAAGCATTGCTATAATACCCATGACTCCGTAGAATATATTCATTTCTTTACCCTGCTTTTATGTATATTTATTAATAATACTATAAAATATCTTCTTTAATTAAAATGTAAAGATATAATTATTAAGATTTAAAATATAAATACATCATTGTAAAATAAAACTATGAAAAAATTATTGTTATTATTTTCTATTTTTCTTATGTTTTATTCCGCTGCAGCAGCACAGGAAGAAATTCAAATTATATATATAAACGGTTCAAACAATAATGACAAAAAAATGAAAAACTGGTTTTTTGAAGGTATGCATAAAATGCATCCTTATATTGTCAGTGCTTTTAATGAATCAGAATTTATCCGGGAAAAATTATTATCAAACGGGGAATATAAGCTTTCAGAGACTCCGGAAGCTTTTTTCTGGGGTGATAGAAGTGTTTCGGAAATTCAAACAATTAATTCAGACCTTAAAATAATAAAAATGTTCAGTCCGAAAATTGCACAAACGGTAAGAACTTTGCTGGCTCATTATCTTCATGATGCAATCTGGGTTTCACATTACAGAAATATGCATCCTGTTGTTGAAGACCTGCATAAACAAGTTTTAGAAAATTATAAACAAAATAAACAGGTTATTCTTTTCGGCTCCAGTGCAGGTGCTTTTGTTACTTATGAATATATGTTTAACAAACTTCCGGATATTGATATCCGCGATTATTTAAATAAAAACGAAGTATCCGATGAATTTAAAGAGTTTGCCAAAACAAATAAGGTTCAAAATACCTGTATTGACGCTTTAATAGAATCAGGTCTTGCAGTTTACAGCGCAGACGGCAAGCTGGTTCTCACTGTAAATAAAGACACTGCTAAGGATAATTATCTTAAATTAGACGAATATACTTGCAAATCATGTATCCCTCAAGGCGCTTTAAAAGGAATCGTTAATTTTGCCAGTCCTTTAATTCTTTTTTATTCGGATGTTTCTAACCCCAATTATTCTCTTACATATTACAATAAACTTTTATATAAATATATTTTAGAAAATGATATGTTCTGGCTTACTGTCAATTATGCAGATGATCCGCTTGGTTTTCCTACTACAAAAAATATCTCATATAATGACTTACAAGATAAAATAGATATGGATATAACACCGAATAACGGTTTTTTATACAGCAAGTCTGATATAAAAAGCCGCAGAACATTTATAGGCGCACATACCTCATACTGGGCAACAGCAAAAAGGTTTGCAAAAGCTGTAGCTCAGGCATATGAAGACGGTTATAAATTATATAATGATAATAAAATATAATTTTATTTATTCGCTTCTTTTATCTTTTTAATTCTGTTATTATATTTTTCTACTGCCGCATCTCTTTGTAATTCAAGTTCTTGCTTTTCTTTATTTAATGTATATATTTTATTTTGTCTTTGGACGTCAGAAAGTGTTGTTGATTTCTCTGCAGCTTTAATCTTAGCTTTTACATCTTTTATCCTGGAATTATATGCGGATTTTAATTCATTTCTTTCATTTTTTAAAGTTTTAATTTGAGCTTCCGTCTCCAATCCTTCAAGCGTAACGGGCTTATTTGGATTTAAATTGTCTATTAAATCTTTAGTGCCTTCAACTGTTTTATCCGTAATTTCTTTTGTAGTTTCAACAGTTTTTTTAGTTGCAGTTTTTGTTGCTTTTACTGTTTTTTTAGTTGCATTTTTTGTTGCATTAACAGTCTTTTTAGTTGCGCTTTTTGTTGCTTTAATTGTTTTATCAGTAGCATCTTTTGTTGCTTCAATAGCTTTTTCAGCGGGAGATGAATCTGAAACTACAGGATTAGACTCGGGAGAAGATGCAGGAATTTCTATTTTTACTACAGGTTCGGGTGTTTGCTGCGCTTGTACATCTTGCTTATACATATTAATAATTAAAACTGAAACAGCCAGTAATAAAATAACTTTTTTCATATCTACCTCCAAATAAAATACTTTATAAATACTTTACATTGGATATTAATATTATGTCAATAAAAAAGAGCCCGTTGGGCTCTTTTTTATTTGAAGGAATTTTTAAAACTGTTTATAGCATCTTTTCTTTGCTGCTGTTTTGCTTTAGCAGCTTTTTCTCTTTGTGCTTGTTGTTCTTCTGCATCTTTCTTCATCTGTTCAATGTTCTTTTTGAAAGCTTCCTGTTTTGCTTTAGATTCTTTTTCTCTTTGTGCCTGCCTTGCTTCAGCATCTTTTTTAGCTTGTTCTATTTCCTTCATCTTTTTCGAAATAGCAGACTCTTCCTGATCTGTATTAACCTGTATAGACGGTTTTGTTATGGTAAAACTTGCAGCATTTGCAACTGTACAATATGATAAACCAATAATTCCCGCTAAAGATAATGCTAACAATAATTTTCTCATTTCCTCTCCTTTCTTCATAAGTCTTTAATTAAAACCAACTTGAAGTGTTTTTATTATTTCCATTATTTGAATTATTTTGGGAGGTATTATTATTTTGTTTTTTTGGCTGCGTCGCATTTTTTGTTGCATTTTCCATCATTTGTGCCAGGGGAGAAGGCTTAACTTTCACTCCGGCAGACGGCACGAACGTATCCACATTTGAATTTTGATTTTGCTGTGCATTCGACACTAAACCAATTGAAAAGGCAACTGCAATTATTAATATAGTGTATAAAGATTTCATATATACTGCTGGCTACTCCTTTTGTAACTATTTTATTTCTACATGAGAGAATGTAAAGGAAGAAAGAAAATCCTTAACTTCCGATTTATCATAAGTCTTTTCCCTATAGCTTTGTTCTTTATATGATTTAGGACCTATATAAACAATTTTAAAATTCTTTACTCTGACAGGTCCCGGAACTATTGTTATTTTTTTGGCACCAAAAAGTTCGGAATTAAATGCTTCAGGTAAAAATGCAATTTTATTAGTTCCATCCGGAAGTATTTGATCTTTATATACAATATTCTTTAAATACATTGATTTAATATTAAAATTCTTTGTAAATAAACTCATAGGAGTTGTTTCAATTTCTATATATCTTGCGTCAAAAAGAGGCTGTTCATCAATATATTTTGATGACCAGTTTCTTAAAATTATTATTGTTTTGAAGTTAGGTAATATCTTATATTCAATATCGTCAATAGTTGTTACAATGCTTGTAGCATCATAAATTTTTTGTTCAAATTCATCAATGTTAAAAGTTTTTGTTAAAAAAGCAGGAAAAACACTTATAAATCCGGCATATGCAAACAATACCAAAGCCAGGAAAATAAGTAATGTATTTTTATATTTAGACATTTTACTACCCTTCCTAATTTCGTGCCTGTACTTATAATACCATATTGTGAGAAAAAATAACAGTTTATATTATATATCTTTTTGAAAATTATAAATTATTTTTATATAAAAAATATATAAATACTTGTAAATAAGATGTCCGAGAAAAAATTCACGATAAGCCGGTGGCGTGAGTGAATTTTTTTGAGTGGCGTTTTGAAAAGGTGAGCAACCGGACGGCGACGATGAGTCGGCGATAGGTTGCGACACTAGATTATTTGACAATATTAAAATTTAATGTATTTATATCTTTACATTAATCATAAAATCATTATTATATTAAATATGAAGAAAATATTACAAATTGCTATAATACTAATCATATTTGCAAATCAGGCATTTTGTTCATATTCGCAGGAAAATGAAAATCCTTCCGAATGGGGTGATAATACTTCTGTATTTAATAAAGGATTTGAAAATCAAAAACCGGTTTCCGACAATAAATTAAATAAAACAATAAAAATGCTTAAAGAACGTTCCATGACAAAAAAGCAAAAAAAACTGCAAAAAGAAGTCGTTCCGCTTTCGCCTTCGTCTGACATGGAACATTTAAAAAATTTTACCAGTGAACAAACAGATTTCGGACAAGCATTAACCGTAATGATTCCAATGTCAGCTTATAATGAAGAAGGGAGAAAAATTTCCCCGGGGTATTATAAACTTTCCTGCAGAAAAACAGAAGAAAATAAATATATATTGGATTTATCTCAGGGAACAAAACTGATTCTTTCTGTTGAAGCAAATCAAACACAGCAGGATTTAGAGCAGGATACAATATCATTTTGCAATGCTGAAATTATAGACAACAACAGAATCCGCCTTGTATACGGAAGTATTGATCTTAATCTTGTAGGATATTTATATTTTAAATAATACCTTTTCTCTGCTTTAGTTCTTTTAATTCCTTTTGAAAAGGAGAGATTTTGGTTAATTTTTCAATAATGCCGAGCATTTTTTCCAGTGTATAGTCAATATCTTCATCAGTAGTATACCGGCTTAAACTAAACCTGATGCTGCCATGTAATGCCGTAAAAGGGACGCCCATAGCTTTTAAGACATGACTCGGATCAAGACTTCCCGAGGTACAAGCGCTGCCTGAACTTGCACAAATCCCTAAATCATCCATGTTCAAAAGAATTAATTCCCCTTCCACATATTCAAAACCGATGTTTGTAGTATTAGGAACTCTATTTATGGATTGAGAGTTTAGTCTTGCATTGTATATCCTGGCCAATAATCCCGTCTCCAGTCTGTCTCTTAATTCTTTTACTTTTGTACCTTCATAATTAAGATTATCCTGAGCAAGCTGTGCTGCTTTTGCCAGACCTACTATAAAAGGAACATTTTCCGTTCCGGCTCTCTTTCCGTTTTCCTGATGTCCGCCTATAACAAGAGGAAAAATCAATGTAGAGGATTTAACATACAAAGCCCCTATACCTTTAGGAGCATGGAACTTATGTCCGGAAATTCCCATCATATCTATTTGAGTATTCTTAACGTCTAGTTTGATTTTTCCGGCAGCCTGTACGGCATCTACAAAAATTTTTGTATTCGGATTTAATGATTTTACTTTTTCCGCAATTTTTTCTACGGGGAAAATCGTTCCTGTTTCATTATTTGCATACATGCATGAAACAAGTGCGGTTTTTTCGTTAACTGCATCATACAATTCTTCAATATTAAGATCACCGGCGGAATTAACTCCTACAAAAGTTACATTATATCCTTCTTTTTCAAGCTGTTTATAAAGATTCAAGACACAAGGATGTTCGACCTTTGTTGTTATAATATGATTTTTCGATTTATCTGCATATAATATTCCTCTTATCGCCATATTGGCACTTTCACTTCCGGAAGCGGTAAAAAATATTTCTTTAGAATTCTTTGCGCCAAAAAAATCTTTTATTGTTTCTCTTGATTCCTGAACCGCTTTAGAATTTCTTCCGCCAAATTTATAAATGCTTGACGGGTTGCCGTAATATTGTGAAAAATACGGCAGCATTACTTCAACAACCTTTTCGTCAACTTTTGTTGTTGCATTATTATCTAAATATATAAGTTTTGAATTTGTCATCTTTTACACCTGAATTATTTCTATATTTTCATCAATATGTTCTTTCAACATAGCTTCAACAAAATGAGTTAATGTTAATTGCGACCGATTACAAGCCTGACATCTTCCTGATAATCTGACTTTTATTTTATTATCCTCAACATCTACCAGCTCTATATCGCCGCCATCTTTACGAAGTTCCGGAGATATGTATTTTTCAATAATGTTATTAATTTTAATTATTTGCTGGGTTTTGGTCAGCTTCTCTTCCTTTTTTACGGGAGTATTTACATTTTCTAAAATTTCTTTTATTTTTCCCTGGCATCTTCCGCAGGCACCGCCGGCTTTTGTATAGTTTATAACATCTTCAACAGTCTTTAAGTTATTATTTTTAATTTCATTTTCAAGGAAAGACTTTGTGATATTAAAGCAATTACAAACTATCTCATCATCAGGTTTTATTGTAATCTCTTCATTATAATAATTAGCAATAGCAGCCTCCAGTGCTTCATGCCCCATAACCGAGCAATGCATTTTTTCGGGAGGAAGTCCGCCTAAAGCATCAACAATTTGCTTATTTGTTATTTTTCTTGCTTCATCTATATGTTTACCTATAACCATTTCAGTTAAAATACTTGAACTTGCAACAGCACTGCCGCAGCCGAAAGTCTGAAATTTGGCATCTGTAATTATTCCGTTTTTATCTACTTTAAGATACAATTTGAGCATGTCTCCGCACGATAATGAACCGGCTTCTCCCACTGCATCTGCATCTTCAATTGCGCCGACGTTTCTTGGATTTCTGTAATGATCCATAACTTTATCTGTATAATTCCACATTTTACTTCTACCCTTTTTTCTTTTATTATACTCCAAAAGAAAAAACCGATATAATAAAAGATAAACCCGGCGGTGAAAAGTTCCGCCGGTACGATACGAAAATTATATAAATTATTATATGGAAAATTATTTTCTTTATTTTTTTCTCTGTTACGAAAAGAGTTTCTTTTTACTAGCCTACTCCGTTGAATTTCGGTGTAGCTCTGTCTATTGCCGAACTCTCTGCTTCCTCTACGGCCTCTAACTGCTTCTGCAATGATGTTACCTGAGTGTCCAGTCTCTTGACCTCCATCTCTATCGCATTCTCTTTTACGCCTACTACGTATATCTGTCTGTTTATCTCATCCAGCTCTGCATCAAACTCCGCCTGCTTCTGGTTAATTTGAGCGTTTATTCCGTCTCTTCCCGCTGAATCTGCCGACGCAAGCTGGGCATATAACTCTGCCAGCTCCAATGACTGCGCTGACTGTATACTCGACATCTGCTGCTGCAAGCTTAATGTATTTGTTGCTAACTTGTATTGCTCGTTTGACCTCTGTGTCTGCTGTAAACTTACTGAATTTAATTGTCCCGTAAGCTGTACCTTTCTCTGTGCAAATAATGCGTATCCCATTTTTTTCTTTTCCTCTTTTCGTATCTCTTATATTTATTAAAAATTTTATTTATCTATAATTGCTATATTTTTTATATATAAAATATATCATTATCTTTTGGCTTTCCGCCTTTC
>CALUSW010000029.1 GCA_944323535.1 Candidatus Gastranaerophilales bacterium | reverse complement strand
ACAGCAGAACCGCAGGTGATGCTTGTGAGCTTGTATCCGCCGCAGTGTAGCTGCAAGGTGAGTGGCGTTTTGAAAAGGTGAGCAACTGGACGGCGACGATGAGTCGGCGGTAGGTTGCGACACTAGATTATATATATTTCTATTATTTCATATTCTCTGCTGCCGAGTCCAAGCTCAAAAGCTCTTTCAACAGTGTGAATACCATGACGTGATTCCATTCTTTCAATCAAAGAAGCCTTTCCGGGATCCGGTGAATTATAAACAGCATCAACACATGCCTGATCAACCGCAACAGGGTCAGTTGAAGCAAAAATTCCGATATCAGCCATTTCGGGTTCTTTAGGATTGCTGTCACAGTCACAGTCAACGGACAATCTGTTTGCAACATTTATGTATACTATGTTTTCTTCACCGACAAAATCCACAACGGCTCTGCAAGCTTCCGCCATGGATTCCAAGAAAGCATCCTGATCTTTTGTCCAGCCTTCTTTACCTGCTCCATGAATATTTGATTTACCGTGAGATGAAGCTATTCCGATAGACATATTTTTTAAAGCTCCGCCAAAACCGCCCATTAAATGACCTTTAAAATGAGATAACATTAATATGGAATCATAATTTTTAAGATGAGAACCAACATAATTTTCTTTAAGATATCTGCCGTTTCTGACAGGAAGGACAATTTCGCCTTCTTCATCCATAATATCACACGGTGCTATATCAATAAAACCATGTTCTTTCATAACCTTCCAATGTTCTTTGCTGTTACATCTTCTTCCGCCGTATGCTGTATTACATTCAACAATCGTACCGTCAAGTTCGTTTACCAGAGCTTTTATCATTTCAGGTTTTAAAAAATTATGGCCGCCCGGTTCTCCCGTCGACAGTTTAACGGCAACTTTGCCTTTTAATTCCGTATTTAAAGCATGATATATTTTTTGCAATGCATTTGATGAAATTTCTTTTGTAAAATATACTTTTGATTTTGACATAACATACCTCCTGATATTTGGATTATATTACATTAGAGCTGCTGTCAGTCAAGATTAATATTACTTTCAATAAAACAAAGAAACTTATATAGAATTTTTATTAGAAAAATAAAGTTACGATATAATATTTGAAAAATATAATGCCATCTTGAATTTACAGCTCCTCTTACTGCCGACTATAAGGAGGCTTAAAAGGGAGGATGCGCGAAGAGTATTTCAGCATTTTTCAACCGTAAACGAAAATTCCGATCTGGTCAGACCCTGAAACGAGTTCAGGGTGACAACGAATGAAAAAATGTCATCCTGAATTTATTTCAGGATCTTACCAATCAAAAATAAAAGCTTCAAGCCGGTCAGACCCGTAGATATTTATATTTTATAATTCACTATAAAGTCTACAGTAATATTTAAAATAATATTGTATAAATAAAGAAGCAATTGCCGCAAAATCATTACTTCATTTGCAAAATCAAGTGCTAATGCCACGTTCAAAAATGCCCCGCAAGAAAAATTTATAGCCTTATTTGGAAACTCATCTTTAATATCTACAGACATTGTTTCGATTCATTATATGCAGTAAGTGTCCTGTAAAAAAATTGTAAATCTTTAGTTGTAGAATCCTTCAATATAGAATTTATATTATATATTAATTCTTCTTTTGTCCTAATATGTTCAAAATAAAACAAATTACTAATATCTGTATCCAATGCCAATAAAATTTTATTAATAGTATCTTTATCTTACGATAAAGAATAGAATAGAAGGATGGCTTTCTCAATCTTTTTTTGGCTGGAGTGATTTTGAGACTCAATATAAAAATATTGTTCCTCAAATTATTATTGAAAAATTGTTAAGAAGTGAAAATTCTGATAAAGCAAGGATGGAAATAAAAAATTGTTGCTTTAATGGTATACCTTATTATAATCAGTTAACATCATATATCCCTGAACAATATCAAGATATATTTGATATTAACCTAAATAAAGTTAACATTATTTTTGAACCAAGATTATATCCGCTGTCTGAAAAAAAAGCAGATAAATTAGTTGAAAAATCTATTGAATTAAGTAAAATTCTTGCAAAAAATATAAAATTTGTAAGAGTAGACTGGATGATATATGACAATAAATTATACTTTGAAGAAATGACGTTTACTCCATTCTCGGGTTTTATAAATATAGGTAATGATTTGCAAATAAAACTTGGAAGTTTACTAAATTTGAAAGGAAACTAATATGTACAACAGCAACAACGAGAATAAAGATTTGGAAAATCTTTAATCAGAAGATATTAAAAAATTATTCAATGATATTATCGAAATGCCGGAAGAAGACGGTATATTTATTAGTATGTGCAGCAAAACCTGTGGTGGTTCTTGTGCCCTTGGCGGCTCTTATCGAACTATGTAATTGAAAAAAGGAAACTTAAATGCATATAGAAATACCGCCTTATATTACTTCGAAAACATATAGTACCTCTAAAATATCTTCAGTTAGTTTTATTACTGATTTAAAGAACAATATTCATTATGTCCTTTTGGGGGATACTTCAAAATTATGGAGTTTTATTATTAATTCACAAGATTATAATGAAGTATTGAATTTTGTAAAAGAACATAATATTCAAAATGTATTAAATCTTTTTCTTTCGGAGTTAAAATTCAGAGGTTTAATCGAATCTGATTTTGTAAAAGCCTCTTTGGATAGTAGATCTATAAAGTATATTATTAATGAGCAGTCTTCAAATGCGAATACTTTTTTAAAATATAAGCAATATATGCTTGGTGAAAAATTAAAAATTCTTTATTCTATACGTTTATCTTTGAACTATACTTGTAACTTAAATTGTAAGCAATGTTGCAATCCCAAAGACTTATATTCAGAAATGACATTTGAGCAGGCTAAAGCGGTGATTGATGAGGCAATAGATTTAGGTCTTAATGTTGTAAGTATTTCCGGCGGGGAATGTACTTTAAACAAAGACTTTTTAAAAATTGCACAATATGTAAGAAGAAGTAAGTTTCTTGAGCTTGCTATATTGACAAATGCTCAGAAATTATATGATGATGAAGAACTTTTAAATAATATTATAAATATTTATCCTTCGATAGTTCAAATAAGTTTATATTCTATGGATCCGGATATACATGATAATCTTACCGGGACGAAAGGTTCACATTATAAAACAATAGCCGTTATAAAAAAGTTAAGAGAACACAATATTAAAGTTACGATTTCTTGCATTCAGTTTTCATATAACAAAGGAAGTTATGTTGAAGTTAAAAAATTTGCAGACTCTATTGGTTGCGACTTTATCACTGATTGTAAATTTATTTACAATATTGATAATAAAAATCTTAATGCAAAGTTATCAGAAGAAGATATCTTTCAATATTATTTAAAAACTATTAATGTACATAAACCAAGAAGTAAAGATGATATAGTTTGTTCCGGTGGAATAGACAGATTTGAAATTATGCCAAATATGGATATTAATCCTTGTACTTATTTCTATTACCCATTAGGAAATTATAATAAAGTTTCTTTAAAAGAAGTTAGAGAAACTACTGTAAAAGAATTTCATAAAATATTCAAAAAAGAAAATTTAAAAGATTGTTATAAATATGAATATTGTAAATATTGTATGAGGTGTCCAAAATATTGTAAAAGCAGCGAAAAAGATTTCTTTTTGAAGAAAAATGAAATTCTTTGTGAAGATGCAAAAGCGTATTATTCTGCGCTAAAAAAAATTCAAGCGAACAAAAATTATTCTTAGAATATAATCACGTTTTGAGATAATTCTTTTCTTTTTCTTTCTTTTGCAATTTATTCAACATACATAAGTACTTGACCAAATTCAACACTGTCACCGTTGTTAACACATATTTCAGTAATTCTGCCTGAAGCCTCAGCTTCTATTTCATTCATTAACTTCATAGCCTCAATAATACATATAACCTGCCCGATTGCAACGGTATCACCAACTTTTACAAACGGAGCATCATCAGGAGACGGTGCAGCGTAAAATGTTCCCACCATAGGAGACGTAATCGGAGTTCCTTTGTGAACATTTGCAGCCTGTTTTTCTTCTTTTTTACTTTCGGGAACCGGAAGCACCTGAGAAGTAACGGTAGCAGGAAGTACAACAGGATTCTGTGCTTGAACAACTTGTTTTTCCCGTCTTAAACTTAATGCTCTTTCATCATCTTCAAGCGTGATTTCCGATAAGTCATTTTCATATATTATATTAGCCAATTTTTCTAAATATTCTAAATCAAATTTCATTTTTATATTCCTAGACTCTGTCTAAATACTCATTTGTTCTTGTATCAACCCTTATAATTGTGCCGTTTGTAACAAAAAACGGCACATTAACTACGGCACCTGTTTCAAGAGTAGCCGGTTTAGTTCCGCCCTGTGCGGTATTTCCTTTCTCCGCAGGCGGTGTATCCACTACTTCGAGTTCTACAAAGTTTGGTATATCAACACCTATAATATTATTACCATGAAGCAGAATCGCCACATTCATATTTTCTTTTAAATATTTAGTTCCATCTCCGATTTTATCAGCAGAAACACTTAATTGTTCATAAGTTTCCAAATCCATCATTACATAATCGTTGCCTTCTTTATAAAGGTACTGCATATCACGTTTATCTAACGTTGCTTTTGCAACCTTTTCACCGGCTCTGAATGTTTTTTCTACAACGTTGCCGGTTTCTGCATTTTTCAGCTTTGTTCTTACAAAAGCAGCACCTTTTCCCGGTTTTACGTGCATAAATTCAACTACATTCCATAGTCCGCCGTCTATTTCAAGTGTTAAACCTGTTTTTAAGTCATTTACTGATATCATTAATTTTTCCTTTTCTAAGATGCATTATATTTCATTTTTCAATATACCATAAAAGTTGAATTTTTCATAAATTCTTAATATAATTCTTTAAGAATAATAAACCGTAAAATTAATATTTCCGGGCAAGATACTCGAAAACAGGTTTATTCACTTCCCATAACCCTTCATTTGTTTCATTTTCTGGAAGTTCAAGGGTTATAACAGGAATATTTCTTTCAACTCCGGCATAGTTACCGAAACTGCCCGGCGTCGGGTAACCTATTTCCGCCTGAACCGGATATCCTGCCAGTTCAGATATTTTCTGCGCCAATTCATTTGCAGGACCGTCATAGTTCACAATTCTAAACGGTGCATGGATTGATAAGACTGCATCTATTTTATAATTATTCAAAATATCAATAATAAATCTTGTTTCAATTTCACTTGCAGGCTCATTTCCGCCAAAATATTCCTTATTTCCGGTATTTGTCCAGTTTTTTGTCGGGAAGTTTCTGTTCAGGTCAACACCGTTTGAATTTTGACGTTTATTTTTGTTCTTTCCGTCAGGATTTAAACAGGGTATAAAAAGAAGTTTATTTTTTGTTTCAGACAAATTAAGCTTTAAAAATTCATTTATAAGATATTCTCCCTGCGGTTCTTCACCGTGAAAAACACCTATAATCAATATGGTTTTATCATATTTTTTATTTTCAGTTTCTAAAAGAATTATGGGATTATTTTCTTTAGATATTATTTCTTTTACAAGTTTTACCATTATTCACCCATAACTTTAATAAGTACTCTTTTCCTTCTTTGTCCGTCAAACTCGGCATAATAAACCTGCTGCCAGGGTCCAAAGTCAAGCCTGCCGTTTGTTACCGGTATTATAACTTCATGTCCGATTAAAAGGCTTTTTAAATGGCTATCGCCGTTTGTTTCTCCTGTATGGTGGTGATTATAATTGATATCAAAAGGAGCAAGCTCTTCAAGCCACTTATCAATATCGGAGATTAAACCGGATTCCGCATCATTAACATATATTCCCGCAGTTATATGCATTGCACTGACTAATATCATTCCTTCTTTGATTCCGCTTTCCTCCAGTGCTTCTTCTACCTCACGGGTTATATTTATGTATTCCCGATGTCTGCTCGTATTAAACCAGAGATATTTTGTATGAAATTTCATTTTCTCTCCTCCTAACTTTTATTTTTATTATAGAAATATGATGTAAACATTAATATTACACCGGCTGATATAAATATTATCAGTTTATATATCATATCTATTTCTGATAAATCTATAAAAATTACTTTGATAATTGCAAGAATACTTATTAATATACCTGTATTTTTAAGATATTTTTGTTTATTTAATATTCCAATAAAAGTGATTATTCCGGCATATACAAGCCATATTACGGAAGTAAGACATGCAACATCCGATAAATTGAATTTACATATACAGTCCGTTACCTCAACATGCAGCAGTATAAAGCCCAAAAACAGAGCAAGATATTTAAATGAGATGGATTTACACCATTTTGAAAAAGCTACGGCAGATATAATTGCAGCAGTATATGCAATAAATCTCATATTTAATACCGGTATAAAACTGTAAACAGGGGTATATTCCCTGCCGTATGCAATCAGCATAATAAGAGCAGCAAACCCTGTGATACCGCTAAATATCTTAAACATTATATTCTTGTTCATCTGCGATATTTTATACATTTGCGTTGAATATTTAAAGCCGATTGTTGCATATAACATTGTTTTTATAAAATTTTCATCAGTATTAAAATCAAAGATTTCTGCCGTAAAAAAATTATTTATTTCAAAAACAACATAAAGATAAATCAGCGAAATATATATAATCCGCAGATTTTCCGACAATTTTTTCACAATATTATCCGGATTATTTCTTATTAATAAATATGTAAGATATGCAGTTAAAACAGGGTATATAAATGCGGTAAATCTTACATTAAATATGGGGATATATGTTCTTTGGAATATTATGTCATCTATAAAGAAAATATTTAGAGCCGCAGCACTTATAAATAATAAAATAAACCCGCAAAGGTAATTTTGCTTATATTTATAAAGCACATAGCCCAGAGTTAATGCTTCAACAGACCACAAAATTATTCTTGATATTTCCTCTGTCATAAAATAGCCGGAAAAAAGCGCTGCTATCAACATTAAATGAACATAGGGACGAAATTCTTTTGATTTTTTCTTAACAAAATAAAATATAAACCATCCGTAAATCAAACCTGCAGAAAGCAGTAATATCCCTATATCCCATCTGTTATCACGTAATATTAGCAGAGTAAATATTATAAATACAAAAAAATTAACCCAGTTAAGCAGCATATTTTCATCAGCAGAATCTGGGCGTTTTCTCTTTTGTACAAAATCATATATCAAATAAATAAGCCACAGCATTATTGGGAAAAGTATACTTATACTGAAACTTTCCGCAGAAAATAAAGAAAGTATCTGCCTGTAAATAATACAACAAAAAGCTGCAATAAGATTAATTACGTTAATTACTGATTTTTCGGGATTTTTATATGTATATAAAACAGATAAAAGATTCAGGAAAATTATATATTCAAATGTCAAATTAGAATTAGAAGCCAAGCCTGCAAAAAATATGTTCAGATAACCGCCGACTAATGCCACCATAATCATAGAAACGGTTTTTTGCTTATCGGCAATGTAATATGCAGCAACAAGAGTTAATGTTGCAAGCAGAATGCAAACCGCCGGAGAAAATGTTTTAAATAAAGCAGTCGTAAGATATACTGTTGTAAACAATACGGCAAATCCGCATCCCGTAAAAATTTCCGAATACCTTTTCAAACTCTCTCTTTTCATTGAGAGTCCGCCCAAAATCATGGTAATACCGAGGATAAACCCTATAATTGTTTTTATAAACGGAGTATAAATTATAAAAGGCGAAATTAACTTGATAAATACAGCACAGCCTGATATTACGGCAAGTGCCCCTATTATTCCAAATATATTTCCGAGAAACATATTTTCAAAACTAAGTTTTTCTTTTAGTTTTTTATCCGCACCGCCTTTATCGGATAATTCCGCCTGTACACTCACAGTTTCAATATTCTCCGGTATTTTTTCTTCTCCAGAGATACTGTATCTGCTGTTTACAGATGTAATACTATCTGTTTGTTTATTTTCAAGGAATTGATTTTTAATATCAATAAGAGTTTTTTCGCAAGTTGTAATTTTATTATGTAAAAACATGCACCAAACAACAATTAATATTAGTAAAATCAATTCCATAAAAACTCTTTTCTTTTTTTAATTACAAATATACTCAATCAAACTTCTTACACCAACTCCGGTAGCATTTTTAATACCTTCCGAATCTGCTTTTTCAAGAAAAGCAGTTCCTGCTATATCAAGGTGAAGCCAGGGTGTTTTTTGTATAAATTTTGAAAGGAATATTCCGGCAGTTGAGGCTCCGCCCATTCTGCCGCCAGTATTTTTAGTATCTGCAATATCGCTTTTAAGAGAATCGCCGTATTCTTCATACATTGGCAAAGGCCAGAATCTTTCGCCGGTTTTTTCCGATATTTTTATAAACTCAAACATCTTATCATTATTATTTGTCATAATTCCGCTAGCGACTGTTCCTAAAGCAACCATGCAGGCTCCCGTAAGAGTTGCAATGTCAATTATTTCATCAACTCCAAGTTCTTCGGCATAAGCTAATGCATCAGCGAGTGTAACTCTTCCTTCTGCATCTGTATTATCAATTTCAATACTTCTGCCCGTTTTTGCAATAATGACATCGCCCGGTTTATAAGCACTGCCTGAAGGCATATTTTCGCAAGCTGCAACTATTGCATGAACTTCAACGTCAGGATTTAATTCGGATATTGCCCTTATTGTTGAAATAACGGCAGCAGCTCCGGACATATCATCTCGCATTGTGAGCATTGAAGAAGGAGGCTTTATATCAAGTCCGCCGGCATCAAATGTAATTCCTTTGCCTACTATTGCAATTTTCTTTTTAGCATTTTTCGGCTTATATTTCATATGAATAAATTTAGGTTCATGAACACTTCCCTGTCCTACTGCAAGAAAAGCATTCATACCCATTTCTTTTATTTGTTCTTTATTATAAACGGTAGTTTTTACTCCGGAATTTTGAACTGCGTATTCAGCCAGTGTCTCAGGATAAAGATATTGTGATGATTCATTTATTAAATTTCTTGCCCTGTTAACAGCCTCGGCTACAATAATTCCTTTTTCAACACCTTTTTTTGCTTTTTGAAATTTATCTTTATCAATTTCCGCAATAATAAATTCTTTAATTGTATTTTCTTTTTTATCAGATTTATATTTATCAAAAGTATATATTCCGGATATTGTACCTTCCGCTATCATTTGTGCACAATACCCGGGACAAAGTCCTGCGACTCCGGCACCATGCAGTATAGAAACTATCTTTTTCGCACTTGGCGATGTCTTGCATGTTCTTACAATTTTCGCCGTTAAATCTCTTATTTTTTTATAATTAAAATCAGCCTGTTTCCCAAGTCCGGCTATAAAAATTTTTTTACCTTCTTCCACTATAGGAAGTACATATATTTCGCCAAAACTACCAGTAAATTTTTCTTTTTTAATAACAAAATTACTTATAACGGAATTATAAGCACCGTCTATAATGCCCGTAACACCGCCAGGGGTTTTAACTCCTTCAAAAAGATTTACTATAATTATATCGGCATCAACATCCAGAATTGATTTATTTTGTACAGAAATTTTCATTTTATCTCCTTTTCATTCGTTAAAATTTTCGTTAAATTTTTTTATCCAGCCGAACATTACGGATAATTCATAGGGCTTAGGCAGATATAAATCCGCTCCGGCATTTAACACCATTTCTTTATCATGAATGGTTGTTGTAAATATTATGTTAGTTTTTAATGTTTCCGTTTCAAATTTTAATTTTCTGCATACTTCAAGCCCCTTAAGAGTTTCCGAATTTCCTGCATCGAGAATTATAACAGCAGGATTATATTCTTTAACAGCAGAAAAAATATCGTCAAAATCCGAAACAATTTTAACATTATACCCCTGAAGTCTCGCCGTCGCTTCAAGTAAAATAGAAAGTGACTCGTCAGGTTCAGCTATAAGAATTTTTTTATTCTCTTCTTTCTGTTCTACGGCATTATCGGCAGAAATTTTCGGACGCTCAATAACATAAGCGGATCCTGTTTTATATTTTGCAAGTTTATGTGTAGAAATTAACGAATTTATTACCTGTTTTAAATCATTGTATTTTTTATATTTATTTGAAATTACTCCTATACTTGTAGAAACAAGATTAACTTTATTTTCAGCGGCATCATCGCCATGCATAAATGTAAACCCTCTTTTAACGTCAGCCTCCGAATAAAATTTTGAAACTACGGTATCAAAGGCATAAACAAGATAATTAGCTATTTTTTCAGCTTTTTCTATATTCGTTATTATTATAAAATCATCTTCCGTAAGCTGTCCTAAATAATCTCCATGATCAATAGATGATTTTATAATCGCACAATAAGTCTGCATTAATTTATCCGCAGCAAGTTCCCCGTAAAGTTCTCTATAAAAACTCAAATTATCAATATCAACAAGCATAACAGCCCACTCGCTGCCGTCATTAAGAATACGTTTTAAGATTTTATGTGATATCTTTGAATTAAAAAGCATTGTTTTTTCAGAAAAACAACTTTCAAAATTACGCCTTAAATGAGCGGTAATTCTTGCTTTAAATTCCTCATTGTTAATAGGTTCACTTAAGAAGTCATCAGCTCCCGCATCCAGAATATCTATTTTATCCTGAATATGATTAGATTTTGAAACAGCTACAATTACCGGCCGTGTGTTATATGTTAATATTCTTATCTGTTCTAAAGCCTTTTTTGTATCAAAATCAAGACTGTCCGATATAAGTATCAAATCCGGCTCAAACGCATTCATTATACTAAGTGCCTGTGCAAAATCAGAAGCAGTAAATACGCTTATGTCACTATTTTCCAATATTTTTTTATATTTTATGGATTGTTCTTTTCTTTTATCTATTATTAAAACAACTTTAACCAGCATATTTTACTCTTTTACTTTTGTTAAACGGTTGTCATCCGCAGCTGCAGCTTTAAATATTACACTAAATTCACTGCCTTTATCCGAGCTTTGAACGGATATTTCTCCGCCCATTTTTTCCACAAGGTTTTTTGTAATATATAAACCTAATCCGTTCCCCTGTATTTTTCTTGTTAAAGGAGAATCAACCCTTGAGAACTTATTAAATATTTTACCTATATCACCGGAGGAAATACCTATTCCATGGTCAATAACCTTTATAATGAGAGTATTTTCGTTGAAATTTTGGCTTACATCAATACAAACATTCGAACCTTCAGGCGAATATTTTGAAGCATTATCTATTAAATTTAAAAGAATTTGCTGAAATTTATCCGTATCCACCAGAATCTGCGGCAAATTTTTGCCGTATGTACAAATATAATTATAATTTTTATACTGGCTTCTCATCATCTGTACGGCAGATTCTATAAAAGGTATAACATCTACCTTCTTATATATCATAAGCTCTTTATCAGATTGCATTTTTGAAACCGTTAAAAGATTTTCAACAAGATTTATAAGTCTGTTTGATTGTTCTTTAATAATTAAAAGAAATTTTTTTCTCTGCTCAGGTGTTAGTCTGTCATAAGAAGTTAAAAGAGTATCCGCAAAACCGCGTATACTAGTTAAAGGTGTTCTGAGTTCATGGCTTACCGTTGAAATAAAGTCTATATGTGCCTGTTCTAATTCATCAATATTCTTTTCTTTAGTATCAAACATATAACACGAATCCCTGAAATTATTTTATATCAATATCAGTTTTATAACAAATCTACATCAGAAGATTGAAGAGGTACACCAATAACTCTTTCAAGGTTAGCAGCATATGTATGATAATCGAGCAGTGTGGAATAATAACTTAATTGCGCATTTCTGAATGTTGTTTCAGCATCTTTAAGCTCTATTGCATCACCCAATCCTACCTTATATCTGCCTGATGCTTGATCATACTGTTCCTGAGCCTGGTCCATAGATAATTTAGCTACAGCTATACTATCTTGAGCATTTACTAAATTTAAATATGCTTCTTTAACTTCAAAATACACAGTTTGCTTTGTATTTTCGTAGCTGGCAAGATCTCTTTTGTATGTAGCTTTAGCTTCATCCATCTGTTTTTTTAACCTCAATAAATTAATTGAAGTATATGACAGCTGTGCTCCAAATTGATAACCGTAGTCTGTATCCACTTTCTTACCGCCTCTGGAATAAGAAGCAAAACCCGTTATATCCGGAGCAAAAGCCCTTTTAGAAGCTCTTACCAGCAGTTCGGATGCTTCAGCCTGTTTCTTAGCAGCAAGCAAATCAGGTCTTGTTTCAAATGCCGTTTTTACAGCCTGATCAACATCTATATTATATGCCTTCATAGTAAGATTATCTCTTACCTGATAATCACTGTATTCCGGCATACCCATTGAATTACTTAATTGAACATAAGCAACTTTTACTGTGTTTTGTGCTTTTAAAAGATTTAATTTCGCATTTCCAAGGTTATATTCTGCAGTCAAAACATCTATTTTAGGCTTTGTTCCGATATTATAATATGCAACAGCCTGCTCTAAATGCAGTTCATAATCTTTTACGGTATCTTCATATACTTTTTCCTGCTGCAGTGCAAAAAGTAAGTTAAAATATGCCTGTTTACAATTATATATTACATCATTAATACTTGATTGCAGATTGTGTTTTGCAGATTCAAAAGTCTTTTTTGCCATATCCGCCTGCGCTTTTGTTTTTCCGAAGTCAAATAAAAGCATATTGGCAGAAACAGTCGGAACATAAAACATGTCATATTCCTGCACCGGAAAAACAAAGTTGGACATTTGCATATCATTTCTTGAATAACTTAACCCTGCAGATAAGGTAGGGAAATAATTAGCCCAGGCTTGTGCTATTTTACTTTCATATATTTCTGCATTACTCATAGCTACATGGATAGCAGGGTGATGCTCTAAAGCCAGTTTTACACAGTTATCAACAGATATTATTTCCGTTGTATTTATACTTCCCTGATAGGCAGTATCCGTTAATACGGTAGTATCATTTCCGGTATTAACAGCAGGAGCTTCGGCTTCTTTTCTCTGAGAATCTGCGTTTACGGAATTTTTGTTTTTAGCTTCTGCTTTCTTAGCTTTTTTGGCTGCTTTTTCTGCTTTTTTTTGTTGTTTTTTGAGCTCTTTTGCAGCTTTTTTCTGTTCTTTTTCAACAGATTCTATAGTTTTAATATATTCTTCAGAAGGTTCAATAATATTAACTTCTTTCGCTGATCCGGATTTATTATTGTCAGATTTCGAGAAAAAATTTTTCACCTTTTGAGAGAAAGTTGTTTTAGTTTCAACAGCCGGTTTGACATCACTCAGAGAAGGAGGAAGCTCATTTATAACATCATCTCTGAAAGGATTGTCCTCTGCAAAAACAGGACTTGCCATAATCAAAAACATAAATATAAATAATTTCTTGTTCATTTTATCCACTCTACTCTAATTAACTTTATTTATTATTCTATAGTTTCCTTCTTCTTCGAAACTTTTTCAACTAACGATTGAACCAGTACGTAAAAAACAGGAGTCAAAATAGTACCTATTGTAGCAGCTGCAGTCATACCGCCGAATACTGTTGAACCTACTGAAACTCTGCTCTGAGCACCTGCTCCGGTAGCAAATACCATAGGAAGCACACCGAATACAAAAGCCAGAGCCGTCATCATAATAGCCCTGAATCTTATTCTTGCAGCTTCAATAGCAGCATCTTCAATTCCGAGTCCTTTATTTTCATGAAGGTCTTTTGCAAATTCGACAATCAATATTGACTGCTTAGCTGCAATACCTATTAATGCAATCATACCAACCTGAGAATATAAGTCAAAGGACTGTCCTATCATCATTTGGAATACAAGTGCACCGAGCGCGGCAACAGGAGCTATTAATAATACAGCTACCGGAATTGACCAGCTTTCATATAATGCAACAAGGAACAAATAAACGAAAGTCAAAGCAAGCGCAATAACAACGGTTGTTTGCCCCGATGATTCACGTTCCTGCAATGATGTTCCTGACCAATCATAGCCGACATCCGACGGAAGCGTCTTCGTTGCAACTTCTTCCATTGCTTTCATCGCCTCACCCGAGCTTTTTCCGGATGAAGGCTGACCGGAGAACTGCACGGAACGATACTGATTGAACCTTGTAATAGAAGCTGCTCCAACTGTTTGCTCTATATTAATCATAGTCATTAACGGAACCATTTGTCCACGCATATTCTTAACATATATTTTTTGTAAATCTGTAGCCTTATTTCTAAATTCATCTTCGGCTTGAAGCTGAACTCTGAATACACGGCCCAATTTATTAAAGTCATTAACATAATAAGAGCCTAATGTTGATGCCATCGTTGAATATAATTCCTGTATATCAACATTTTGCGATAATACTTTTGCATAATCAATATTTAAACGATACTGCGGAACATTAGCCTGATATGTAGTATAAACACTGCTTAATCTGGGGTCTGAATTAGCGGCAACAGTTAATTGATTTGCAAAATTTTCAATATCCTGAAGCGAATGGTCGCCTTTTGAAAGCATCTGGAATTCAAAACCGCCTAACATACTCATACCGGAAATGGCAGGAGGAGAGAAAACAGCAATTGAAGCTTCATTTATAGCAGCTGCTTTTTCCCTTATTACGTTTAAAATTCCGTTATGCGATAAATCCGTAGGTTTGTTCTGCATTTTTCTTATTACCCAATCCCATGGATATACCTTTCGTTCACCCCAATCTTTAAGAGGAACAACACAGAATGCCTGGTTTACAGGTCCCATACCTCCGGCGAATACGATAATTCTCTCTTTTTCAACGCCGTCAATATTTTCAATAGCCTTTGTAAATTTTTCAAGTACCTCCTGAGTTTTATTTAATGCAGAACCCGGAGGCAATACGAATTGTGCCATTAATACAGCCTGGTCCTCGTCAGGAATAAACCCTGTAGGTATTATTTTAAACAAAAATCCCATTATAAGCAGAAAACCTACATATAAACCTATAGTTAATTTTTTGTTATATACAAACTTTTTTACAACATCTAAATATATTTTTGTCAGTTTATTAAATCTTTCATCAAAAGCGGTAAATACTTTCTTGATAAAAGCGGTAATAAAGTTGCTCGGTTTTCTGTTCGGATCTTCTTTTCTCAATATTATAGAGCACATTGCCGGAGAAAGTGTTAATGCACAAATAGCTGATAAAGCAATTGATACAGCAATACAAACCGCGAACTGTCTGTACATTAATCCTGACAATCCTGATACGAACGAAACAGGAACAAATACAGCCATAAGTACCATAGCCATTGCGACAAGAGCTCCGCCAACCTCTTGCATTGTAAGCTGTGTCGCTTCAACCGGAGTTTTTCCTTCTTCCAGATGTCGTTTTACGTTTTCAATAACAACAATAGCGTCATCGACTACAACCGCAACCGCCAGTACCATCGCAAACAGTGTTAGAAGGTTTATCGACATTCCAAACACAGGCAAGGCGGCAAATGTACCCACCAATGACACAGGTATGGTAACACAAGGTACGAGTGTCGACCTCCAATCACCTAAAAATACGAATATTACAATTATTACGATTAATGAAGTTAATATAATTGTAAATACAACTTCTTTCATTGATTCCCGAATAAATTCCGAGTCATCATGCATCATTTTAACCTGCAAGGTTGCAGGAAGCGACTTATTTATGTCCGATATCTTTTTATTTACAAGATTTACAATACTGATTGTATTTGCACCCGGTAAAGGAACAACCTGAATAAGTGCTGCCGGTTTTCCGTCAATCATACCAAGTCTGTCATAAGAATATGCACCAAGTTCTACTCTTGCTATATCTTTTAGTTTTATACTCGAACCGTCAGTGTTTGCTCTTATTATAATTTCTTCAAACTCCGCAGGCTCAAGCAGTCGTCCTTTTGTCATTAAAGTCATTCTCAACGTTTGATTGCTTTTACTGGGCAGAGAGCCAAGAGCTCCCGACGAAACAAGAGTATTTTGTGTTGTAACGGCCGCTTGAACTTCTTGAACAGAAACATTTAAGTTTGCCATTTTAGTGGGATCAAGCCATATTCTCATACTATAATCGGCTGCACCGAATACGTTCACGTCACCAACACCGTCAAGACGTTTAATTTCATCTTTAATATAAATTGTTGCATAGTTTGTTAAATCAAGCTGACTCCAAGAGTTATCGGAAGATTCAAGGTTTAAAATACAAGCACCTGCACCGGATACCCTGTTTGTAGCAGTAACCCCGAGACGTTTAACATCTTCGGGCAATAGCGCTTCAACCTGCTGAAGTCTGTTTTGTACGTTTACAAGGTTAATATCTTTATTTGTACCTACCTTAAAAAATATATTTAATGAATATGTTTCATCATAACAGGTTGATGACATATAAAGCATATTCTCAACACCGTTAACCTGTGCTTCTATCAGTGATGCAACAGATGATTCAATAACAGAAGCACTTGCCCCGGGGTACGACACTGATACTGTAACCTGAGGAGGTGTTATATTCGGATACTTTTCAAGTTGTAAACTGAATATAGAAACCAAACCTATAAGAGTTATAAATATCGATATTACCATCGCGAAACGTGGTTTTGTAATAAAGAAATATAAATTCTTTTTATTTTTATTATCTTCCATTTTATTGTCTTTTCCTTATTTTGAAGTGTTTTCTTCTGTATTTTCAATTTTCAGCGGAGTTGCTTTAACAGCCTGTCCGGGCATTCTTATACTCTGAATACCTTTTGCTATAATAACATCGGATTCTTCAAGACCTGCTTCAACTATCCAATTTTTATCTATTTCATTAGAAACTTCTATGTTCTTTCTTACCGTTTTGTTATCAGCATCAACACACCACACATAATAGCCTTGAGCATCATTTAATGCAGCTGATTGAGGAACAAGCATTACTCTTCTCGGATTTGCAGATTCTACTATTACTTTTACAAAATCACCCGGAACCAGCAATTCATCTGCATTCTCAAATGTAGCTCTTAAACTTATTGTCCCTGTAGTCTGGTCAACCTCGTTATCAACAAATTCTATCTTGCCGAATTCATTATATATACTTCCGTCTGCAAGCTGTATTTGAACTTTCATATTGCTAAAATCAGGAGAAGAATCTAACTTTCTGAATTTGAGAAACTCACTGCTCTTCATCGGAAAATAAGCATAAATAGGGCTCAAGCTTACTATTCTTGCAAGAGCTCCAGATGTTGTATTTACGAGATTGCCTTCCGTAATTATTATTTTACCTATTTTCCCGTCAATAGGAGATACAATTTTTGTATAGCTTAAATTTAATTTAGCTTCTGCAAGCTGAGCTTTAGCCGCATCCAAAGCAGCTTTATTCTGATCCCTTGTTGCTAAAGCCTGATCATAATACGATTTACTTACATAATCATTTTTAACAAGTTCTTTTGCCCTTACAAGCTCTTTTTCAGCATTTATCAATGCGGCCTGTGTTTGTCTTACCGTTGCGGACGCATTACTTACAGCAATTTCATACTGGTCAGGTTCTATTAAAAATAAAGTCTGTCCCTTTGCAATTTTTGCCCCTTCGTCAAAAAACCTTTTTTGAAGCCAGCCGTTAATTCTTGCTACAACATCAACAGAATATTTTGCTTCAATACGTCCTGCTGATTCCGATTTCGAATATACATCCCTTATCATTGGATGCATAGTCTGAACTTCTTTAGGAGCATTCATTGCTTTTTGCTGGTTTTTACCGTCAATATAGCTTGAAATTTGTTGAAAAGCTATGGACCCTAATATAAAAACAACTAAAAATATTATCCACTGTGCTTTTTTATTCTTTAAATAACTCATATCATATCCTCATTTATTATTATCTTTTTATTTTATTTTTAAACTGTCTTTATACATTGCAATTGTTTGAATCAAGTTTTCGCATCTTTCCTCCCCAAGACTGTCCAAAGCGGCATATTCCGCTTCCTGCACTTTAGACATAATTTTTTCGGCATAATCTTTTCCCTTTCCGGTTAATATTATCACCTTATTCCGTTTATCGGAATCAGATTCTACCGGAGGTTCAATTATACCATGTTTATTAAAAGATTTAATAATCGCATTTATAGTTTGTTTCGGCAGGCACATATGCTGTGTTATTGTTGTTTGTGTACAATTTTCTTCATTTAGTATTATACCAAGAACACCCAAACTTGCGTATGTTAAACCGACAGATTTTGCATAATCATTATAAAATCCCGAAATATCCCTGTGAAATTTTACTAATTTTTCCGAATACTCTTTTAGTTTCAGCTTATCCACCGGTTTATTACCTTTACAGTTAGTCCCAAATTTTACTGTCCCATTGTAGACTATTATAATCCCCCAAAATTATATGTCAATATCATTTTATATTATTTTAATTATAAAAAATTTTTTCTTACATTCAGGTAATTATTTAGTTCTTCTTTCATAACCGTTTCATTTGCAGTTGCCGACATACTTAGACTGAATTTATGATTTATTTTTGTATCAACTATATATAACGTCGGAAAGCCCATAATGTGATATTCCTGAACATATTTTATATTCTCCGGTTTATCGCAGTTTATAGCGGCAAATATATAATTATCTTTGTATTGCTTTGCAAAATCTCCGAATACAGGCATAAATCTTCTGCAATACGTACACCAGTCAACATAAAACATAACAACTGCAGGCTTATCCGATTTTTCTACTTCATTAAAATCAGTTACAACACCATCAGCAGGAATTTCAATTGGAGCTGTTATTGCAGGAGGTGTATATCTGTTATTATTTTTTAATACAATACCTGCAAAAATAAAAAGCCCAATCGACGCTAATATAAAGAGTATTACAAAAAATTTTTTTCTTTTTCTCATAATTTTGCTCCTTTGGGAACTACAGTTATCCCGCCTTGTGAAACTAAAAATCCTCTGTTTTTATCTTCTTCAATATCAAAACCTATTTTTGTGTATGGGGGAATTGTTACATTTTTATCTATTATAGCTTTTTTTATTTCGCAGTACCTGCCGACATTAACGTTTTCCATAAGAATTGAATCCGTAACATTAGCAAAACTGTTAATTCTTACAAGAGGTGAAAGTATACATCTTGAGATGCTTCCGCCTGAAATAATACAGCCCTCTGATACCATAGAATTTGTTGCCATTCCGACCCTGTCTTCCTCTTCCCAAATAAATTTTGCAGGAGGGAAATTATAATTATAAGTCCTTAACGGCCAATCCGTACAGTATAGATTTAATTCCGGCTGATAATTAAGCAAATCCATATTTGCCTGCCAGTAGCTGTCTATGCTTCCGACATCTCTCCAGTATCCGCGTTCGGAAGCGGACATACCGGTATATTCATTTTGAGAAAAGTCATAAACATATATTCTTCTACCGTCATTTAACATTTTAGGAATTATATTCTTACCAAAATCATGACTTGAATTAGGGTCTAAAGCATCTTTTTTTACTTCATCTGTAAGAACTTCCGTTTCAAAAATATAGTTACCCATAGAAGCCAGACACATATCAGGACGACCCGGTATACATTTAGGAGTTGTTTTAGGCTTTTCCTGAAATCCGGTTAATTTCCAATTATCGTCAACTTCGATAATACCAAATTCGCTTGCCTCTGAAATATGTATCGGAATTGCTGATATAGTAAGTTCAGCTTCCTGTTTTTTATGGTATCTCATCATCTGGGATACATCCATTCTGTATATATGGTCACCGCCAAAAACGCATACATGCTTTGGTTTTTCGTCATTTATGTGAGTAAGATTTTGAAATACCGCATCGGCTGTTCCCTGGTACCAGTGTCCGTCAGTTCTCATTTGAGCGGGAACTAAATCAATGTATTGCCCGAGAATGGGAGAAACAGGCCAGCTTCTTGCTATATGCTGGTTCAGAGAATCCGATTTATATTGAGTTAAAATTTTTATTTTATAAAAACCCGAATTTATAAAATTATTAATTACAAAGTCGATAATTCTGTATCTTCCGCCGAAAGGAACAGCAGGTTTTGCTCTGTCGCGGGTAAGAGGGTATAACCTTTTACCTTCTCCTCCGGCTAAAATCATAACGAGTGCAGTATCAAGCGCCAAAACTACCTCCTTTTAATCATCATTTAAACTTAAAACCGCCATAAAAGCTTCCTGCGGAACTTCAACTCTTCCGACTGCTTTCATACGTTTTTTGCCTCGTTTTTGTTTTTCAAGCAGTTTTCGTTTTCTTGTTATATCACCGCCGTAGCATTTATCGAGTACACTTTTTCTTAAGGCTTTTATGTTTGTTCTTGCTATAATTCTGCCGCCGATAGCAGCTTGTATTGCAACTTCAAACATCTGTCTGGGAATTATATCTTTTAATTTTGAGGTTAATTTCTGTCCGGTATAAAAAGCATTATCTTTATGTACAATTGCACTTAATGCGTCAACAATTTCCCCTGCCAGCAAGATATCAAGTTTAACAAGATCGGAGCGTTTATATTCACTGAATTCGTAATCCAGACTGGCATATCCTTTTGAACGTGATTTTAGCTGGTCATAAAAGTCTGTTATAATTTCGCTTAACGGAATTTCGTAATGAAGTGAAACCCTTACTTTATCAAGATATGTCATATTCTGGAAAATACCGCGTTTTGACTGCGCCAGTTCCATTAGCAAACCTACATATTCGTTAGGAGTTATAATTGTTGCTTTAACATAAGGCTCTTCTATAAAATCTCTATATTGCGCATCCGGAAGATTTGCAGGATTGTCTATTTCAACAATTTCTCCGTTTGTTTTATGTACTCTGTAAATAACACTCGGAGCTGTTGTTACAAGAGTCAGGTTATATTCTCTTTCAAGTCTTTCCTGCGCAATTTCCATATGCAGCATTCCCAAGAAACCGCATCTAAATCCAAAACCTAAAGCAGATGATGTTTCGGGTTCAAACGTTATACTTGAATCATTCAGTTTTAGTTTTTCAAGCGCTTCTTTTAAGTCCTGATATTGGTCATTATCAACAGGATACATACCGGAAAATACCATTGGCAGCGCTTCTTTATATCCGGCAAGCGGTTCTTCTGCCCCGTTTTCCACATGGGTAATAGTATCTCCGACAAAACGGGTAATTTCTTTTATAGAACATCCCATATAGCCGACATCACCTGTTTTTAATTCTTTTAAAGGAACTCTGTGAGGATTTAAATATCCCAGTTCAGTAACTTCATATTCTTTGCCCGACGCCATAAATTTAATTTTATCGCCGAGTTTTATATTTCCGTCTACTACTTTAAAAAAGCATAATGTTCCTAAATACTGGTCATAAGTGCTGTCAAATACTAAAGCCCTTAAAGGTTTATCTGATGTATCTTCAGGAGGAGGCACAAACTCAACAACCGCTTCAAGGACTTCTTCAATTCCTATGCCTTCTTTTGCACTTACCGGTATTGCCATAGAAGCATCAATTCCGAGAACTTCTTCTATTTCTTCTCTCACACGCTCTACATCCGCAGAAGGCAAATCTATTTTGTTAATAACGGGAATTATTTCAAGATTCTGCTCTATTGCCAGATATACGTTTGAAAGCGTCTGCGCTTCCACTCCCTGAGTTGCATCTACAATTAAAAGAGCACCTTCACAAGCCGCTAAAGAACGTGATACTTCATAGCTGAAATCCACATGCCCGGGAGTATCTATAAGGTTTAAAATATATTCTTTTCCGTTTTTTGCTTTATAATTCATTCTTGCGGCATTCAATTTAATTGTAATACCGCGCTCACGTTCAATATCCATAGTATCTAAGAGCTGATCCTGCATATCACGCTGTGCAATAGTGCCTGTTTTCTCAAGCAGTCTGTCCGCCAGTGTGGATTTACCATGGTCAATATGTGCGATGATACAAAAATTTCTTACATTATCAATATATTTCATAATTTTTAGTGTATTACAGAAAAGTTTGTTTGCCAATATTAAAAACTAAGTATTTATATAGAATTTTTCAACGGATATTATAAAAAACAGCATAACAGGTTGAGTTTCTATGTCATCCCGAATTTATTTCGGGATCTTACCGATTGGATACACAGGCTTCAAGTTGGTCAGACCCTGAAACGAGTTCAGGGTGACAACGAATGAAAAAATGTCATTCTGAATTTACAGCTCTTCTTGTTGCCGACAATGAAGTGTACCCCAAAAACTATAATCA
>CALUSW010000028.1 GCA_944323535.1 Candidatus Gastranaerophilales bacterium | reverse complement strand
TATAACTTGTCATCATTTTTTCAAACTCTTCTTGAAATTCAAGGAAGAATCTTTCAATAACTTTTGCTCTTGCATTATATGGTTTTGCAAAAACTGATTTTATTCCAAGTTTTGCATAAATCCCATTAAATCCAGCTTCGTCAAAATCTATATTTTGAAAATATTTTGCCTTAAAAGCTTTTCCGTTATCTTGATAGACTACTTTAGGAATCAAGCCTAGATTTAAAATAGAATTTCTTAATGCACTTGCTATGCATTGAGTATTTTCACTCATCATAATTTCATATCCGACTAATGCTGTTGATTTCCAATCTAAAAAGCCGACCAAAGTTGCTCTGGTCGGCTTTCCTGTAAATGGATTGATTATTTGAAAATTAAGAACATGTCCGTCAGCTACCAAAACATCTCCTACTTCAATTTTAGAAATATCTCGTTCTATATACGGTTCAATTTTATCGTGATATGCTTTTTCACCTTCTCTAAATAAAATCCACTTTGAATAATTGTTTTTCTTAAAATTCTCCGCAAATCTTCTGAACGTTAGATTACAAGGTATATTTTCATATCCTCGCTTTTCTAGAATATGTTTTGTTAAATTTATAGCTTTTCCGATACTAAATTTATTCGGGTGTAACAAATATTTCAAAAATATCTGTTTCATTTCCTCATTCAAAATCGTATTATATTCACCTTGTTGATTAGTTTTGCGTTTTTGTAAAAGCCCATCTGTTCCATAATTTTCAAACATCTTAACCCAACGATGGAGTGTTCCTATCGAAATTGAACCAACAAACTTATATATTTGGGGCAAATACATTCCACTGTTATATAAATCTAAAAATACTGAATCAGCCTCTTTTTTAGTTGGATATTTTTTACGAATATTATATAAGGCAGTTACTATATCCACTCTTGCAAGTGCTGTTAATCTTGCATTTTCTGATACAAAATTCACCTTGTTTTCAAACGGAACAATTGCCGTTGTTTTTAATTCTTCTTCATCTAATCTATCTTGTATATCCGGTTCTAATGAAGAATAAAGAATTTCATATGATTTTCCGCCTCTTACTTCAACTTCTCTTGCAATATATTTACCTTGGTTAATTGCAAGTCTTATCGAACGGGTACTTTTTAAGCCTTTTAATTCTGCGATTTTGTTAATATTTATATATTCGTCCATACATACAGATTAACTCTGAAGTCGGAAAGGTGTTCCTTTTTTCCTTCTTTTGTATCATTAGGACATAATTTTATTCAATAGAGGAACCGGACTTTATTTACTTAAAATGTCAAATAATCATTTTATCCGTACAATTTAGATTATGAGGGCGAAATAGGCTATAGCATTAGTTTTAAAATAGAAAATTTAAGACAATTCTTGGACAGTAATCGGACAATGATGACCAGTAAAAGACCATTTTGTAACATATAAAACGATTACTTCCGACTAGCAAAAGTCAAGCACAAAGCCAACATTGCCGAATAATCTTTTTATGCGTTCAGATAAAATGTCCCGTTAAATTACACATACAACTGTAGCATGATTTAATAATATATATAAAGCTCAAAATAAAAAACGGAGAAGGTGGGATTCGAACCCACGGTGCAGATTACTCCACACAACACCTTAGCAGGGTGCCGCCTTAAACCTACTCGGCCACTTCTCCTTAGTTTACTTTAAAAATATTATCATAAATATACTTTTTTATTCAAGTTTTTATTTGTAAATTATACTTGCAGGTGTTTTTTTATAGAAAGCATACTTCCTCCCGCACTGAAAAATATTGCCATCACAAATAAACAAAAAACGACGATATTCATTGCGAAATCAGATGAGGCGACATTTAAAAAATTATGCAGCTTTAGAAGTGCATTTTGTACGGTATTCAACGGAATTAATGATATTATTGCTCCTAAAAATCCATATATAGCACCTTGCAAAATTAACGGGATTTTTATATACCAGTTGCTAACTCCCATCAATCTCATAATTTCTATTTCATCTTTACGCGATTGAATTACAAGCTGAATTGTACAGTTTATTATTATTATTGTAAGCATAGCAACAGCAAATAAAACAAGAATAGTAACTGTGTTAAATACTGTTGTTATTGTCTGTAATTTTTTTGCCATTTCCTGTGCATATGACATATTTTCTATTCCTGATACTTTTTTTATGTCGTCACATACTGTAGAAATATTTACCGGGTCATCAACGGTTACATGTAAAGTGTCTGGGAGAGGATTTTCCATTCCGGATACGTCAATATCTTTATTCATTTCTTCCCAGGCTTGTTCTTTTGTAATTATGGCTATTTTTTTTACGTGTTCTATTTCCCGTATTCGGGATGACATGTAAACAGGGTCGACATTTGGTTTTAAATAAACTGATATTTCAAAGGCATCACCGAGTTTATAAACAAACGAACTGAGAGAAAAACTTGTTCTGAATAAAGAACCAAAAATGGTTAAAATGGCTGCCATAGCTGCAACTATAGCGATATTTATAAGTCCTGTTCTTTTTATACCGTAAATTGTCTCCATTGCTATTCTATACATAATTCTTACAGAAGATAAATGTCTTTGCGGAATATGTTTTTTTACGGTTTCTTTGATTATTTTTTTTCTGTTATTCATATGTACCTGCCTGTACATCTCTTATAATTTGACCTTGTTCCATTGTAATAACTCTTTTTCTGAAGTAATCAACAATATCTCTGTCATGTGTAGATACTATAACTGTTATGCCTTTTTCATTAATTTGTTCCAGAATTTGCATAATTTCCATAGAGTTTTTTGGGTCTAAATTGCCTGTAGGTTCATCAGCAATAAGCAATGGCGGTCCGTTAACTATTGCTCTTGCTATACTTACTCTTTGCTGTTCACCGCCTGAAAGTTCAAGCGGTTTTGCGTTCATTTTATTTAGAAGCCCGACCACTTTTAATGCTCCGGTAACTCTGTCTTGAATCTCTCTTGAGCGCATTCCGAGAGTCCTTATTACATAAGCTATGTTGTCGTATACACTAATATTAGGAAGAAGTTTATAATCTTGAAATACTATTCCCATGCATCTTCTTATATTAGGAACTCTGTCATTTGGCAGTTTTGCTATATTTATATTCCCTATCATTACGGTTCCAGAAGTAGGTACTTCTTCTCTGTATAACAGTTTCATTAATGTAGATTTACCTGCGCCTGAAGAACCTGTTAAGAAAACAAATTCACTCGACATAATATCCAGGTTAATATTTTGAAGTGCATAATTATCTTTATATTTTTTGTATACATTTCGCAGTTGTATCATTTTTTAATTGTCCCATAATTTTTTCTGTTAATTTTTCTGCACTAAGCCCATAATAATTCATAAGCTCTTTTGCCGTTCCGCTTTGTCCGAATTGATCATTTATTCCTATTCTTGTAATTTTGACAGGATAGTTTTCGCTTAATACCTCACATACTGCACTGCCCAATCCGCCAATTACGGAGTGATTTTCAATCGTGAAAACCCTGTTTGTCTTTTTTGCTGAAGAAATAATTGTATCACTGTCTATTGGTTTTACGACCGGTACATTTATTATTTCTGCATTTATCCCTTTTTCTGATAATATTTTAGCACAATCCATTGTTTCGACCAATGTTTCTCCGTTCGAAATTAATGAAATATCTGTTCCTTTTTGCATTATTACTGCTTTATTAATATTGAATTTATATGAAGAATCAAAAATATCCGGCAGATTTGTTCTTGCTATCCTGATATAAACGGGACCGTATACGGAGGCAGCATATTTTACTGCCTGAATTGTTTCTTTTTCATCAGCGGGAACAATTACTGTCATATTGGGAATACTTCTCATAAGTGAAATATCTTCAAGCGCTTGATGACTTGCTCCGTCTTCACCTACTGTAATACCGCCATGGGTTGCGGCTATTTTTACATTCAGGTTTGAATAGCATATAGTATTTCTTATTTGTTCCCAGGCTCTGCCTGAAGCAAAAATTGCGAATGTGGATACAAAAGGAATTTTCCCTGTGCAGGCAAGTCCTGCTGCTGTTGTCATTAAATCCTGTTCAGCTATACCCGCGTTAAAAAATCTGTCAGGAAACTCTTTTGCGAATATTTGAGTCTGTGTTGAACAGGATAAGTCAGCATCAAGTACAACTATATTTTTATTTTCTCTTCCCAATTCTTTTAGAGTATTGCCGTATGCACTTCTTACAGATTTATATTCTCTTGTCATATGACTCCTTTATTTTAATTCCTGCAGCGCGAGCTTTAATTCTTCATCATTCGGGGCTTTTCCGTGCCAGTTAGGGTTATTTTCCATAAAAGAAATTCCTTTACCTTTTATTGTATTTGCAATTATCACAACAGGTTTGTCGCTTTGTTTTGCCTGCTCTATTGCTTCATATATCTCGTTTATATTATGCCCGTCAATTTCTAATGTATTCCAGCCGAAGGCCTTGAATTTTTCATTTATATTACCTATAGATTTGACTTTTTCTGTTGAACCGTCAATTTGAAGGCGGTTTCTGTCAACAAAAGCGATAAGATTATTAAGTTTATTATGAGATGCATTCATAGCGGCTTCCCAAACATTGCCTTCTTCCAGTTCGCCGTCTCCCATATACACATATACTTTGCTTTTTATATTATCCAGTCTGAGACCTAATGCCATTCCGCAGCCGATAGAAAGTCCCTGTCCTAAAGAACCTGTTGAAACTTCTATTCCGTTAAGTTTGTTGCAGCAAGGATGACCTTGCAGTCTTGAACCGAATTTTCTGAAGGTCATCAATTCATCTTCTTTAAAATAACCGCAGTGGGAAAGAACTGCATATAAAGCAGCTGATGCGTGTCCCTTAGAGAGAATAAATCTGTCCCGGTTTTTATAATCCGGATTTTTTTCGCATTCAGGATAATGCTTCATACATTTTGTATAAAGAACATTTAAAATGTCAATGCAGGATAGTGATCCTCCGGGGTGTCCCGATTTTGCATTGTGAATCATTTCCAGAATTTCTCTTCTTAGTTTTTTTGATACTTTTTCAATTTCTTTAATTTCTGTTTCCGAAAATTTAGTATTCATTAGTTTTCCTTTAATGCAGAATGATTTTTATTTTTTACAGAATCTATTATAGCCTTAAACAAGAAAAGGGGCAAAGTTTTGTATATTCTTTTTAATCTGGAGGGTTGTTTATAGGTTCTGTAAATCCATTCCCAGCCCATTACTCTAAAGAATTCCGGTGCTCTTTCAACTTCTCCCGACCATACGTCAAAGGTGCCGCCAACTCCTATAAATGCCGCAGCGGGCAGTTCTTTTCTGCATTTTTGTATAAAAATTTCTTGTTTCGGCGCTCCCAGAGCCACAAGTACAAGTTTTGGCTCTGTCTCTTTTAATTTTTCAATTATTTCATTTTCTTTTTGTATTGTAAAATAGCCGTTTCTATAATAACAAATGTCAAGATTTTTAAATTCTGCTCTTAATCGTTTTACTGTTGTTTCTATAACATGTTCTCTTGCACCGATAAGAGCCACCGGATATCCCATAAAACTACAGGAGTCAAGAAGTTCTTTTGCTAAATCTATACCCGGAATTTGTTCTTGCTTTATTCCTTTAAGTTTTAAGGCCAATTTAATACCGGAACCGTCAGGAACTATTAAGTCTGCATTTTTAATTATGTTGGAAAAAACTTTATTTTTATTTGCAAGTTCAATCATCTCAGGATTAATTGTAACGATTTGAAGTCCTTCTTCTTTGCCGATTTTATCTATAACAAAAGAAACGGCTTCATCAAAAGTCATTAAATCAACATCATATCCCAATACTTTTTCTGTTTTTCTTGCCATTTTGTATATTCTATCATATTGTTTAAAAAATGCTATATTGTAACAGAATCGGTTAATTTTTCTTTTAATTCGTTTGCAGAATCTTCATAACCTATTCTGCCCATTAAGGCATAAGTATAATTTTTGGACTGTTCCACTCCTGGCTGGTCAAAGGCATCAATATTATATAATGCACCGGATATTGCTGTTTGAACCTCAAACATATATAGCAGCTGCCCGATATAATAAGGAGTGATTTTCGGAATTGTAATTGTCACATTAGGTCTTTTATAATCAATTAAAGATGCCATTGTTGAGTCGGCTTCCGCATTAAACAACTGGTTTATTGTTTTCCCTCCGAGATAGCTTATTCCCGTATATTCAAAGATATTCGGAATTTCAAGCGTGGTATCAAATTCTTTTACTCTCAGGAAATTTATTATTTTATCGTTAGGACCTTCATTATATAATTGAATTTGAGAATGCTGATCGGTAACTCCTATTGCTTTTATCGGTGTTTGACCTGTATTTACTATATTATTGTTACGGTCTTTTTCTTTGCCTAAAGATTCAGCCCAAAGTTGGCAGTACCAGTCTGCAACAAAACGAAGTCTGTTAGAATAAGGCATCATTACAGATATTTTTTTACCTTTTTTTGTATTCATAAGAAAATGAATTAATGCATTTTGTGCTGCGATATTATAGTGAATATCCGTATTTTTAAGTGCAAGATCCATATCTTTTATGCCCTGGGTAATTTCTTCTATGTCAATGCCGACAAGAGCAAAAGGAAGAAGTCCTACAGAAGAAAATACTGAAAATCTTCCGCTCACATCATCAGGAATATAGAAAATTTTATACCCTTCTTGATCTGATAATTGTTTTAAAATACCTATATTTTTATCTGTTGTTGCTATAACATTTTTTCTGTAATCGTCGCCGAGTTCTTTTTCAAGTCTGTCTTTTATAATCATATATTGAGCCATTATTTCGGCTGTTGAACCCGATTTTGTTATGACATTTACAAGTGTTTTCTTTAAATTCAGTATATTTAAGAGTGAATTCATCTGGTCAGGGTCTATATTATCGAGAAAGAAAATTCTTGGATAATTATTTCTCTGCTCTTTTGTTAAATAATTCCAATACGGAGGCAAAAGTGCTTCACAAACAGCCATACCTCCCAGAGAAGAACCGCCCATTCCTAAAATTAAAATATTGTCAAAACGGTTTTCGACCATTGCGGCAAATTCTTTAACATACCATATTGTTTCTTCGTTATAGCCGAGGTTCATCCACTGCAGACGCTGTCCCGGTTTATCTTTATTTGAATTCAGGTCAGCAATAATTCTGTGTATTGTTTCGCGGTAATTATTGAATTCATCTTCAATATTTAATCCGTTTTCATCTCCTATTATTTCAGTTCTGATATTCCGATAGTTGAATTCTATCATTTATACCTCGCTTTTATTATATTTGTTCGACTGTGTGTAAGATTGCCATTTATTATTGTACATGCTTATAAAATATTTTAAAGATGTTCTATTATCATATGTTACATATTTAAATTTTTTTAGATTTTAATGTTAAAATCTTTCTATGAAAGAATTAGATTTTATTAAAATAATAAAAAATACACTTGATGATTCGTCGTATATTGGTGATGATTGTGCATATCTGAAGGATTTAGGTATTTTTGTAACTCATGATACTTTAGTTGAGGATGTTCATTTTTCGCTGTATTCAATAAGTCCGTACGTGCTCGGGCGCAAGTCAGTCAGTGTTAATTTAAGTGATTTGGCTGCTGCTCTTTCTAAACCTGATTATATAACGGTTTCTTTGTCATTGCCAAAAAGAATAAATTCTTCTTTTATATCCGAATTGTACAGGGGAATTAACGATGTTTGCAATGAATTTGATGTAAAAGTTATAGGCGGTGATATTACCGGAAGTGATAAAGTTGTAATTTCAGTTTGTGCAATAGGTAAAAAGAAATCAAAATATTTATCTTCAAGAAGCTATGCGAAAAAAGATGATTATGTTCTTGTCACGGGTGATTTTGCTGCCAGTGCTGCCGGGTTTTATTCATTGCAAAACTTTTTGTATGCGGATAAAGTTCTTATTGATTCTCATTTAAATCCACAGCCCAGAATTAAAGAAGCTAATAATCTTATAGATGTTATAAATTCAAATATTGCGGTTATGGATACTTCTGACGGGCTTGTTGATGCATTGTATAAAATAGCGTCAGAAAGTAAACATAATATTTCGATAGATATAAATAAAGTTCCGATAAAAGAAAAAACCATTGAATTTTTTAAAAGGAATAATCTTGATTACAAAAATTTTGTTAAATGGGGCGGAGAAGATTTTGAGCTTGTAGTATGTGTTCCGCCTAAAACATATTCTAAACTTGATAAAGGAATGTTTACTTTAATAGGCAGAGTTCAAAATAAAGATAATAATCCCTGCGTAATAATAAATGATAATTTAAAAACAGAGAAAATAACCGAAACATTATTTGTTAATAATTCTTATGACCATTTTGGAGTTGAAATATGATAAGTACTGTTTTAACGGCAGGCGGTAGTTCTTCAAGATTTAGCGGAATTAATAAATTGCTTTTTAAAATAGATGATAAGCCTGTTATATCTCATTGCGTCGAAACTTTTTTGAATTTGCGATATATTGATGAAATTATAATACCGGCTAACATTTCTATAATAGAAGATTTAGTAAATTTATATAAAAATAATACGGAAGTAAAAATTATTGAAGGCGGCAAAACAAGGCAGGAGTCTGTTTTTAAAGGGCTGCTGGCATGTAATAATCCTGATTTTGTTATAATTCATGATGCGGCAAGACCTTTTGTATCAAGTGATGTAATATATAAATGTTTGAAAAAGGCATATGAAACATCTGCTGCTATAGCTGCTGTTAAAACCATAGATACTGTTAAAATAGTTGATGATAACGGAATGATAATATCGACTCCGGAAAGAAAAACTTTGTGGAATGCCCAGACACCGCAAATTTTTGAGTATAAAAAAATTCTGGAACTTCATAAAAAGTATAAAGATTTTAATTTTACTGATGATTCCTGCCTTTTTGAAAAAGAAGGTCTGCCTGTTGCAATTGTGGAAGGCGATTATTCTAATTATAAAATTACTACAGTTTCTGATGTGAAAATGTAAATAAAAATAAATTTTTTTATTAAAAAGAGCAAAAAATTATTTTAGAGTGTTTGAAGCAAATGAATAGATTATTTGGAATAAATTATGAATATTCTAACACAGCATATTTCCGGATATTCTCCGGTTGTGCCGGCACAAAGCACGGGCGTTAATAACACTGCTAAAACATTAAATAATCCTGTTTCTACAACGAAAACTTCAATTTTTTATATAAATGACCTTCATGGGCAGGTGCCGAAAATGCAAAGATTAATGGCTGCCGGTGAACATGCAAGCGTTAAGGCGCAGCAAACCGGTTCTGATTTGTTAAAATTATGCTCCGGTGATACTTTTATAGGTTCTGACGAAAAAAGAAATCTTGCTGCGGCAAGTTTTTTAGATTTAGCACAAATTGATGCCGAAGCGCCGGGAAACCATGAATTTGATGTAACGGCAGCGATATGCGGCAAATTATTAAAGGATTCTAAAACAAAAATACTTGGTATGAATATGAATTTCCCTGATAATAATTCCCTATTGGCGCAGAAAGTTCTCCGTTCTGCAATAGTTGATGGTAAAAGCGGTGAAAAATACGGACTAATCGGAGTTCAGCCTTCTGATATGAGTGAAAGATTAAAGAATAAAGAGATAATGGAAGGCATTACAATTGATGATAAGGAACAGACTATAAAAGAATTACAGGAAGAAGTTGCTAAACTTCAGCAGCAGGGAGTAAATAAAATTATATTATTATCTCATGAAGGCAATACTGTTGAAAAAGAAATAGCGCAAAGAGTGACCGGAATAGATGTCATTCTTGGCGGACATTCTCATGATTTAATTGAAGGTGTTAAAGAAGGTGAAAATTTATTATATTCTCCTTCGGGAGAGCCGGTTGTTATAACTCAGGCCGGACGCGACGGAAATCATTTTGGTTTCTTAAATCTTGAATTTGATAAAAACGGAAGAATTACTTATGTTCAAAATAATATAATGGATACAAATTTTTATTCACCTAATCTTATAATGTCAAAAACAATTGATTCAATATTGGGACAGTCTCCTGTAATAGGACATTTAAAACATGTAGATCCTATTCCGAAAAATAATCTTATTGAAGAAAATCCGTGGGCGGATTTTGTATCGGATGCATTAAGAAAAAATTTGGATGCTGATATAGTTCTTGTAAATTCCGCAAATTTTAGAGGAAGCGTAGATTATGGAAGAGTAACCGAAAGAGATATTACAAGTATATTCCCCTTTAATAATAAATTATTTAAAGTAAAACTAAATGAAAAAGATTTAGTTGATGCTATAAAACTCTGCGGTAAATCATTAGCTGCTAATAACTCAAAACCCGGAATTATGCAGGTGTCGGGTTTGACATATACACTTGATTCTCAGGGCGATTTAAAAGACCTGACGTATATTGATAAACAGGGGCACACACGTTCTATTGATATAAATAATCCGGATCCTAATAAAGTTTATACCGCAATATATGATGAATTTTTAATCGGAGGCGGTGATAATTTGGAAATGCTTAAGAGAGATGATAAAGATATTTTAGAACGATATACATTCGATAAGGATAAGGTTACCATTGATTATATCAAGTCATTGCCGCAGCCGTTTGAAGTCAGAAAAGACAACAGAATTAAAATTGTATAATATAAAAATTTTCTGTTAATCTTTATAAATATTTTATTTGACCTTTATTTGCTTATTTTTTACAATAATATTTATAAATTACTACATGTATTATAATAGTTGTTTGGAGTATAAAAATGAAGTCACTAAATGTTGCGGTAATCGGCTGCGGTATATGGGGCAAGAATGTTGTAAGAAACTTTTATAATCTTAATGCCTTACATACAATCTGTGATTTAGATCCGGAAAACAGAAAAAATTTGAAAGAAATATATCCGGATGTAAATATTACGGATGATTCTGATGAGGTGTTGAATAACAAAGAAATAGATGCTGTTGCGGTTGTTACTCCAAGCCATACTCATTATAAAATTGTAAAACAGGCAATTGAAGCGGGAAAACATGTTTATGTTGAAAAACCTATATCTACAGTTTCAGCTGAAGCAAAAGCATTGACAGAACTGGCAGACAAAAATAATATGGTGCTTATGGTCGGACATCTGCTTTTATATCATCCTGCCGTTAACAGATTAAAAATGTTAATTAAAGACGGTGTCCTTGGCGATATAAGGTATGTTCAAAGCGACCGGTTAAATATTAATCATTTTAAAAATGACAGAAGTGTTATGTGGGATCTGGCTCCTCATGATGTATCAATGACAAGTTATATTCTCGGGAAAGAGCCAGTTCGGGTTATAAGCGCTGTCGGTGCATCTTCTGATAATAATGACATAATGGATGTTACACATGTTACAATAGAATATGAAGATAATATTATTGTTCATATCTCGGACAGCTGGATTCATCCTCAAAAAAGAGTAAATCTTCTGGTAAGAGGAACTAAAGCAACGGCGATTTTTGATGATACTCTTGCAGAAAATAAACTCCAGATTTTTGAAAGCTCGTCACCTAAAGTATCTAAAAATGAGGTTTTGGACTATATAGAAATAGAACCTCTAAAATTGGAGTGCCAGCACTTTCTCTCTTGTATAGCTCAGGGGAAAAAAGCAAGGAGCGACGGTCATAACGGTTTTAATGTGGTTAAAGTTCTGGAAGAAGCTGAAAAAATTATGCTGGGAGAAAAGGTTAAAGCACTTGATAGCGTTAATTTTGCGCTCTCAAGAAGTAAAAAATAATTTGGAGTGGAATAATGGCAAATATACTAACAATTTTAAGAATGATAATGGCTGTCATAGCAATTGAATTTCTGTTCTCGGGCAGAGCTGATTTGTGTATTGCATCTGCCTTTATAACATTATTTGTAATAATTTTGGACGGACTTGACGGCTATGTTGCACGGGCATATAATGAAACGTCTGAATTCGGCTCTGTTTTTGATATAATCGGTGATAGAGTCGTTGAAAATTTATATTGGATTGCTTTTGCGGTAATCGGCTGGGTTCCTGTGTGGGTGCCTATGGTTGTGGTTTCAAGAGGGATTATTACTGACGGTTTGAGAAGTATTGCTCTTTCTCAAGGATATACTGCTTTTGGTGCTTCTACCATGATGCAGAACAAAATTTGTCATTTTCTGACAGCTTCAAGATTTTCAAGGGCTTTATACGGAGCAGCAAAATCTTTAGTATTCCTATTTTTGATTATTGCATATATTCCTAATCTTGAATATTTTAACGGTATGTCAATTAATGCTTTTGTAAGATTTGCTTATATTCAGCCGTATTTAATAACAATTGCTGATATATTAGTTTATGTTACCGTTTTAATGTGTATAATCAGAGGTGTTCCGGTTTTAATTGAAAGCAGAAGATTTATAAATAATGATAAAAAGCAAGTTTAATATTGTTCTTTATGAGCCTGAAATACCGCAGAATACCGGTAATATAGTGAGATTATGCGCGTGCAGCGGTTCAGATTTGTTTTTAGTCGGAAAGCTCGGTTTTTCATTGTCTGATAAATATTTAAAACGTGCGGGCTTAGATTATTGGAATGATGTAAATATAAAAAAATATGAAAATTTACAATTTTTAATTGCTGATTTTCCTGATTCAAAATTTTATTATTTGACAACAAAGTCAAAAAAAATTTATACTGATATAAAGTTTAATAGTGGTGATTTTCTTGTTTTTGGACCGGAAACAAGGGGAATTCCCGAAACGATATTAAATGCTAATAGTGAATATGCTGTTACTATCCCTATGAAGGAGGGACAAAGAAGTTTAAATCTTTCTAATTCTGTTGCAATTGTACTATATGAGGCGATAAGGCAAAATGGTTAAAGTTATAAATAAAAAACTTGTATTTGGCAAACTTCCCCAGCGTCCGGAGGATTCTAATAAAGGTACATTCGGGCGGGTTTTAAATGTTGCGGGTTCTGCTAATTATTCGGGTGCTGCTTATTTATCTTCAGTTGCTGCATTAAAAATAGGCGCAGGATATTTAAGGCTTGCCTGTCCCGATGTTATTATTCCGGTTATTGCTTCAATGACTCCCGAAATCACTTTTGAACCGTTAACTTCAACTAAAAACGGGGTTATTGCTTCTGATAATAAAATTAAGGATTTGTTTTCTTATGATGTTATATCTATAGGCTGCGGAATTTCTACAGATGAAGAGACCAGAGATTTTTTGTTTAGTTTTTTAAATGAATTAAATGCAAGACAAAAAGTAGTTATAGATGCTGACGGTATAAACATTCTTGCAGGGCATAAGGGTGAAATTTCTTTGAAAAATATAGTTATTACGCCGCATCCGAAAGAACTTTCAAGGTTATTAAATGTTAGTATGGAGGAAATTATTGATAACAGAGAAAAATATGCAAGAATTACCTCTCAAACATTTGAATGTATTACTGTTTTAAAGGGACATAAAACTATTGTTACGGATGGAGAAAAGATTTTTATTAATAGTTCCGGAAATTCAGCTCTGGCAAAAGCCGGCAGCGGAGATGTTTTAACCGGTTTTATTTCAGGACTTCTTGCTCAAAAAATGCTTCCTATAGATGCGGCGGTACTTGGTGTTTTCTTGCACGGACTTGCCGGTGATATTGCTTCGGAAGATTTTACAAAATATTCTGTTTTTGCTTCTGATATTATTGATTATCTTCCGTTTGCTATTAAAGAACTTATAGCTGACGATTAAGGAATTTTATATGTCTGATGATGAAATTAAAATTCTACAGGAACGATTAAAAAATAATCCTAATGATTATGATGCAATTGAACAATATGCTGTTAAATTATCTGATATCGGTGAAAATGAAGAAGCATTGAAAAATTTTTTATTTCTAAATAAGAAAATTCCTGATAATCCGAAAATTATTTATAATATAGGAATTATTTTAGAAAAGCTTAAATATTTTCAAAAGGCAGCAGAAGCTTATGAAAAATCTTTATCTCTGGATTCTAATAATACAGATACCATGTATAATTTAGCTTCAGTCTATATTAAATTAGATAAGCTTGATTTATCTGAAAAATTATTGCTTAAAGTAATAGAAAAAGACAAAAATGATGAAAATGCATTTTTTAACCTGGGTGAAGTTTATTCACGAAAAAAAGAGCATGAAAAGGCAATCCAATATTTGACAAAAGCATTAGAACTTGATCCTAAGGATATTATTGCAAAATTTTATCTTGCCTATGAGTATGATAAAATAAATCGAACAGAAACAGCAATAAAATTGTATGAAGAAGTAATTCAGCAAAATCCTGATTACAGCTGGGCATATTTTAATCTGGCTTCAATATTTCTATCTCAAGGGAATGAAGAACTTGCAATTTCAAATTTGGAAAATACAATTAAAACAAATCCGGGTGATTTGCAAGCGGTAAAGCTTCTTGTTAAAATTTTGGCTAAAAATAAAAAATATACATCAGCAGAAAAAATTTTAAAACAATATACAGTAAAAATGCCTGAAGAGGCAGATTTATATTATTTACTTGCTCAGGTTTATAAAGAATTAAAAAATCATCCTAATTATTTAAAATACTTAAAATATACATTAAGAAGGAAATTAAAATTTTCAGGAAATATAATTAAGCTTGAGGAAGAAATAAAAAATGCTGAAAATAAATAAAAATGAGGGCTTGCATAAGAAGCTCTCATTTTTGCCGTGCCACTACCTATCGGCAGGTATAAATAAAGTTTTCCAAAAAACAATCTCCTCTAAAAACAACCGCACCCGCAAATTACATCTTAGTGCTGCTGCGTTCCCGCCCTGACACGGTTCGATGGTTTGCGCCGCAGCTGCTTTTATTATCAACAATTGATTTTTGGTCTGCCGTATTCATACAAGTCTCACAGTAGGCTCTGCACCCCGCTATGCGTTCGGGTCAAGAGATCCGCAATGTCCCCGTGGAGCACGGCATTATATATTTTAAAATAAAAAATATATACTTGCAAACTAATTTTATTCTGTTAGTTCTTTTTCAATTTTTAGAAGCCTGTTATATTTAGAAGTTCTTTCTCCCCGGCTTACTGAGCCTGTTTTAATTTGTCCCGCATTCACTGCAACGGACAAATCCGCAATGAAAGTATCTTCGGTTTCTCCGCTTCTGTGTGAAATTATGGTTTTATAATTATTCTTTTGTGCAAGTAATATTGTATCTAAAGTTTCAGATAATGTTCCTGTCTGGTTTGGTTTAATTAATACAGCATTTGCCATTTTTTCTTCAATTCCTTTTTCAAGCTTTTCGTAATTTGTAACAAATAAATCGTCGCCTACCAGCTGGCATTTATTGCCTATTCTTGATGTCAATGACTTCCAGCCTTCATAGTCTTCTTGGCTTAGACCGTCTTCTATTGAAATAACGGGATATTCCGATACTAATTTTTCAATGTATGATATCATTTCATTTGTTGTCAGCGTCATATTCTCTAATATATATTTACCATTTTTATATAGTTCGGAAGCAGCGATATCAAGGCAAATTTTTATTTCATCAGTGGTATATCCGGCATTATTTATTGCAATTATAATCAGATCAAGTGCTTCTTTGTTTGTTTTTATGGCGGGAGCGAAACCGCCTTCATCGCCGACTGAAGTAGAATAACCTTTTTTATTAATTATTTTTTTTAATTCCTGAAATACATCACATCCCATTCTTAAACTTTCATTAAAGTCGCAGCTGCCTACGGGTTGAATCATGAATTCCTGAAAATCAAGTTTATTATTTGCATGTGCTCCGCCATTTATAATGTTCATCATAGGAATAGGCAGTGTACTTCCAAATATACCGCCTAAGTATCTGTATAAAGGGAGATTATTTGAATTTGCGGCTGCTCGTGCCGTTGCAAGCGAAACACTTAATATTGCATTTGCACCGAGTTTTGATTTATTTTTTGTCCCGTCTTTTTCTATCATAATTAAATCTATTTCTTTTTGTCTTTCCGGATTTATTCCTAGTAAAGCGGGTTTTATTATTTTTTCAATGTTATTTATTGCTTTATATACACTTTTACCGTTGTACAAATTCTTATTATTGTCTCTTAGCTCAACGGCTTCATATTTTCCGACAGAGGCGCCTGACGGAACAGCAGCGCAGCCTTTTATTTCGGATGATAATATTACTTCGGTTTCTATTGTTGGAATGCCTCTGGAATCAATTATCTGTCTTGCTTTAACATCCTTTATCACTGAATTCATATAGTTCTCCTTTGTGTTTATTTGAGAATCTCATGTATTAATAAATTGTGATATAATCTACATGTATATATTTTGGAGGTAAAATGAAAAGTTCTAACCCAATGTTTAGAGATAGTATTTTAGAGCAGACATATGCTCTAACCGAAAGACCGATGACAATCGGCGGTACAATGAATAAACTTATGATTTTAGCTTTAATTATGATTTGCGCCGCAGCTGCAGTATATTATCAGTTTTCATTAAAACATTTTGACTTTGTTAATATGCTTATGATAGCTGGTATTATTGTCGGTTTTGTATCTGTAATTGTGATTGCATTTAAACAAAATTGGACACCGTATATTGCGCCTATTTATGCATTTTCTCAAGGTGCTGTACTGTCAGGTATTTCATGTTTCTTTGAAGCTGCATTACCGGGAATAGTTATTCAGGCTATTTCTTTAACTTTTCTTGTTGTTTTTGTTATGGCTCTTTTGTTTAAAGCAGGGGTAATAAAAGCGACTGAAAGGTTTAAAAGTGTATTACTTATTGCAACAGGGACAATATTTGTATTTTATTTAATTTCCTTTATTATGATGTTATTTCATGTAAATTTGCCGTATTTTTACAGTAATTCACCTTTAGCAATAGGCGTTAATGTTATTATTGCAGTTATTGCCGCACTTAATTTGATTATAGATTTTGATTTTATAGAAAAAGGTGTACAGGCGCCTCTTCCTTCAGTATATGAATGGTATGGAGCTTTTGGTTTACTTGTTACCATTGTATGGCTTTACATTGAAATATTAAGATTACTGTCCAGATTAAGAGACAGATAGTCTATATCAACTTAATATTGAAAAAGGCGGTTATGTTTATATAACCGCCTTTTATAGTTCATTTGTGCATGTTCCGGTATTATAAAAGCTTAAAAGAGAATTAAGACTGTTTGATATCATCTCTTCTACGACGGAATCGGTGAAAAATGCCATATGCTGCGTAAGTACGACATTCGGAAACTGTCTTAAATAAGCCATATCTCTATTTTTTATGATGTCCGTAGAAAGATAGTGATGATATATTTCATCTTCATTTTGAAAAACATCCAGAGCCAATGCTCCGATTTTTTTAGATTCAATTCCTTCTGTTAAATCAGGAATATTCATTAACTCACCTCTTGCCGTATTGACGATAATGACTCCGGTTTTCATTTTCGCTATATTTTCTTTATTTATTATGCCGTAATTTTCAGCTGTAAGAGGCATATGGATTGTTATTATATCGCTGTTTTTTAATAAAGTATCAAAATCAACGTATTGTGCAATGTTTTTAATATTTTCATTCTCATATTTATCATAAGCAAGGATTTTGCAGCCAAAACCGGAAAGATTTTTTATTACGGTTGATCCTATTCTTCCTGTGCCGAGTACTCCGATTGTAAGATGCCGCATTTCTCTGCCCATTAAGCCGTTGAGGGTATAGTCGTTGACATTTTGTCTCCACATTGCAGGTTTATATTTTCTTACACTGATAAGCATTAACATTATCGTAAAATCCGCAACTCCGTTTGGTGCATAAGACACATTGCTGACTTTAAGACCGATTTGTTTAGCATATTTTACATCATAATGATTATATCCGATTGTTCTTGTTGATAAAAACTTAACTCCATTTGCTTTTATTTTATCCAGTAAATCGGCGTTTAAAGTGCTGTAGCCCAATGTTGTTACGGCGTCCGAACCTTTAGATAAATACAGAGTTTTTTCGTTCAGTATTTCATCCGTTGAAACAATTTCTATATTATGTTTTTGACCGAATTCTTTAATAATTTCTTCTTCGTAAGGTCTTTTTTCGTATACCGTAATTTTCATTTTAAAATCCTGCTATATTTTCTTCCCTTGATTTTTCCACTTCACATTTTACCTGAAAAATCTGTCCGTATAACTCGCAGTTTATTCCCATCTTCGCTGCAGTATTTTGTGTATATTTCATAAGATTGTATAATGGCATTAAATCACCGTCGACATTTTGCATTATCCAGTTAAAGTCAAGATTTAAAACAACGCTTTTTATATTGATTTCTTTACATTTTTGAAGCCAGATATCAATTTCTTTTTCAGAATCATTTAATCCGGGAACTATAATATATTTTGCTTTTACAAAATCAGAATCTTTTGGCTGATTTTTTGCATATTCTTTCAGATTTTTCCATACACTGTCATATGAATCAACCTGTTTTACTTTTCTATGTACTTCTTTAGTGCCTGCATCAATTGAGACAAGTATTCTTACAACACCTTTTTTTAGTCCCTTGATAATGGCATTACTTTTTTTTATTGCATTTGTATGAATAATTATTTTTGTAAAATCATTTTTTATAAACTCATGCAGAAGAGCTTCAAATTCAGAATATATTGTTGGTTCGCCGCCCGCAAAATCAATTGTTCCGTCTTTTTTCAGTATATTATTTTTAATCATATCTTTTACTAAAGGCAGAACTTTATATACCTTTGTATTTTTAAGAACTTCTGAGTCTCTTGGGGCACTGCAGTATATGCAGTTGGAATTGCAGGGAACCCATGGTGTCAGAAGTAAATAGTCAATATAATCTTCATCATCCCATTCTTTAAAAGCCGTATTCACGCAATCTTTGCATATTTCAGGACAAGAATTTTCACGGTACTTTTTCCTTAATTCTCTTTTTATATCAAAGAATTCTTTCCAATTTATTTTTTCTCCGTGATAGTTTTCATATATAACCGGTCTTCCGCCGTATCTGGGGTTAAAATTATTGCATGAGCGTATTCGGTTGCAATGGTCCAAAACCATTCCGTGTTCTATATAACTGCAGCTTTCAAATCCTTCCAATGTTTTATCCTTTTATGTTAAATTAAATTCTGTCGTTAAATATCTGAAATTATTGTATTCTACAAGATTTAAGCCATATTCTTTTGTCTTTTGTATGATATAGTTGCCCAGGTCTACAAGAAAATCGGGTTTAGCTTGATTTGTATCTCTTAATTCTTTACAATAGTCATTTTCAATATCGACAACAACAGATTTTATTCCTGCATTGACAGTCAAATCAAGCCACTTATCAATTTCATCTTTTTTGGTATTAACTTCGGGTATAAGAATATATTTTGTTTCTACATATATTTTATCTTCTATATCTTTTTGAGCCTCAGCATACTTTTTTGTATTTTGCCAGAATTTATCAAACTTATCGACGCGTTTTACTGTTTTATACATTTCTCTTGTTCCGGAGTCTGCACTAAGGCATACTGATAGTTTTTTTTCTTTTATTCCTTTTTCAATTGCTTTAGAAAATTTTATTCCTGAAGAATGAACTGTAATACGGTCAGCTCCGTTTTTTAAAAGAAACATAACCAAATCTTCAAATTCATTTAATATAGTGGGTTCGCCTCCGGCAAAAGTAATTTCGCCTCCTGGTTTGAAAAGCTTCTTCTTAAATAATTCTTTAATCATTGGAAGCACTTTATAATGGGGTCTTGAATTAAAGGCTTTTTTATCCCATTTTGTATAGCAGTATATGCAGTCGCTGTTGCAATGTGTCCAGTGGTTAAAATGAATATAATTAATAAATTGGGCGGCTTCTTCCCAGCCTCTGTTGACAAGATTAAAACAGCCTTCGCATCTTTTGTCAATTATTCCGTTTTTATTTTCTTCTATGAATTTTTCTTTTAGTTTAAAAATATCCTCCCAGCTTACTCCTTTGCCGTTATAATTCTCTTTTATGTAGAGTCTTCCTCCGCCTTTATGACAGCATAAACAGCACATTTCTATGTGGTCATTCTCAAAACTTAAACCATGCTGAAGCCAATGGCAGCTTGTATATTCCTGCATTATAATGACCCTTCTTTCTCAAACTTATATTTCATCATATGTTCGGCTCTTTCATAAAGCTCATATTTAAGTCCCATTGCTTCTGCTTTCTCTTTTGCATAATCGAACAGGGTGATTATTTCATCCGGAATGTTATCTCTTCTTGCATAAAACCATTTTGATTCAATTTCGTGAAATACGCAATTTACACCGTTTTCTTTTGCTTTTTTAAGCCATAAATCCATTTCTTCTTTTATATCATTGACTCCCGGAATAACAATATATTTTGCTTTAACTGCATAAGGGTCTTTTTGATGTTTTGCATATCGTTTTAGATTGGCCCAGACTTTATCGTATGATTTTACCTGTTTTACCTTTTGATGCATTTCTTTTGAACCTGCATCAACAGATACTATTAAATCAACGCAGCCGTTTTTAAGTCCTTTTTCAATGGCCTTAGAATATTTGATACACGAAGAGTGAATTCTTGTAAGAGGAAATCCAAAATCCATAAATATATGGAGTAATTTATCAAATTCTTTAAGTAATGTTACTTCTCCGCCGCCAAAGCTGACATGCCCGTTTGGTCTTAATATATCACGTTTTATCATGTCTTTTAAAATAGGCAGAAAATTATAGTTTTTAAATTTATTATATTTATCTTTATCAAGCATTGTATGACAGTATGAACATCTGGAATTGCATTTTGTCCAGTAATCAAGATTAATCATACTGATTTTGGAATGATCATCAGGCCAGTCACGTTCTTCCAGAAATATACATCCTTCGCATTTTGGGAATGTTTCACCTTTTTTATGGAGATCTTTCATCATTTTTTTAAATGCAAAAACTTTTTCCCAATCTACGGGCGTTCCTTTATAATTATCCTGAATAATGGTATTTCCGCCGCCTTTTGCACTGTACAGGCAGCATACTTTATATGAATCTATATCAAAATTTATTCCTGATTCTATCCAGTAACAGCTTTTATATCGCAAGTTTAATCCCTCTTTATGTATAATTTTAACATAACACTTTTAAAAAGTGAAAGACCTTATTTATTAAGGTCTTTCCGATTATTTTTTTTAATATCTTCCGCTACGTGGAATTTAGTTGTTCCTGTTTTCATTTCTCTGTATTTATATACAAGTTTTGGAATTAAATAACCCAGAACAAAACATGAAATTCCGATATTTGCCATTACAGAGCCTACTTTTAAACCTTTCGTCTTATTTAAAAACTTTTTAACAGGCTCATTGGAAATTTTAAAATTTTTGTCTAAATTTGTTAAATTTTCTGCCAGATCTTCTATTGCTTTTGTGTCAATGTATTTTGATGTGTCTACAAAAATATTTCCGCTTTTATCTTTAACGGTTGATACAATTTTTGATTTTTTTGCAGCTTGAACAATAATATTATCAGGATTATTTAAAACGAAATTCAGTTTTTCTGTAAGTGATTTATCTTTAGCCGGAAGTTTAGCAGCATCGGAAATAATTTTTCCTTTTGAAAGTGCTTCTGTCAGTTTTTCATCCATTAATACATCTATAGATAAATCAATAGGTTTTTTTAATACTTTAGAGGAGAATTTATTAATTCCTTTTTCGACTAAGTTTCCAAATCCGTATATGAAGAATAAAAATCCTCCCTCTTTTATTGCATGTTCAAAAAATTCGGTTTTATTTCTTGAACATGCCAGTCTTTCTGTTGTTATACCTGCATCAATGATTTTCATATTGTGTACCGGATTGAACATTATTGCTTCAGAAATACTTTTTGCCCCACCTTTAAATGTCTGTGTTTTTTTGTTCTTTTTCGTTTTGTTATTTTTAGCAATATCTGCTATATCAGAGAAAATTTCGGGCTCGGATATTGCTGGAATTTCATTAAACGGATTATCCATTTTCCGTTTTATTTCTTTGATAACAGTATTTTTTGTATTTTTTTGTTTTGTTTTTGTTAAAAGAAAAAATGTTGCAAGTGTGAGTGCAGTTGCAGCAATAATCTTTCCTTTGAAAAGATTTTTGGCTTTATTTCCTCCATCTTTTAAACAGTCTTGAATCGCCTGACTTACAGTTTGCATTTTATTGTTTGTCATTAGACCTTTTGCATTTTCTTTCGCCCAGGATGCATATTCTTTATCGGCTATAATTCTCGGATCAACTTCCGGATTTATTTT
>CALUSW010000027.1 GCA_944323535.1 Candidatus Gastranaerophilales bacterium | reverse complement strand
TATTAAAATACAAATTGTAACATTACTTATTTCTTATGTTCATGTATTAATCAAATATATTAAAATACATTATATGAACAGAATTAAGCAATTATCAGTCAACCTTATAAATCAAATTGCGGCAGGAGAAGTAATTGAAAGACCTGCAAGTGTTGTAAAAGAACTGGTTGAAAATTCAATTGACGCAGGTGCAAACCGTATTGAAATAAGTATTTCCAATGAATGCCGGAATATAAGAATTGCAGACAACGGCTCGGGTATTCATCCTGATGATATTGAGCTTGCTTTTACAAAGCATGCCACAAGTAAGCTATCGGATGAAAACAGTTTATTTAACATAAATACTTTAGGTTTTAGAGGAGAAGCACTGGCAAGCATAATATCAATAGCAAAAGTAGTATGTACTACACGAACTAAAGATTTTGAATACGGGACAAAAGTTGAATCGCAAAACTCAATAATAAAAACTTCAAAAACAGGCTGTGCACAGGGCACTATAATGGAAGTTAACGATTTATTCTTTAACCAGCCTGCCAGATTAAAATTTTTAAAAAGTTCAAAAACAGAATTTTCATATATTCAAGAGCTTATTCAATCTCTTGCGCTTTCACACCCCGAGATTGCTTTTATATTAAAAAATAATAATGCCGATGTAATCGTTACAACACAGAAAGCTGATTTATTAACAAGAATTTCACAAATTTATCCCCCGAATATAATTAATGAACTTAAAGAGGTTAATAAAACCGATGTCCTTTCTGATATAAAAATTACCGGTTATGTTTCAATACCTTCTTATACCCGTTCCAGTAAAAAATCTGTTTATACATTCGTTAATTCAAGAATTGTGAAATGCCCCGTTATTTTAAAAGCAATAGATATGGCATATAAGAATATGCTGCCCCAGGGGAAATTTCCCTTTGTAATAATTAATTTGGAAATTAAACCTGAAGATATTGACGTAAATGTTCACCCTTCAAAAAGAGAAGTAAGATATAAAAATCCCAATCAAATTTTTAATTTTGTTCAAAGCGCAATAAATAAGGCTCTCACAAACTTTGATTACAATGAACCTGCTAACGAATTTATAACCAAAACAGACAATGTCCTTCCTTTTATAAAGCCTTTTGAACAACCGGATGATGAAAATGAATCTGTAATTTTTCCTGTAGATATTAAGGCAAAATCAAATACAAAAGACATTGAAAATAATTTGCAAACGGAGCAAAAGAAAATAGAAATAGATTTTACCCCCGCCGCAGCATTAAAGCAGGTGAATGTTATAGGACAGTTTAAGAATACTTATATACTGGTAGAAAATGATGATGACCTTGAAATAATAGACCAGCATATAGCGCAGGAACGCTATATCTATGAAAAATTAAAAAATGAAAAAGAAATAGCATCACAACTTCTAATTATTTCAGATGTTCTTGATGTGGAACCGAATGAAACCGAGATGCTTGAAAATGCCCGTGAACATTTGAAGAAATTCGGCTATCAGATAGAAAAAATTTCGGATACTCAAATAATATTTAAAAAAATACCTCAAATTCTCTCAGCTGTTAAACCTACAGATATATTATCCGAACTTTTGAAAAATTTAAAAGATTCTCCTGAAAATGATTTAGACTCCATTGAAGAAAAAATTTTAATAACAACAGCATGTAAAGCCTCGGTAAAAGCCGGAGAAAAGCTAACTTTATGGCAGATGGAAGAAATTGTTAAAAAATTAAGAAAAACAAAAAATCCATATACATGCCCTCACGGCAGACCGATTTCCCATTTTTTACCGTTAAAGGAGATTGCTTCATTCTTTGCAAGGAATATATAGAAATATTTTTTGTATGATAAAATATAGTTTATAAAGAAAGAAAAATATAAAATGATTAGTTTTCTGGGACTTTGCATACAAAATTTAATTCAATCCGTTAAATATATATTGGACAGAAATGTAAAAATGAGCACTGTAATGTCAAGAGCTGCAATGATAAGTTATGATTCTCTTCCTATTGCTTTAAGTATAGTTTTTATAGCCGCAGTTGTTATTGCTCTGCAGATATCAAAACAATTTTTAATGAGCGGGGCAGAGAGTTATGTTGGCGGGTTTCTTGCGGTTGCGCTGATAAGAGAACTGGCTCCGGGGTTCGCGGCACTTGCGATAAGTGCCCGGGCAGGCACCGCGATAAGTGCGGAAATTGCTAATATGCAGGTAACATCACAGGTTGATGCAATTAAAACACTGAAAGTTGATCCTGTCGGTTATTATTTTGCTCCGAGAATCATAGCAGGGGCTTTGACTGTTCCTATGGTTGTTGTATTGGCTGAACTGTTCGGAATACTGGGCGGTATGATTATTTCTTACTTTGCAATTGATCTTCATCCAAACAGATATATGTCCTCTGTATGGCTTTGGCTTAATACACGTGATATATATATAAGCATTTTTAAAGGGTTCATCTTCGGTATTATTATTCCTTTGATTTGTGCTACTCAAGGATATAAAACAACAGGCGGAGCAAAAAATGTAGGAATTTCCACTACAAAAGCAGCCATAAAATCTACTGTATTTTTACTTATGGCTGATTTAATTATTACTTTTATATTTTATGTTGCTTAGTCTATATTAATTCCTGCTAATCGTCTTAATTCATCCGGTCTTTGGGATTTCATAAGTGCATCTTCAGCGGTTACAAGACCTTTTTTATACAGTTCGCTTAATGCTGTTTCAAGAGTCTGCATTCCGACTCCCGCACCTGTCTGAATAGCCGAATAAATTTGAGCTGATTTCCCTTCACGAATCATATTTGACACGGCATTATTTTTTACAAGAATTTCCTGCGCCATAACTCTGCCCTTTTTGGTTCCGTCAGGCTGCAATCTTTGAAGGAGTGTCTGGGCAAATACAGCTTCAAGACATCCGCCTAATTGAACTCTTATCTGCTGCTGCTGTCCTTCAGGAAATACATCTATAATACGGTCTATAGTCTGGCTGGCCGATGATGTATGCAAAGTTCCGAACACCAAGTGACCGGTTTCTGCTGCCGTGAGAGCAAGGCTTATGGTTTCTATATCACGCATCTCACCCACAAGTATAATATCGGGGTCTTCTCTTAGTGCTGATTTAAGTGCATTTGCAAATGAGCGTGTATCTTGACCTAATTCTCTTTGATGTATTACACTTTTTTTAGATTTATGAACAAACTCAATCGGGTCCTCGATTGTTAAAATATGCTCGCTTCTTGTTTCGTTAATGAAGTCTATCATTGAAGCTAATGTTGTGGATTTCCCTGAACCGGTAGGACCTGTTACGAGAATTAATCCTCTCGGGCGCTGCGTAATTGTTCTTACAACATCCGACAATCCCAAAGATTCAAAAGAAGGTATTACACTGGTAATTGTTCTGAATGCGGCAGCATAGGTTCCCTTATTTTTGTAAATATTTACCCTGAATCTTCCTATCCCCTCAATACCGTAGGACATATCAAGCTCCCAGGTTTGTTCAAGATTTCTTCTCTGTTCATTATTCAACATCGGGAACAGTAAATCCTCCACTCCCTCTGCCGTAAATGCAGGATATTTTGTCCTTAACAAGTTACCGTCAACTCTCACAACAGGAGGAAGCCCCGCTGAAATATGCAAGTCGCTTGCCTTATACTGTACAACTTCTTTTAATAAGTCATCAATTATCATTACTAACCTCTTTTGCTTTACTGTTTATGTATTTATGATACATTTTTATTCTGTTTTGTACAAGTTTTTTGTAATTTGAATTTCTTCCAGGCAAAATATATCGGAATACCTGTGGCAATAATAATCAGTGTCTTTAATGAACTTTCAAATTTATTTATTGATAAGGAATATAAAATAAATGTTCCGGTTAATATAAAAAATATTCCGTAAAAGCTGTTTACCTTATTACAGATTTTTTCTTTATTTCTGAATCTGTATACAAAAATACCTATAACAGTTAAAACATAAAATATTAATGCGGCATAAATAACGTAATCCAAAAGCTCGCTGTAATTACCGCAGAATAGAATAAATACGCAGGACCATATACACTGAAGCCATAAAGAATTAGCCGGAGTTTTTGTTTTTTTATCGAGATGAGCAAGACTTTTAAACAAAAGGTTATCTTCCGCCATCTGATAATATACCCTTGCTCCCGTCATAATAAGTCCGTTTGCACTCCCGCAAGCCGAAATCATAATAATTAAAGCTATAATTATTTCGCCTATTGCTCCTGTTATTCTCTGCATAAGTGCAACAGCTACTATATCTTCCGGCGCCGTTTTGATTTGTTCTAAAGGAATAGAACATACATACAGCATATTAATCAGAAGATAAAGTGCAAAAACAATTATAACTCCCCATAAAAGGGCAAGAGGTATATTTTTTTCAGGTTCTTTTACTTCCGCCGAAATAAATGTTATGTTGTTCCAGGTTACCATTGCAAAAATAGCGCCTACCGTAGCTGTTGCAATAATTTCTACATAATGCAGAGAAAATTCCGATAATAAATTTATACCGCTTGAGAAATTAGAGATTATAATATCGTAATTGCTGCCGAAAAATATTCCGAAAATTATAATGCCTACTATAGATAAGACCTTTGTAACCGTAAATATATTCTGGGTAATAACGCCGTATTTTATTCCGCGCGAATTAACAAATGTAAGGATTAAACATACAAAAAGCGCACAAATCTGCTGGGTTGAAATTTTTAAAAACGGCAGATGAATAATAAAGACTTCCGAACTTATTTTTGGTATAAGTATACCAAGAAATTTACCGACAGCAATACAGACAGCACCGATTGTTGCAGTTTGTATTACAAGAAGAAGCGACCAGCCGTATAGAAAAGCGGTCAAGTCGTTAAACATTTTCTTTAAAAATATATATTGTCCGCCGTTTTCTTTTATGTTCAGAACAGGTTCCGCATACGCTATTGCCCCCGACAGCGAAAATAATCCGGCTATTATCCAAACTAAAAGAAGCGATAAAGCCGAGTCAACCTGTCTTAAAATGTCAGCGGATACAATAAAAATTCCGCATCCGACCATTGACCCTACAACTACAGATATAGAGTCCTTTAAGTCAAGAGTTCTTTTTAAGTTATCAGTCATTTTTAAACCAAGCTTTATTCATTCCGAATATCAGATTATGTCTTTTACAATATCCGATTAATTCTTCTTTTATATCTTTTATTAGTACAAAAATAGCAATTAAGTTAGGTGCTGCCATAACAAGGTAAGTAGCGTCGGTGAAATCTATCACGCTTTGAAGACTCATTGTTGACCCTATAACGATAAAAGCGCATAAAATTAACTGATATATTTTTATTCTTTTATAACCCTCACCAACAAGAAATGTCCAGGCTTTTTGTCCGTAATATGCCCATGAAATTGTAGTCGAAAGTGCAAAAAGAATAATAACAACGGCCAGAATATAAGGAAAGAAAGGAATTACACTCGCAAAAGCCGAGGATGTCAATTGAACCCCCGTTATCCCTTCCCTGTAGTTAAGATATTCGCCTGTTAATATTATTACAAATGCGGTCATTGAACATACCATAACAGTATCAAGGAAAGGTTCAAGCATTGAAACAAATCCCTGAGATGCCGGTTCATTTGTTTTAACCGCGGCATATGCAATCGGCGACGAGCCTATCCCCGCTTCATTTGACTGAATTGATCTTCTCATTCCGATTATTATACAACCTATTATTCCGCCTGTTACCGCTTTCGGGAAAAATGCTTCATGTATTATTGTATATATTGCATGAGGTATATGTGTAATATTTGCAGCTATAATAATCAGGCTTGTACCGAGATAAAGAAAACACATAATCGGAACAATTTTGGATGTGACGTTAGCTATACTTTTAATTCCGCCGACTATAACAAGACCGACAAGTATTGCAACAATAAGCCCGAATACCCAGCTATGCGAAGCAAAAAAACTGTCTGCACCTCCGGTTATTATTATAAACTGCTCCGTTGCCTGATTTGTCTGCAGCATACATCCGCCGCTAAATGTTCCCGGAATACAGGCAAGTGCAAATATATATGCAAGAGTTTTTCCAAGCCTGTGATATCCTTTTTTGCCGAAACCATGTTCTATATAAAACATAGGCCCGCCTGATACAGAGCCGTCTTTATTAAATCTTCTGTATTTTAGAGAAAGAGTAACTTCGCAAAATTTAAGCGCCATGCCGAATAATGCCCCCATGCACATCCAAAACATTGCCCCTGGACCGCCTATTGATATTGCAATAGCAACACCCGCAATATTACCCAGTCCTATTGTTCCGGACAATGCTGTTGCAAGAGCACCTATGTGTGATACTTCTCCTTTATGTTCATCATTTACTTTCTTCCTGAATATCTGGTATAAAGAATGCTTAAACCCCCATATACCAATTCCTCTAAGATAAAAAGTACAGAAAATACTGGCTATAAGCATAAGCAGTATTAATACAGGAACTTCAACACCTGCTATTTCAACAGGAGAAAATACAAATGCCGAAAAAGAATCGGAAAAAGGTGCAATAAATTTTTCTATTTTTGCATCTATACCCTCTGCATTTGCTCTTTGTATATTAAAAATAATACTCAGAAAACTGAAAAACAAAATGCGAAAAAGCATATTCAAAACCCACTCCTTTTTGCTTTATATCCGATTTTTTCGGCTATGAAAAATTTTTAATCTTATTCAAGAATAATAAAAACAATATCCGTGTACAAGAAAATTTCTCTTTTATACTTACAAAGTGTTACATTAATCACTTTTTTGTAAATTTAAGTTATGATTTTTAAAGACAGATTTATGGTGATAAAATTGATTAATTTGAAAAATATTCTGTTAAAACATAAATATAATATTTCGTTATTGATTATATGGCTTTTTATAACCTTAATAACGCTTTTGAACCATGAAATATGGAGAGATGAAGCACAGGTTTGGTGTATTGTCAGGGATTTAAATATCATTGATATATTTAAAACGGCAAGAATCGAAGGACATCCGATGTTATGGTATTTAATTGTAATGCCTTTTGCAAAACTTGGTTTTCCTGTTATTTCAATGCAAATGTTGAGTTTATTACTGGTTTTTGCGGCTGTTGTTTTTTTAATATTCAGATCGCCTTTTAACAATTTTTTCAAGACAATTGTTGTTTTCAGTTCCGGAATGCTTTATTTTATACCCGTTGTTGCAAGGAATTATGCTTTAATCCCAATTTTTATATTTATTCTTGCAGATTTATACAAAAAACGGACTGAAAGACCGTTTTTATATATTTTTATATTAATTCTGCTTTCTCATACACATATTTTAATGCTGTGTTTTTGTCTTGTCTTATTTATATTCTTTGCTGTTGAAAAAATTATAGAATACATAAAAAACAAAAATATCAGATTATTATATCCGGTTCTTATTTTATTTTTAAATTTTCTCCTTTTGTTTTTTGTATTTAATAACACATCCCGGGAAAACTTTGTTGTTGCGGGATATGGTTTAAAAGGATTTACGCTGCTTGAAATATTGCAGGATTTTTCAAGTATTTATTTTTCTCCGTTATTTAACAATTTCCCGAGCATAAATTTCTTTATTTTCTATTCCTGTATCGGGTTAATTTTGTATTCATTTTCTAAATATGATAAGAAATGCGCAATTCTTTTGCTTACAAGTTTAATATATTTTATCTTTGTATATTCAAAAGTGTGGTTTGGCGGTGTCCCCTATCAAAAAGGATTTGTTTTATATCTTATTCTTTTATTTTGTTTTTGGATTATAAAAACTAAAACCAATACTGACAGACAGTCAGATATATATATAAGTATTTTATTTATAATCAGTTTACTGCTTGCTCCGGTCGTTATCCTGGGAGATATAAATTATAATTTTTCCGGCGGAAAACAAACAGCGGAATTTATAAGAAAAAATCTTAATAATGAAAATACTTTTATAGTTATCGGATACCCGTATACATATTCCCCGATAAGTGCATATCTGCCTGATAAAAAATTGTATTATTATCATCAGAACTATTATATTTCATATTTTAATTTCTCGGCAGACAATAAATATATAAAATCTGAATTTCCTGATAATGCAATATACTATATTGTTCAGGATGATTTTGTTTTAAATGAGAATATGGGCTTTCGTCTTTTATTTGTTTCTAATAAAGAAAATATAAGCTCCGGCAAAGAAAAAGAAATCTTTAGTATATACATCCGGGAATAAAAAGTTTTTTATTCTAGCTCATTACCATAAAAATATATTTTTTTATAAATCCTACAATATAAGGTCCCCAGAAGAGAATTAAGAAGGTAGAAAATAATAGCGCAGGACCAAACGGAATTGCTGAAAATCCGTTATTGAGCGTAATTCTTTTTAAACCTGTTATTGTATCAATAGCAAAGAAAATTAATGTTATGATTATTGCGAATATCAAAAACAAATTTAATGTAAATATGTTGGATAAAATCCAATATATTAATGCAATTAAAATAAAAGCGGACAGGGAAGTAATAAGTCTGTATTCTTTTTGTTTATATAACCCTGACAGGAATTGCGGCAATATACAAACAGCCTGCAATATGATAGCAAAAGCTACGGCGGCGAGAAGATACTTCCAGCCGAGAAGAGCGCCTGATGCGGCAGCAAGGTATGTATCCGCTTCACCGAAAGCGCGTTTGTTCTTATTTACATATTCATTTATATCAATTTCTTCATTTTCTTTATTTTCCTGAAAATCATTATTATCCGTTTCAGCTTCAGCTTGAACAGGTTCTTCTTTATTTTCTGTTTGTTCTTCCGTTTCGTTATCTTTTTCTTTTTTATCATCTTTTTTTATAAGATAATAAGCAGCTTTTGCCGTTATTTCCATTACAAGAACTCCGGCAATCAGCCCGAAGGCTGGAATTGAATAATTTTCTATACCGTTAACATATAGTGAATATATTATTGCAGTTATTATCAAAATCCAGCTGTGAATATCATAGATTTCTTCTTTCTTTATATCGGTAATTATAATAACAATGGAAATACATAACAGAATCAATAATAACAGTGACTTAAAACCCGTACCGAATGCTATATATACGCATAAGAATAAAACTGCGGTAACAGCTTCTACTATAGGATACTGTATACTTACTTTTTCTCCGCAGTTTCTGCATTTTCCTTTAAATGTAAGGAAATATGATAAAACAGGAATATTATCGTACCATTTTATTTTACTATTACAATGAGGACATTTTGAAGAAGGAAAAATAATAGACTCTTTAGATATTGCTCTTAAAGCAACAACATTTAAAAAACTGCCTATGCATGCTCCTGTAATTAAGATAAAAAAACATATTAACAAAATTTCTGACATAGGTTTCTCTTTTCTATACTTTTTCCTTTTCTGACAATATATTAAGCAGCATATTTAACGCTTTTTTTAATCTTCTTGATACTTGCATCTGTGAAATGCCTAATTTCGCTGCAATCTGGGTCTGGCTCATATCTTCAAAATAATTCATAATAATTACTTCCTGAAGTTTAATATCCAGTTTATTTATTGCGTCTTTAAGCAGAATTTTATCTTCCTGAAATGATTCCAGATTGTAATGATTATCGTCCGCAATTTTATCAAATAAAGATAAAGATTCATCATTTCCGGTATTAATAACCTGATCAAGAGAAATAGTCTGCTTTCTTCTTTCAACATCAATTACTTCTTTTATTTTACCGACAGAAGTGCCGAGTTCTTCCGCAAGCATAAACTCTGATGGTTCATTTCCATGTTCATCTTTGAGTTTTTGCATTAACTTATTAACCCGATATGCAAGTTCATAGATTTCACGCGGCGCTTTTATCATAGAAACCTTATCACGAAGATAATGTCTTATCTCACCTGTTATCAAATACGTTGCATAGGTTTTGAAATTTTCACTTACCTTAGGATTATATAACTGTATAGCTTTAACAAGACCGACACTGCCCACTTGAATTATGTCTTCAACAGGGTCAGTGTTTCTTCTTGCAAGCCCTCTTGCTATTTTTTTTACTAAAGGCATTGCTGCAAGCACAATAATATTCTGCAGATGCTTTTTTTGCTTTTCATCTTCCGTTGATTTATAAAGTTTAAGCCACTCGCCTATTTCTTCATAATTAATGGTATAATCAGCCATTAATTTTTCCTCTTTCTCTCTCTATTCTTTATTATATCATATTAAGTTCAAAGGAATAAGGTAAAATATCGTTAATATATAAAGAATAATATTTCCCGTCTTCATTTTCAAGGATAATTTCGGTATTATATCCTTTCGCAAATTCTTGTATCCATTGCCTGCATGCTCCGCAAGGGAAACAATTTTTTGTTTTCGGCGAATATACGGCAATTTTGATAAGTCTTGATGTTTCGCCGTCTGCGATTGCGGTGGATATACCGTTACGTTCCGCACATAAGGATAAACCCAGGCTTGAATTTTCTATGTTACAGCCGGTATATATTTTCCCGCTTTCAAAAAGAACAGCTGCTCCCACCGGAAATTTGGAATACGGACAATATGCTTTTTTAGAAACTTTTTTAGCTTCGTCTAAAAGTTGTTCATTTAGATTCATATAATACCTTTTTCCTTCTATTATATTGTATCTGAAAATACTCCATAGAATATAGTACATTTGAATGATATAATAATGTCGTGTTTACAATAGTTAATCTATTTACCTATAAATGCATAAATTATATTATTATAGTATAGGTAACTTTAGAATTTAAAATAGATGGTAGAATACTACGGGATATATTCGGAGGCAATTTGTCGGAGAAGATAAGAATTACAGGCGGCAGGCAGCTTAAAGGGGAAGTTTTTATAAGCGGTGCAAAAAATGCAGTACTTAAGCTTATGGCTGCTGCACTTCTGGCAAGAGGTGAAAGTAAAATATATAATGTTCCGGAACTTACTGATGTTATTATAATGCTTAATGTACTGGAGCAATTAGGTGCTAAAACCGGATATAATAAAAAGGAAAAATCGGTTACAATAGATGCAACTCATATAACAAATATAACAGCCAGTTATGAATTAGTAAGCAGAATGAGGGCTTCTTTCGTTGTGCTCGGGGCTTTGGTTGGAAGATGTAAAGAAGCGATAGTTGCTCTCCCCGGCGGCTGTGCAATAGGTGAAAGAAAGGTTGATTTTCATATAAAAGGGCTTGAGGCTCTGGGCACTCATGTAAAAATTGAAAACGGTTATGTCCATGCAAAAGCAAAAAAATTAACCGGAACGGATATTTATCTTGATATTCCCTCTGTTGGTGCAACGGAAAATATTATGCTGGCTTCAGTTCTTGCAGAAGGCGCCACACGTATTCAAAATGCAGCTCAGGAACCTGAGATTGTTGATTTGGCTAACTTCCTGAATGCTATGGGAGCTGATATTATAGGTGCAGGAACTTCTGAGATTGTTATTAACGGTGTAAAACAAGAAAATTTAAAACCTATTGAATATACAACCATACCTGATCGTATTGAAGCAGGTACTTATATGGCAGCTTTTGTTGCTACAAAGGGTAAGGGAATAATACGAAATGTTTTCCCCAACCATTTAACTTTTTATACATCGAAATTGACTAAAATGGGCGCGGATATTAAACTTGTAGATCCTACATCAATTGAGGTTTTATGCAGAAAACGACTTGAAGCTGTTAATATAATTACGCAGCCTTATCCGGGATTTCCCACAGATTTGCAGTCTTTAGCCATGGCACTTGCGACAGTTGCAAATGGAGTAAGTATTATTACAGAAAGTTTATACGAAAACAGATTTATGCAGGTGCCTGAGCTCAGAAAAATGGGCGCTGATATTCATCAGGAAAGAAATCATGCGTTAGTAAAAGGAGTTAAAAATTTAACAAGTGCAAATTTAAAAGCCTCCGACCTCAGGGCGGGCGCCTCGCTTGTTATCGCGGCACTTATGGCTGAAGGGGAAAGTACTATTGATAATATTTATCATATAGATAGAGGTTATGAACTCTTAGAGAATAAGTTTAGAATGATAGGGGCAGATATTTACCGTTATACCGATGAAGATGCTGCAATTATTAACCAAGGTAAAGGAAGCTTAAGTGAGTCACAGTTATAAAAGATGGTATGATCATGATCCTGTTTTACTTGAAGTAATTAATCTTCTTCAGAATTATCAAAATGAGCTTAAAGCTCAGGCTGAAATATTCTTGCAGGAAATAGAAAAAAAAGTTTCAAAAGAAGCAATAGATAAGTTTTATGAAATGGTAAGACCGAAAGTATGCAACCGCTGGTATGATAAAGATCCTGTTATTTCAAGGACGGTTGAACTTTTAAGAGTTGTTCCGCCTGATGTACAGAAAGCTACGGCACAGAGTTTCTTAAAAGCTCTAGAAGACATGGGAATTTATAAGAAAGTATAAAACTAATCAAAGACTTCACCTGTAACAATATTGACCCTTAGAGGTCTGAATAGTCTTATATACAGTATTTGACCGTCTTTTACAGTAAAATCTCTTCCTTTTGTTATTGATTTGACTGCCTTTTTAAATTTGTTAGCTTCTATATTTGATGCTTCATATTCTGCAACGCCTAGAATTTTGGTTAAATTATTTTCATTGTTAACTGCAGATAATTCAAATACCATATCTCCGTTTCGTACAAAATTTACTGCTTTGGTTGTATCAAGTATCTTCCCTATAAGAATAATATCTTTCGATAGTAAAATATGATGTTCATAATCAACAATATTATTAACAAATCTTGCCTGAAACATCTCGCCGGGATTAGAATCTTTTGAGCTTATCTGTCCTATTATTGTTATTGGTAATACTGTTTTTGCAGGTAAAGTAACAACATCTCCGTTTGCAATTACATTTTCAATTATTATGCCTTCTCCTATTTTCGGGCTTTTTTCCTGCATTATTTTTTCCTGAATATATGAATCCGTTTCCCGTTTTAAATTTGCAAGAAAAACAGCCATCTGTGCTCTTGTAACATATTTATCATAATCAAGATAATTTTCTCTTGGCGGTTCTTTAGCTATAACATTTAAAACTTCCGCTTTACCTGCAGTTACTTTAAACCAATCGGGAATGTCGTCAAAATCGGCATACGCATTTTGAAGAGCAGTAATTGCTTCTTTTTTTGTAATATTTTCAGATTTTAATATATTTACAAGAAATGTTATAACCTCACTTCGTGTTATATAATCATCAGGATAGAAATAACTGTCAGAAACCGGTTTTAATATATCAAGATTTAAAGCACGTACAACATAAGGCCATGCCCAGTGATTTACATCTATATCTTCAAATGAATACATAACATCAACCGGCCTATCGCTTTGACCTATAGCTTTTATTACCATTGCAGCATATTCTGCACGCGTTACAAGTTTGGAAGGTAAAAAATTTCCGTCCGGATATCCGCTTATAATACCTTCATCCGTTAACTTATCTATTTGCTTATACGCCCAGAAACCGTGAGGAATATCATTAAACTCCATAGCAAAAACATTGCCGTATACTGAAAATATTACAGATATTAAAGATATTGTTATAAAAATTTTTTTCATTTAAGGTTTCTTTCTTTCTTATATTCTATCAGAATATTCAATTTTAGAAAATTCAAAAATTTTGTATAAAAACAGCAAATTTATTTTTTACGGGTTTTAAAATCTATGTGTGTTTATTATTTTAAAAAAAAAGGAGAGAGAAAATGAAAATTTCACCTGTTTCAATTAACTTGAACAACAGACATTCTTTAAGATTTAAAGGAAATGAAGCAAAAGATTTAAAACCCCTTATTAATCTTGACGAAAATGTTGCGGATGATGAAGTTGTTACATACGGAACCTGGGGACCTAATTATGTATACCCGATAACTGCCGGACAAATTAGAAGCATGCGCGAAAAAGAAGAAGCTTTAAAGGGAGAACAAAAAGAAACGAAAAATGTTACTCTTCAAAAAGAAGCACCTGATGAATATTACAGAAGGAAATTATATAGTACAGAGTGGACAATGTAGAAAATAAAAACCGGATTTTAAAATCCGGTTTTTATTTATTTTTTTTATTGTTTTCTTTATCTTTTTTATCATCAATTTTTTCAACTTTAGATGATTTTATCTTTTCTGTCATATCCTCTTCATCAAGAAGGAGATTTTTTTTCTTATTCTGCAAAACCGAAACAACATTCAAAAGCGCAAGCGAATTTAATGAAGCCCTGAGCTGCATACTTCTGTCAATATATTCCTGATTTTGGGAACTTTGTGATTCTTCGCCTTCCTGAAGAAAGTATTCGGTTCCCTGACTGGCTCTGTCATCTGCTGTCTTAGCGGCAGTACCGGATATGTCTCCTGATTTGAAATTAATTCCGCCGCCAATCCCGAGAATTCCGGCCGACCTGTTGTCAACCACTTACTTTTCTCCTTTACTTCACCTCGGTTTGAATAATTATATATCATTTTGTTGTTTTTAACAACTCAACAATAGTACAAAACTAAAAGTCAAAATTTTTTGCGCTTTTATTTTTTTGTTTTAAATTATATTAAGCTTTTAAAAATCTGGGGCATATTCTGCTGCTGAATTTCCGTATAATTATAAGCTGCATTTTTTGCTTGTTCTTCTTTTTGTTTTGCGGCTGCAACTTTTTTCTCGGTAACGGAACGATTGTATTTTGGCAGCAATATACCCAGCATTATTACAGAGAATGCAATATCAGCAACACGGCAGAGATTTCTTAGATTGCGTACTTTTACGCTGGAAACTTCCGCTGCTGTTTTTAATTCCGTATTTTTAATCCAATTACCCAATTGTTTTGCTCTATATCCTATTTGAGAAATAATTTTTTCTCCTGCTGATGCGCCTTTTTCTAAAACAGGTTTTGCAATTTCTTTTTTTCTGTTCAGTAATACAACTTTTTCTCCTATTAAACCTGCACCTTTTTTAGTTTTTGAAAATGCTTCAATAGCCGAAGCAGCTGATTTCTTTACATAATCACCAAGAAAATATAATCCGGCAAAAGAGGCAATATCTCTGACGGTTGTTTCTCGTAATTCATTTTCGTCTTCTGCCGCAAGCATTCTGCTGGCAAAAGTTGAAGATGCTATCCATCTGCACTGATCAAGAGTCGGGAAAATCCCTGTAAACTGGAACATTCCGACAGACGGCTTTTTCATCATTGAAGCAGCAGCCAAGCCGTACATACCGGCTGCAGATGCCAGCTTTTTCGCAAAAAATTTCTTCTTATGATTTTCATCCATTTTTTGTGTTGTATCTTTTTTGCCAAAGTCTTTATATATTGGTGCGCCTTCTGCTTTAAATTGTTTTCTTGTTATTGCTCTGTTAATTGACTGAATACTTACCGCAATAGCAATAACAAGACCTAAACCCAATAAACTCTTTTTATTTACAAGTTTATTTAATGAAGAAGAATAATTGTTAACAGCCTCTTTAACCTTAGAGGTAATTTCAGGATTTACAATATCATCTGCACTTTTTCCTAATGATGATATAGTTCTTGATTTTACCTTATTAAACTTGGATCCTAAATCCGCGACATCGCGGAGTGTTTCTTCAAGGTTTGAATTTGGTTTACCGTTAAAACGTAAAATACTTTCTGCTTTTGTTATACCTGCAAGTTTAGATTGAGCTTCTTTTAGTAGAGTTTTTCTTTCTTTTCCACTGCTTGATACTGCCTGTGTGACTTTTGAAACTGCATCCTGAAATTCGGGAGTTGAGGCTTTATCAGAATATTTAATCCATGAAGTTCCGTCTAAGCCTTCAATCGAAGATAATGCTCTTTGTACATATTCCTTTGTTTTGTCTGCCGCACCTGATTCTTGGGCGCTATTATAAACTTCTTTAAGCTTGTTTATCGCATCACTGTTTGCCCATGATCCAGCTACATCTGTTCCTTTAAGATTTTTGGGTTTCGGTAATACTTTAGCAATGCCCTTTACTATAAATCCGGGCATTAAACAATTTACAATAAGACCTGAAAATTCACGTCTCATTGTTTCTAAAGCAGCAGCCAGGCTTGTTTTTAAATCTACCAGCGTTCTTGGAATATCTGTTGAAACGGAATCAACAAAAGCAACCTGTATCATTGCGTTTTTATCAAGTACACTAAATCCTTTATCCAATATATTAAATGCAGCATCAACCGCTCCGCCCTTAAAACTTGCGGTATTTTTATTTTTTTGATTTTGATTTTTTACTATCCCTAATCTGTTATTGTTATTTTGTTTTGGCGTTAGAGTTTTAAATCTGTCTGTTTCTGATACTTTCACTTTAACTTACCTTTTGACATGCCGCCTTTTAGCAATCATACCAATTTAATATTTAAAAACAATTTTTTTTGCTTTTTAAAAATTGGATATAAGAAAAAAATTAAGAATTTTTTTTAATATTTGAGAGATTTTTAATACATTTTCTTATATTTTAATATCAAAAACATAAAAAAACTGCAATAATAATGAAAAAAGTAAAATTTTTAATCCGAAAAAATTAAATTTACATTTTTTAATCAGAATTGACAAAAAAACATGACTTAGAGTTTTATATAAATGGTATTGTAATGAGAACGAAATGAAAATACATCCGATTACATGTTATGCATATTCTGGTAAAAAAATACAGCCGGAGAATAAATATTTTTTATCCGGCAAATGTAATGCAGAAAAGAATAATCCGGCAGAATTTATATTCCCCGGATTTATTTATAATAATATAAGTTTTACTTCTTCAACAAAAAGGACAAACGGAACTGATAAGAAGAATCTTGCTGAAAAATCGGGAGATTTTGCTATATGCAGATTCCCTGATATAACATGTCCTTCTTGCGGGAAAAAAATGTTGACAAAAAACCAAATTTCAAAAATAACAGAAGAATTATCCAGGTGTAGTCCTGATGAGTATCTTGAATATATTGGCAGATACAGAGAATATATGCGTCCCGTTGAAGAGAGTGTATATGATGAAATATTGGGAATATCTGCAAAAAAAGGAGCGTCAAAAGATATAAGAACGCTTCTTGTGAGTTTAAGAGATACCAAAATGCCGGTTTTGCAACAGGCTCAAATGAGGCAGGTAAAAAAAATGAAATCACTTGCAAAAACACTGCCTGACGATGAGAAAAAAGTACTGCTCGCAAAACTTAAATCTCTTCAACAAATCATAAAAAAGAATAATGCTTCTGCTCCATTCAGAAGAAAAATAATGATAGACAGAATAAGCAAAATTAAAATTAAAAATCCGAAAAAATATCAAAAATTACAGAATATTGCAAAAGGATTCCCGACTTCTTCGGATATGAATTCTGCCTGGATTGTTAAATATTCCGGTAAAAATAAACATAATGAAGACTGGAAATCATATGATATTGCTTTAAGGTTTCTAACTTCATCTGTTGCCAATACCGATCATATTATTGCTTATGATATAGATAATAATCACAATGACATTTCAAATTATATGGCTATGCATAATGCATGTAATTCTCAGAAAAGTAATAAATCCTTTTTGCAATGGTTGAATGAAGATAAAGACAATAGAATTAAATATATGCGCCAATATTTTGATGATGTCTCTAAAATACTTGATGATAAAAAAATAAAAAAGAAAAAATATAAAGACTATGTTGATTATGCAACTAAAACAGTATTCGAGGCATCAAAAGGGCAGGTAAAAATCTTTGAAGATAAGCCTTTTTATGCCTGAGAATTAAGTCTTAATATTCCAAAATTCAAATAAACTGCAAATGTTGTCCATATAAAATACGGAATTAATAATATGGAAGCGATTTTAGAATGTTTATAAAAAGTAATTATCGTAATAAGAAGGAACATCCAAATTCCAAGAATAATTATCATTGCGGTTCTTATTTTTTCTAATCCGAAAAAAACAGGCGACCATATTATATTTAAAATCAATTGAATTGAAAAAAATATTAAAGGTTTAATTTTTTCTTTATTTATTCCGCTTTTTATGAAAAAAACAAAAGAAATTGCAATTGTTATGTACAGTATTATCCATACAGGCGCAAAAACCCAATCCGGCGGACTTAAAATAGGTTTATTTAAACTATGATACCATTCCATATTCTGCATATTTTAATGATACTTATAGTCTTATTTAGTTTCATCCCTCTTATATCTATTTTCTTTGTATGCTTTTAAAATGATTTCTCTTGCCTTTATAGCTTCTTGTTTTGTCAACTGCGGCGTTCCTTTTAAAGGATAGTCTATTCCCATGTTTTTATATTTTATTTCAGCCATATTATGATACGGCAAAATATCCAAAGCTTTAATATTATTCAATGAAGAAAGAAATTTACCGAGTTCTTCCAGGTAAATTTCTATATCCGTAATTTCAGGAACAACAACATGCCTTATCCAGACAGGAATATTTTTATTTGATAAATATTGCGCAAAATCAAGAACATTTTTATTGGAAAATCCTGTAAGTTTTCGATGCTGCTTGTCATCAATATGTTTTATGTCAAGAAGTACTAAATCAGTATATTTAATTAATTCATCAAATTTAGAAATATTATCTTTATTGAATACAATTCCTGAAGTATCAAGCGCGGTATGGATATTTTTTATTTTTGCTTTTTTAAAAAGTTCCGTGACAAAATCAATTTGAACAAGAGGTTCTCCTCCCGTAAGGGTAAGTCCGCCGTTTCTCAAAAATTCTTTAACACCATCATATTTTTTTAAAATCTCATCAGCTGTCATTAACTTATTTTGAGACATACTCCAGCTGTCAGGATTATGACAATATAAACACCGCATAGGACACCCTTGCATAAAAACAACAAATCTTATTCCGGGTCCGTCTACAGTCCCCAATGTTTCTATTGAATGAATATTTCCGAATAATTCTTCTGTCATATTATTATTATATTACAGATGAAAGAAGCGGCAGCAAATTAACTAAATTTGCTGCCGCAACAATAAACAATTCCAACATTGTTAATGCGGTATATTTTAACCTAATTTAGAATGAAATGTCCTTGAGATAACGTCATCCTGCTGTTCTTTTGTTAATTTATTAAAATTAACTGCGTATCCCGATACTCTTACTGTCAGCTGCGGATACCTTTCGGGATATTTTTGTGCATCAAGAAGAGTTTCACGGTTAAACACGTTAACATTTAAATGATGACCGCCCTTTTCAACATATCCGTCCAAAAGATTTATTAAATTTTCTTCCTGCATTGTTGCCATATAATACCTCTTTCTTTTAATTTAAATTATCACTGCAGCATCCGCAATCCAAATCAATTGTCAAATCGCCCATAAATATTTCATCTTTTCCCAATGCATCAGGAATAATGGAAAAAGTATTTGATATACCGTCCTGGGCATCTTCAAACGGAAGTTTTGCAACAGATGCAAGTGAAGCAACCGCGCCGTTTGTATCTCTTCCATGCATCGGGTTTGCACCGGGAGCAAGCGGAATCCCCATTTTCCTTCCGTCAGGAGTATTACCTGTTTTTTTACCGTATACAACGTTAGAAGTTATTGTTAAAATTGACATTGTAGGTATTGAATTCCGGTAAGTATAATGTTTTCTGATTTTTTCCATGAATGATTTAACCAGATTTACAGCTAACTGATCAACTCTGTCATCATTATTGCCGTATTTTGGGAAATCGCCTTCTACTTCATAGTCAACAACAATACCGTTTTCATCTCTTATAGTTTTAACTTTTGCAAATTTTATAGCCGACAGAGAATCCGCAACAACTGAAAGCCCTGCGATACCGGTTGCAAAGTATCTTTTTACATCTCTGTCGTGAAGCGCCATTTGAGCTTTTTCATAGCAGTATTTATCGTGCATGTAATGAATTACATTTAAAGTATTTACGTAAAGCCCTGCAAGCCATTCCATCATGTCTTCATATTTTTCCATTACTTCATCAAAATCAAGGTACTCTGACGTAATTGGTCTGTATTTAGGCCCTATTTGTTCTTTTAATCTTTCATCAACGCCTCCGTTGATAGCATATAGAAGACATTTCGCAAGATTTGCACGCGCCCCGAAAAACTGCATTTCTTTTCCTATTACCATAGAAGAAACACAACAGGCAATTGCATAATCATCACCATGTGTAACACGCATTAAATCATCATTTTCATATTGAACTGATGAAGTTGCTATAGAAATTTTTGCACAGTATTCTTTAAATCCTCTCGGAAGTCTTGTTGACCAGAGAACGGTTAAATTAGGTTCGGGAGCTGTTCCCAAATTTTCCAGAGTGTGCAGATATCTGAATGAATTTTTTGTAACAAGCGGTCTTCCGTCAATTCCCATGCCTCCTATCGATTCAGTTACCCATGTAGGATCGCCGGAAAACAGTTCGTTATATTCAGGAGTTCTTGCAAATTTTACAAGTCTCAGCTTCATAATGAAATGGTCAATCATTTCCTGAGCTTGTTCTTCTGTTATAACTCCGTTTCTTAAATCTCTTTCAATATATATATCCAGAAATGTTGATGTTCTGCCTATACTCATTGCAGCGCCGTTTTGCTCTTTTATTGCTGACAAATATCCGAAATAGAGCCATTGAATAGCTTCTTTTGCATTTTTGGCAGGCTGCGATATATCAAATCCGTATATTTGACCGAGTTTTTTCATATCTTTAAGAGCACTTATCTGGTCGGTTATTTCTTCCCTTAATTGAATTCTTTCAGGGGTCATTTCTCCTTCAAGAGATTTAAACTGTTCCTGTTTATCTTCTATAAGACGGTCAATACCGTAAAGTGCAACTCTTCTGTAGTCGCCTATAATACGGCCTCTTCCGTATGCATCAGGCAGTCCGGTAATTATTGCGGAATGTCTTGCCGCTTTCATTTCCGGAGTATAAACATCAAATACTCCCTGATTATGTGTTTTTCTGTATTTTGTAAAAATTTCGGAAATTTCCGGATCAACTTCATAACCATATGATTTGCAGGCAGTTTCTGCCATTCTAATTCCGCCAAATGGCTGCATTGAACGTTTTAAAGGCGCATCTGTCTGCAATCCTACAATGGTTTCAAGTTCTTTGTCTATATATCCCGCTCCATGAGAGGTAATAGAAGATACAATTTTGGTATCCATATCAAGAACACCGCCTTTATCATGTTCTTCTTTTAAGAGCTCGCAGCATTTCTGCCATAATTTGACCGTTGCCTTTGTAGGCTCAGCAAGAAAACTTGCATCTCCTTCATAAACGGTATAATTTTTCTGTATAAAATCTCTTACGTTTATTTCACTCTGCCATTTTCCGGGCTTGAAATCTTTTGTTTCCGATGCTCTCTCCATTGCAAGATTTAACATTTCATCTCCCTTATCTACAAAATATAAATTTGATAATTAATATCACTTTTCATTAAACAAGTATATCATAAAAGAATCTTATAGTCACCACATCAAGTGAAATCTTTATAATTATTTTACATTGAAATGATTTTATTATTTTGTAAAAAGAGCTTTTATAAAATTCGGACTGAAAATAAAAAAAGGATATTGTTTTAAATATAATAAAATTCCGCAGATTTCTGACAACATGCGTTGTCTTTTGTTTGGAAATTTCCAGCCGGTAAGTTTTAACGCTTCAAAGTAATACTTTTTTAAAGGAACATAAGAACCGAATTTCCAAGGTTTTGAACTTCCGGTATAATGAATTATATTAAATTTATCAGTAAACTCAGAACGGCAGCATAAGTTTACAACCTGCATATTCCATTTATAATCGAGTATTAATATTTTTCCGTCAAAACACATATTTATTAAATCCTGATCTCCGAAGGCAATTTCTTTAATATAATGTTTTGCACATTCATTAAATTGTTTTTCTGCATTTTCATCCCGCCATTTTTTTAAATTAATAAGCAGCATTCCGGAGTTTATATATGAATTTTCTGTTTTTAAGTTTATTTGTTTTCCTAATTTTTTATGATTAATATCCAGGACCCCGCCGCAATAATAGTTATCAATATCTATATTAAATAAACCGGCTAAGCTAAAATTAACAATAATGTCAGGATCGAGATAAATAACCTTATCTATATTTGGAAGCAGACTTGATAATTTTAATCGAAAAAATGAAACAAGGGGCAGGTAATCAATTGTTTTAATTCCTTCAAATTCACAAAACAAATCAGCTGCAGGAGTTATAAATGTAATATTACAATTTTTTATATTTTTCAAATTAAGTATTTTGTTTTTATTGTCCTCTGAAATATCGTAAGAAATTATATAAAATGATAAATTATCATCTGCTGCCGCATTTTTTAAAATAGAGGCAATTGTAACACCAGCATATTGTGAATATGTATTATCACATGTAAAACAAATATTTATATTATTCATAACTTTATTTTATAAAAAAACTTTCATTTATACAATGAAACACAATAAGAAAATGTAAACAGGTTTATAAG
>CALUSW010000026.1 GCA_944323535.1 Candidatus Gastranaerophilales bacterium | reverse complement strand
TAAAACTAATTAAAAATACCGCAGCTTATGTAATTGCGGTATTTTTAATTAGTTTTATTATGTTTATGTCAGAGTATATTTACAATAGTGTTGAAAATTCTTCATCTTCTGCCATCTGATAAGTTCCTGTATATGACATCATAACACCAAGTTTTAAACAAGCATCAAATACAGCTTCAAACTCTTCTTTGCCTTTCTTCATACTCTTTTCAACTTCTTTATTGAAATCTGTTTGTGTGATTTTTTCTTCTTCTTTTTCGGAAGAGAGCGGATTGCTTTCTGAAGAAGCTTCTATATTAGCGACTCCTGACGGTTCTATTTTACCTATTTCACTATTTATATCACCAAGTATTTGGTTCATAAATAATTCTTCTGTTTCTAATGCACCATTACCGTTTGCATCTGCGATTTTTATTTCACCGCCCATACCATCAGATATAGTATAAACAGCTATACTACCATTTGATACACTATTTGAAAAATTGCCATTTTTATAATCAGGAATATAGCTTGTTTTCTGATATGAAACTTCTACTGATAATCCTAATTGTTTACAAGCTGATTGAAAATTTCCGCTATTTATATAATTTTTTCCGGTAAATAAACTTGCGATTTCCTGCTGTAAGATATAATCTTGTTCACAGTCAAAACTGTCTAATATTTGCTGCTGTAAATCAGATGATAATGCATTTCCGTAATCTGCAAAATTTGCTTCTTTTCCTTCTCTTATACTTGTGGTCTTTAGTCCTGCATTTTGTAAATTTGCGATAAAGTCACTGTAATTAGTAATGTTAGACATATTTTCTTCTCCCTCTTTTATCTGTATTATTATCCCGTATTTGTATAAAGTAATTTTTTTTCTCATAATTGCTCTGGCACACATACTTTTTATATATTTTGTTAATATTTGTTACATTTTGGTATTGTAAAAATTAAAGAAATATGTGATATTAAATATGGATGATAGAAAAAAACATAAAAAAATTGCTGTTAATTTTTCCGCCGCAATGGACTCCAATAAGTCCTCATTATGCTTTGCCTTCTCTGATTGGACAATTAAAAGCAAACGGATTTTCTGCTCAGGCTTTTGATTTGAATATAGAATTCTTTAACGATATATTAACAAAGGATAATATTGAAAAGTCTGTTCAAACCACTAAATTAAAATATGAAAAATTTAAAAAAAAAATTCCGGATATATTTTCGCCAAATAAAACAGCCAATGATTATACATTAGATGAACAAATTATATTATATAAATATAATGCTATAAAAAAATACATTGAAAATCATGAAAATTATTTAGTACAAATTCCTTTGCTGGTAGAAAATGCAAAAAATAATCTTAGGAATGACAATTTTTACAACCCTGAAATATTAATAAGGTCGCTTAATGTGATTGATAAGGCATTAGAAATAATATCGCTGCCATATTCTCCTATGAAAATAGGGTTTGAAGGGGTTAGTAATCCGTTTTTTAAATTTAATTTTCAGAATATAAATTATTTTGTAAATGATCAGGAAACAAATATTTTTAAAGAATATTATCTGAAAAATATAAGCAAAATAATTGACAAACATGCGGAGTTTATAGCAATTTCCTTAAATTCTTCAAGCCAAATAATATCAGGATTGACATTAACAAAATTATTAAAAGAAAGAACAAAAGCACACATCAATATAGGCGGAAATTTTTTTGGAAGAATAGCAGATGAACTGAAAAATCACCCGGACTTCTTTGATATATACGCAGATAGTGTATCAATAGAAGAAGGAGAAGGTCCTATTATAGAAGTTGCAAAATTCATAAATGGAGAAATTCCGATAGAAAAAGTACCCAATTTTTTATTTAAAAAGAATGGGATTGTAATAAAAAATGATAAAATGACGCCGATTAAACTGGATAAAATGGCTAATTTAAATCTTGATGATTATAATTTTTCAAAATATTTTACGCCTAAAATAGTTTTACCCTATCAAACATCAAGAGGCTGTTATTGGGGGAAATGCAGTTTTTGCGATCAGGACTTCGGACAAAATTTCAATTTAAAAAATTCCGATAAAGTAATAAATGAAATAAAAGAATTAAACGAAAAATATGATATAACCGGTTTTGAGTTTATAGATGAGTCTGTTTCTCCGACATATTTACAGGATTTTTCAAATAAACTTTTATCAAATAATATAAACATAGAATTTTTCTGTGATGCAAGACTGGAAACAGCATTTTCTCAAGAGATACTGAATAATGCTTATAAAGCCGGTTTAAGAATGATTCTCTGGGGATTGGAATCCGGATCAAGAAAAGTATTGGAATTGATTAATAAGGGTATAGATTTAGATAAAAGATTTGAAATTTTAGAAAATGCAAAAAATGCCGGAATATGGAATTTTGCGTTTATTTTTTTCGGTTTTCCGACAGAAACAGTTGAAGATGCTAAAATGACAGTAAAAATGCTTGTTGATAAAAATGATGTAATACACTCATACGGCAGAAGTGTATTTACTATGGGCAGGCATGCAAAATTAGCTCAAAATCCCCAAAAATACGGAATAACAAAAATTTATCCCGCTGAAGAAGAATTTTCTCCCAATATTAATTTTGATTGTATAGGAATGAACAAAAGAGAACTTAAAACCATTTTAGATTATTGTATACAAGAGTGCGCGAAAGCATATAAAAATCCTTTGTGGATGTATATAAGATACCGGGAATGGTTATTTCTGTATATATGTAAATATGGAGTTAACAGAGTAAAGAATTTTGAAGTAAAATAAAGGATTTTATTATGGAAATTTTTAAAAAAATCGGTGAAAAACTAGGAATAATCGAAGAAGATACTACGACAAAAATAAATGCAGAGCGCGAAAAAATTAAAGAAACAATGAAACAAAACCTTTCAAAGATAGGGTTTACTAAAGAAGAGATAGATGAAGTTCTTAATATTTTAATCGAATCAGAAAAAGAAGTACAAAAACAAAAAGATTTATTAATTGGGACAAATATAAATGTTGATGATGTTAATCTCGTAATGCGTCCTATATTTGAAGAGATAAGGCGATTGGAACTAAAAGCGGCAGCGGATATAAAAGTAAAAATTGCGGAAATAAAAGCAAGAAAACTTGAAAAATAGTCTTTAGAACGGGTAAGAGAAACGCAATCCGGTATTATCAGGAGTTTTAGATATCAAAATATATTTGAAAAAGACAAGAAAAAGTCACATAGGACATTAAATATTGAAGGCATTACAATTATTAAAATAGCAGCGCCCAAACAGGGCTTAAATAAGAAACTCATCTGGAATACATTAACCTGAGGTGCGGTTTTGGAAATTATCCCGAGAATAATATCCTGCCCCAGTGTAGCAATAAGAACGGGGCCTGCTATCTGCAGACCTATATACAAAACATTTGATGTTATTTTGACCAGATACGGCATGTTTATTATCTCATCAATAGGAACAAAAACACTGTATACGGGAAAAATGTCAAAACTTCTTATAAGAGCGTTAAAAGTCCAGTAAGCACCGCCGATATATAAAAAGATTAAAATGCCGAGAAGCCCGAAAATTCTGCCCATTATGGAAACCTGGGCCGAGGTCGTGGGATCCATAATTGTTGCGGAGGATACGCCCATTTGCATATTAATCATATCTCCGCCGCTTTCTACTACTTTAACTATACAGTTTACTATAAATCCTATTAATGCTCCGCAAAGATAGTTTATTATTATTGAATAAACCATGGATACTTCGCCTGAAGGAGGCGCAGGACGCAGCAGCATTGATAATATTATTGTAAATATCAAAGAAAAACCGACTTTAGCAATCATTGGAATTTCGCTTCTCTGCAGAAAAGGAGTTGTTCTCATCAGTCCAGCAACTCTTGCAAAAACAGGTATTCCGGCAGTGATTATATTATTAACTTCCGGAAAGTATTTAGGAAATTCATTTATTATTGCATCTAACATTATTTAGTCTCTTTATTATAGGCAACCGGAATATCTATTTCCGTTAAACTTTCTTTGTTTTCCTGAAATGCGGGACCTGTTACAAATCTTATTTTGTATTCTTCTTTTTCTGTATTAATAATAACATCACAGACACCGTTTTCTTTTGCATCTATAAATAATTGTTCTTTGTCGTTGATTAAAGAAGTAACAGGTGTTATATCAAGTATTTTCTTGTCGGAAATGCTGACATTAGTTATTTTGGTTCCGAAGTTTATAATATACATATTATTTTTCTTTAAATTAAAAATGTTAATTTCATCAGTCTGCAAGGAACATAATCCTGCTTGAGCCGCTGATATGATAATTAATATTGCCGTGATTAATTTTTTCATCTGTTATTCTCCATAATTGTCTTTCTCTCGACAAGATTAGGAGCCGGGACTTCTTTAGCACCGCTCGTGCGGGAAAAATTAAATTTATTTTTTTGATTGATTCCCTGCGGAGTTAATGCATCATTTAAAATCCTGTTCATAGGTGTCATATCTTTTTTTGTATCCGTCTTCATTTCGTCAATAAACGGCTTTGTATAATTATAGTATCCGGCAGGCAGGACAAACTCGTCTGATTTAGGAATAACATCAAATGCGATAACTGCACCTTCATTGAATAAATTGCTTAGAAGTTTAATATAAACCGTACCGAGCAGAATGATAACAAGAAAAACTGCAAATATTTTCGGTGCGGCAGCTATTGTCTGTTCCTGAACCTGTGTTACAGCCTGCAAAATGCCTACAACTAAACCGATTGCGGCTGCTGTAAGCACGCAGGGCATTGCTATCATAAGCATTGTCATTAGTCCCTTTGCAAAATATTCTATTAAAAAATCCATTATTTAATTCCTTAATTAAAACTTCCTACCAGCCCGTTTACAATTAGACTCCAGCCGTCAACCGCTATAAATATCAGAAGTTTGAACGGCAGTGAAATAATTGTAGGCGACAGCATAAACATACCCAGTGCCAGAAGTACGTTTGCAACAATTAGGTCTAAAACTATAAACGGTACAAATATAATAAAACTTATTTCGAATGCTGTTTTAAGCTCGCTTAATATATATGCGGGAGCTACTTCCCATATTGTAACATCTTCAATTGAAGCAGGAGCTTCCTTCCTTGTAAGCTGGACAAAGAAAGCAAGATCTTTTTCTCTTGTCTGTTTAAGCATAAATTCTTTTAAAGGTTTTGAGCCCTCGCTGATTGCAAGCACCATAGAACCTGATTCATTATAAGGCTTTGAACCGACTTCATACATTTGTTGAAAAACAGGTCCCATTGTATAGAAAGTTAATATAATAGAAAGCCCGACGAGTATAATGGCCGGAGGTATCTGCTGTGCTCCGAGCGCCTGTTTTAAGAAACCGAATACAATGGCATATCTCATAAAACTTGTCATACATACAAACATAAAGGGCAGAAATGAGAATATAGCCATTACTATCAATAATTGTAATACGGGACTTAAATCTTTTAAAACTGAATCCATTTTTAACCTCTGTTTATTTTTTTATAAGTTTTCTTGCCGGAGCAAATTCTGTTATTTTTTCACTGTTTACTTTTAGTTCATTAATGTTTATGCTGTTATTATCTTGAAGCTTTGAAAGAAATGTAGTGTTTGTGTTATCTGCAGCAATCAAAAATCTTTCATTTCCGGCTTTCAGTACGTAAATTGTTTTTACCGGAGATAATTTAATTGAGTTTTCAATTTTCAAGAAATCTTTATTTTGATTATTTGCCGAAGAATACATTGACTTTTTGTAAATAAACAGCATAACAACGATAAAACCTATCATTGCAAATATATATGCCGCAAAATGTATTAAATAACTGTTCATAATAACCTCTAAATACTTTCATCTTCAATTTCAAAATCGCTGTAATCAAAATTCTCGTCGGCATTATTCTGTGTTGGGGTGTTTGCCGCAGTTTGTTTTGTCGCAGCCGGCTTTGCTGCCGGTCTTGCTGCTGGTTTTGCAGCCGGTTTGGCTGTCGGTTTTGCGGCAGCTGCCGGATTTGCTGTCTGGGGTGCAGATGGTTTTTGCTGTGCCGGGGCTTTTTGCTCCGGTTTTGGAGTTTCTTTGCTCTTCTTTACACTTTCAATTCTTACTCCGTATCTGTCATTTAATATAACCAGTTCACCTGTCGCTATAATCTGATTTTCGACCCTCAATTTGATTTTGTTGTCATATACGGAACCTACATCAATTACAAGCCCTTCTGAAATTTGTTTTAATTCTCCGAGAGTAAGCTTAACATTATCAAATTCCGCAATGATATCAACAAGAATCGAATCCCACATATTCTGCGATTTTGCACTTGTTTCTTCTTCCATTTCATTGCCTCCGTTATTGTCAATATTTATTATTAATGAAGGGTTTGGATTAATCCTGAATTTTACTTTATTTTCTCCCCATTGAACATACATATTGTTAATATCGCTGTTGTCCAGAACAATAATGTCACCGTCTTCTATGTTTTTTATATCATTTAATGCTGTTTTTGCCGTTCCTACACATAAACTGACATTTACCGGTGCTGTTTTAAAATCGGAAATCGAAAAATGTTCAGTGTCTTTTTCAGGTTCAATATCCGGAATTATACAACCCGGAATTGTTATGATAATTTTCCCTTCGTGCTGCTTATTATTTCTCACAAAAAAAGTAATATTGTAATCTTTGGAATTTTGTAATGTTTTCTTGCTCATTTCGGCTTTATTTAAAGATTCTTCTATGTTTTTATATAAATATGCCGTATATGATTTAATGAGTATTGCTTCAATATCTGTAAGTTTACTGAGTGTAAACGGATTTTCACTCAGTCCCAATGCATTATCGAGAAAAAATGAAACCAGACTTCCCGATATTTTTACTTTTATATCACTGTTTTTTGTAACGGGTATTTTATTTACAAAGTATTCATCACCATAAAATAAAATGTTATCCTCCAGCGAAATACCCATAAACCTGAATTCAAAATCTTTTTGAAAAAAATTAAGCGATGCTTTTTTAACTTTCTGAAATATATTAGCCCAAAACCAGGAATAATCTTTAAAAAGATTATTCTGACCTGCTGCTTTTGTATTTTTATCAGATGTTAAAGCTGTCATTCTTCACCCTAATCTTTATTACTCAAAAATACAATATATTTTTTTACATGCGGAGACATCATTTATATGTTGTATTTTCCGAAAAAAAGAAAAAACCGGATTTTGTTTGTATTTTAAGGTTTTATAACAATTTTTCAACTTCGGGAAATAAATCATTAATTTATATGATATGAAAATATTCAAAATTTAATATACTAAACAAACAGATATAATAATTGTTTGAGGGATTATGGTAAAAGGTCTTAATACAAAAAAGATTAAAATACAGGAGAAAAAACCTGATCTTAGAATTGTAAAAGAAGTAAAAACAAAACCGTACAGTGATATTGATTTAAACAGCTGGAAAGAATACAGTCATATAAAAACCGATACCTGGTGGGAATTTCCGTCAAGAGATAAATCTCACGGACACAGTAATGAATATCACGGAAATTACATTCCTCAAATTGCACAGCAATTATATGAAAGATTTACTAAAAGAAATGATGTTGTTTTAGATTTATTCTTAGGTTCCGGAACTTCTGCAATAGAAGCGGTCAATATGGGCAGAAGATGTATAGGTGTTGAATTAAAACCCGAACAAGTTGAAATAGTAAGAAATAAATTTACCCCAAAAGAGTTAGTTACAAGTGTCAATTTAATATGTTCGGACAGTGCCTCAGAAGAAGTAAAAGAAAAGATACAGACAAGACTTGATATTATGCGCCGTGATAAGGCACAATTTCTTGTGCTTCATCCGCCGTATGATGATATAATTAAATTTTCCGACAGAAAGGAAGATTTATCTAATTGTGCTTCAACGGCAGAGTTTTATAATCTGTTCGGAAAAGTTGCAAAAAACGGGTATGATATGCTTGAAAAAGGCAGATTTGCCGCATTAATCATCGGTGATAAATATGCGAAAGGCGAGATTGTTCCGTTAGGTGCTGACTGTTCCGCTATAATGCGCGATACCGGATTTAAAATGAAGGCTGTTATTGTAAAAAATATGGAAGGAAATGAAAGAGCAAAAGGAAAAACGGCAAATCTCTGGCGTTATAGAGCCTTAAACGGAGGCTTCTATATTTTTAAACATGAATATATTTATATTTTTCAGAAAATATAATTCATTGTAATAATTTTTCATAATAGGATTGAGAATACGGTATAAATCTGCTATAATTATAGCAGAAAAGGATGTGTTCAATGATTAATTCTTTGGGGTTTGGTTCAAATTTATACCGGCAGCAGAAACAGGACATAATAAAACAGCGTTATAATGAAATATATGCTCATGAGCAGGATCATAAAAGAGCTGCGGGTTCTCTGGGCGGTTCCATTGTAATAGAAAAAAATGCGCAGGGTATACCGACCGGCGGGCATGTTGATATTCAGATGCCTGTCCTTGATAAAAATAATCCCGATAAAACCATAGAGCATGCAGATACGGTAATAAATGCGGCTATGGCTCCTTCAGATCCGTCTGAGCAAGATTATAGAGTTGCAGCAGAAGCAAGAGAAATAAAAAGTCAGGCTGAAAGCTATAAAGGACAGAACGGACAAACAGGTCAAAAACTAAATCTTATTGCATAATTTATTTGACTAATCTTTCTACAATGCCTTTAAGAGCTATCTTAACGTGTGCATAATTCAAACCGCCCTGCATATAAGCTGCATAAGGCGGGCGCAAAGGTCCGTCTGCCGAAAGCTCTATGGTCGAGCCTTCAATGAAAGAACCGCCTGCCATTATCAGTTTATTATCATACCCCGGAACATCGTCAGGAATTGGCGTTAAATAAGATTCAACCGGTGAATACATTTGAAGTGTTTTGCAAAATTCCAATAACGGTTCGGGTGAGCCGAATTTTATTGTTTGTATTAAATCTGTTCTTATTTCATCGGGTTTTGGTGTAGATATAAAACCTATATCTTCAAAAACCCGTGAAGCCAGAATTGCACCTTTGACAGCTTCCGCTACAATGGAAGGAGCCATAAACAGTCCCTGAAAAATTAATCTGGATTGATTCAGCATAGCACCGCCCTCGGAGCCTATTCCGGGAGCAGTTAATCTGTATGCCGCCTGATTAACATATTCTTCTTTTCCTGCTATGTAGCCGCCCGCTTCTACAATGCCGCCGCCGGGATTTTTTATTAAAGAACCTGCTATTAAATCAGCTCCGGCTTCTAACGGTTCATATTTTTCGACAAATTCCCCGTAGCAGTTATCTACAAAACATATACATTCAGGATTATTGTTTTTTACAATTTCAACTATTTTTTTTATAGTTTCTATATTTAGTGATTTTCTTAAAGAATATCCCCGCGAACGCTGTATAAGAACCATATTTACGGATTTATCGATTTTATTTTTTATGCCCGCAAAATCAACATCTGTTTCATTTAACAGAGGAATTTCTTCATATAAAATACCATGCCCGATTAAAGAAGCTCTTTTATCACCGCGTTTTCCTATAACTTCTTCCATTGTGTCATAGGGTGCGCCTGCAACTGATACAAGTTTTTCTCCGTACCTTAAATTCCCGAATAAACAGCAGCATAAAGTATGGGTTCCCGATACAAAATGGTTTCTTACAATAGCTTTTTCGGCTTTAAAAACATCTGCAAATACTCTGTCTAAAGCCTCACGCCCCATATCATCATGTCCGTATCCGGATACGGTAGCAAAATGTTCCAATCCTATTTTATTTTTGCAAAATGCTTTTAAAACTTTTTCCTGATTATATTCTTTTATTTCATCAACAATTTTGAAATAATCTAAAACTTTTTTTTCGGCATTATCTACTATACAGCTCTTTTCCATATTTAAATCAAATCATAAAAGAATTATATATTCAACCAAAAATTGTAAATTAGACGGTTGTATATACTCATTTTATGGTTTTTGAAGTAAAATGGTACAAGCAGAGGATTTGATATAATGACAGAATTAAAAGATAAAGATGAGCAATACAGCATTTTCTTAAAATACAAGGAAAATAAAGAATATGGAGAAAGTAAGCTTATTATTACATTAAGAGTTATTTTTGTATCATTTTTTCTGGTTCTTTTGATTACTTTTGTAATGTTTATAGTGAATAATTATAATGAACTTTCTACTATAATTGAAAGTTTTACCGATACAAAACTTTTAGGAGTGAAATCTGATAAAAAGCTTGATTTAACACCGTCAAAATTTAATTTTAAAATGCTCAGCCGTTATCAAAACATTCTGGTTCTCGGTGTTGATTCAAACGGTCCTAATACTCTTCCGTTTTCGGGAGTTCGTTCTGATACTATTATAATAGTTAATGTGGATATGAACGGGAAAAGTATTAATGCAATATCAATCCCCAGAGATAGTAAAGTATATCTGGCTGAAGAACATGGTATTCAAAAAATCAATGCTGCTTATGCAATAGGCGGTATTGAACTTACAAAAAAGACAATAGAAGAAACTTTAGGTATAAGAATTCATAATTATATTATTGTAAATGCTGAAGGGGTGCGCAAATTAATTGATACAATAGGCGGTGTTCCTATTCATATTGATCAGAGTATGCATTATCACGATTATTCCGGAAATCTTCATATTGATTTTAATAAAGGAGATTATGTTTTAAATGGTGAACAGGCAGAACAATATCTTAGATTCAGGAAGGATATGCATGGCGATATCGGCAGAGTTCACAGACAGCAAAAGTTTATTAAAGCTTTAATAGAACAAATAAAATCACCGGATACAATAAGAAAAATTCCTGATGCTTTAAAGATAGCAAGTTTATATACAAGAACTGATTTGAATCTTTACCAGATGTCGCAGTATGCTGCAGCAGCCAGAGAAATTGATCTTAATAAGGTGGAATTTGTTATGCTTCCCGGGGCGCCCAACAAAAAGGGAATGATAAGCTATTGGATACTGGATCCCGATAAAACCCAGCAGGTTATAAACAGGCTAATTTACAGAAAAAAAACAGAATTGTCAAAAGATGATATATCTGTCGGTATTATGTATGCAAGGGGCAAAGAAATTGAAGCATACGGGATAAAAGAACAGCTTAAAACTCTGGGTTATGATGTAAATTGTATAGGAAGATCTTCTCTTATAGAAAAATCCGAAATTGTAGGCTATAATACACAGGTCTCAAATGATATAATAAAGGCTATTCGGGATAAAATACCAGAGGTATCGGGTTTTCATTATGTTCATAATCCGGTAAGAAACTTTTGTAATACAAGTGATATTGTAATTACAATAAAAGAAGAAGATTTCTAATTAAAAACAAGGAATAAGAATATGGATATGTTAAAAATAGCAATACCGAATAAAGGCAGATTATCTGAAAAGATATATGATTTATTAAATTGTGCAGGGCTTGTTTTTCCGTCAAAAGATGAACGAACTTTGCAGGTTACAACAAAAGATAAGAAATATTCAATTATATTTCTCAGAACGCAGGATATTCCGATGATTGTGGAAAACGGGATTGCGGATATAGGTTTTACCGGGTTTGATATTTTAACCGAATTAAAATCTGATGTAGATAAAATAATGGATTTAGATTTTGGCTACTGTGAAATGGTTGTTGCAGTGAAAGAAGAAGATACATTCACAAAACCTGAAGAACTTCCTGAAAATTTGAAAATTGCAACATCTTTCCCCAATATAGCAAAGGAATATTTTGAGAAACTCGGGAAAAAACCTAAAATTATTGAAGTTTCTGGAGCAACCGAGATTACCCCCAGGCTCGGGCTGTCTGATGTTGTGGTTGATATTACATCGTCAGGTGCTACATTAAAATCAAATAAATTAAGGATTATTGATAAAATTCTGGAATCAACGGCCATAGTAATTGCCAATCGAAATCTTAATGAAGAAAAGAAAGAAAGAACACAGGTTGTTTTAAGGGCTTTAAAATCCGTGATTGATGCCCGTGAGAAAAAATATCTGATGGCGCATATTCCTAAAAAATCAATTGATGAAATAAGGACTTTTCTTCCGGGGTTGTCTTCGCCGACCATTATGACTCTTGCCGGTGATAATGAGCATGTTGTTATGCATGTTGTGGTGGATGCAGATAAAGTTTTTGACAGCATAGATAAATTAAAAAAACTTGGCGGTCAGGGTATTTTGATAATGACCGTTGATCAAATGGTGAGGTAGTTATGAATTACCCGAATATGGAAAGATTAATAGAAATTATAAGTATATTGCGCGGCGAAAACGGATGCAGCTGGGACAGAGAACAAACGCATTCTTCTCTAAGACGTAATATGCTGGAAGAAGCCTATGAAACAGTGGATGCAATAGATGATAATGATTCAAAACATTTGCAGGAAGAACTCGGCGATGTCCTGTTACAGGTAGTTCTCCACTCCCAAATAGCAAAAGAAGAAAATAGATTTAATATAGAGGATGTGGCTAAAGGTATATCAGACAAACTGATTCATAGACATCCTCATGTTTTTGGCAATATTAAAGTTAACTCAACCGATGAAATACTTGATAATTGGGAGGAATTGAAAAAAGAGGAAAAGCCGCACAGAACTTCTGTTATGGATGGTATTTCGAAAGCTCAATCCGCTTTAATGAGCGCCCAGAAAATAAGTAAAAAAGCAGTAAAAGTCGGGTTCGAATGGCCGGATGAAGATTCTTTATTTAATTGTGTATTATCGGAAATTGAAGAATTTAAAACGGCAAAAACGCCGGAGGAAAAAGAAGAGGAGCTTGGAGATATTCTTTTTGCCGTTGTTAATCTTGCAAGATGGAATAAAATAGATGCGGAACAGGCACTTCTAAAAGCTAATAAAAAATTTGTAAAAAGATTTCGTTCGATGGAGGAGGCTGCCCGTAAAAATCTTGAACATCTTACTCTTGAAGAGTGGGATGAACTATGGAAATTAGCAAAAAATAAAACAAAAAATCCATAATAAAAAAAACCCTTCTTAAAAAAGAAGGGAATGAGCACTAAGAATAAGCAATCAGAAGAGTTGAGGATTTACTCTCTTATAATAAAATATTTGCCTAGCTTCTTCATTGGACTTAATAACTATTTTTGTTAGTTATACTTTTGTTTAAAAAAGCTAATATCTTATTTGTATTGTTATTAGAACTAATGTACAATAAATACCGGAGAATTTAGGAGCGGAATATGCTGAAAACGAAACAGGATGAATTAAAAGAATTAAAACAAAAATGCGAAAAATGCTATAACTGCGCTCTGGGCAGAACCAGAAATAATATTGTATTTTCAGATGGCAATCTGGAAGCTAAAATTCTTTTGATTGGTGAAGCGCCGGGGGCTGATGAAGATGCTACGGGTATTCCTTTTGTAGGAAGAGCAGGTAAACTTTTGACAAATCTAATAGAAGAAAGCGGATTATCAAGGCAAAATGATTTTTATATCTGCAATACAGTTAAGTGCAGACCGCCTGAAAACAGGGTTCCGACAGATGAAGAAAAAAAGATTTGTGAACAATTTCTGCTTTCGCAAATTAAAATTGTTAATCCTAAGCTTATTGTCCTTTGCGGTGCTACAAGTGCAAAATCATTTCTTGGAAATAAAATAAAAATTTCCCGAATACGCGGACAATGGTTTAAGTTATTTGATAACATTGATACTACGGTTATTTTTCATCCGTCTTATCTTTTAAGAAATCATTCCGAAAAAGAAGGCTCTCCCAGATGGCTTACAAAACAGGACTTATTAAAAATAAAGAATTTCATTTCATAATAAACTTAACATTTGTAATATTTATCTTTTTCAAAATGTACTAATGACGGGGCTTTTGAATACCAGTGTTTTTTTATTGAAAAAATAAAGCTGTAAACTATACAGTAATCCATTATGTTTGCTAAAATAAGAATTAATAAAACATAAAATAGAGAGTGCGAAATGTCTGCTGATAACAATTATGAAGAAATTTTAGAAGAAGTTTGTGAAAAAATTAATAATATTGATTCAATTAAAGAGATAGATATTCTGGATATTAAAAATTCTGTTGAATCTATTGAAAATTTGATTACTGATACGCAGTCTAAATTAAATTTTCAGGAAATAAAAGAAAAATTAGAAAATATAGCGTTTCAGGTAGATAGCTGCAATGAGACTCTTTTAAAAGATTTGTATAATGATATAAACGAATTGAAAGAATCATCGCAGCAAGTCGGGCAGCATCTTGAAAATTTGCAGAATGTACAAAACCTTGCACTTACCAGCGCGGAATTTGAAGAGTTTCAAAAACAGCAGCTGGATTTGGCGCTTAAAACCAATGAAAATATTTTTAACGAGCTTGCTGCATTAAAAGAAAATTCTAATACGGTTGACTATTCGGAAAATATAAAACAGGTGGAAATGCAGCTTGAAAATCTGCATAAAAGTCTCACTTCATATATCGAACAGCTTTCCCAAAAAACGGAAAATACACCGAATATTGATGATATCGGTGCTATTATGTCGGATCTTAACAGTGTAAACCAAAAAAGTATTAAGCAGACAAATGTTTTAATAAAGGAACTGCAGGTCAGGTTTGAAAATTTTAAAAATACGGATTTTGGTAATCAAATTTCTAAAATCGGCGAGATATATGACAGTTTAAATATTATCCATGCCTGGATAGAAAAGGTTGGTTTTTTAAATAAATCAATTGAAAATGTTTATGCAAGATTAGGGGCAAGCATTGACTTTGATGATGTTGCCGAAAAAGTGGATATTATTTATGAGAATATATCTGCTTTAAATAACTGGACAATGAAAATAGACAATGTTGACGGCTCAATGTCCGATATGCAGTCTAAAATTGCTTCTTTGAGCTCTTGTATGGAAGATACCAGAAATATTACAAATGCTATTTCCGCAATCAAAGAACGGTTGGATTCTTCATTTTCCGAAGATCTGGATTTTGAAGATCTTTCAAATAAAATGGATATAGTTTATGAAAATCTTTCTGCAATTAATGAATGGGCAAATAAAGTAGATATTATTTCCGATAAAGTTTCTTTTATTAATGAATGGGCAGATAAAGTAGATTCTATCTCGGATAAAGTTTCTTCTATTAATACTGTTTTTGAAGATGATTTTATTTCTTCAAAAATAGATTTAATTTATGAAAATATAGGATTATTGAATGAATGGGTAAGTAAAATTGACGGAATTGCACGCCGCAGCGAAGAACTGGATAATAAATTTACGCAGACAAACGATAATCTGAATGTTAAAATAGATGAGATAACGGAAACCCTTGCTAATGCCGGTAAAATTATTGAAGATGTTCCTGATTTAAAAGATAAATTGGAGGCTTTATCCGGAGAACTGCATACTATAACAAGTACTGCCAAGAATGATGATACAGAATCATACATATATACATTGCTTGATATAGAATCCGATTTTCTTAAATTGCATAAATTTTTGGATGATAATACTAAAATTACATCTCAGGATATAAATTCTTTAAAAGAACGTTTTGCGGAATTAAATGATGATATTTCCAGTATAAGTATAAGAACAAATAAACTTATTCTTTCGGCAGATGATGCGAACAAAGAATTTAAAACATATCTTGAGATGTTTAAAGATACAATAAATGCATTGGATGTACAAAGGCAGGAATTTAACCCCGAGTTAAAATTTGCACTTCTCGGTGAAAAAATTACCGAAATGGTAAAATTACTTCACAGCAGTTTAAATGCAAACAAAAATTTAAACAGTGCTTTTATATACCTTGCAGAGTGGATTGATGCAACAGGTGTCTTATTAAATACAATGCAGAATGATTTAGTTGAGTTGAAAGCACAAAATACTCAACAGCCGGAAACTTCTGATAATAAAACCGAATTAAATGAAATGAAAGAGGCAATTTCAGGTATTGCTAAAAGAATAAATGATCTTGAAGATATTTTTTCGGGTTTTAAATCAGAAGAAATTTCAGAGATAAAAAGCCTGTTAACGGGTATTATAGTACAGCTCAATACCGCTCTTACCCCTGATATTGATTCTTTAAACGAAAGAATTGATAAAATTATTGAAGAAAACGGGCAAAAATTTTCTGAACTTGAATCATTATTACAGGAAAAAATTAACCGTCAGTCTAAACAAATTAATGATTTGGAGGAAAAAATAGAAACTCTTAATACCAAGTTTGATAGACTGATAGAGTCTATGAGTGAAGAACATAAAGCGTATGATGTAAAGGATATTTTAAATTATATTGCTGCTCAAATCGCTTCAGCCAATGAAACTCTGGCAGGTCAGCAAAATATAAATGCTTCTGTTAATGAGCTTATACAGAAAGTATCGGGATTTGACAATAATATAAATAAAATTGTTTCATATATAGAAGAAGACTAAGCTTTTTGTTTTTTCGGCACTATAGTAATCATTTCTCCTTTATTTGAGAATACCGCTTCGATTATATTGGATTTATGGACAAAATCCGTTATAATGCGTTTAGAGATATCGCTTCCTCTTAAATTAACGGGAGAATCAGTATACAGAGTTTTAAATAAATCCTGCAATTTCGTTTTTGTTTCTTCCGTATATAGGGTTTCTATGCTGTCAGTATCATTTAAAGCAAATCTGTCAATGGCTCTTAATCGGGCATGAAGAATAAGATTTGGCAGTTTAGAAGCATTATTTGCATAGTCAAGCCAGTCGTCGGAATTTACAAAATCAATAAATTTTTCGGGTAATACTTTTTCTATTGCGTTGGCATATATATAAGAAGAACAATCTTCCGGAAGATTTAATGTACTTTTATTAAGTCCCATCAATCTTAATATATTCTGATATGATTCAACGGATTTTTCTGATTTAAATGCTAATTCTAATGCAATTTGGTATGCGGAAAAATTATTTTCTTTTTGTTTATTTGATATAGCCATAGAACTTAAAAAGTTTGTTTCTTCTGAAACCGTATATATTTTGTTTAGTAATGCCGTAATTTGTCCGGAGGTAATTTCATTTGTGTTTATAAAATCTTTTATATTAATAAGGTTTATATTATCACTGTTTATTTCAACAGGAATATTTAAGTTATTCAGTTTATTCTGAATGGTTTCAAGTATTTTTATGCAATCATCAAAAGATATGTTTTCAGGCAGCTGTTTTAGAAATTCTATAAGGTTTTTATCGCTTGAAGAATTTATAGATTGATATTGTTTGAAGAATTTTTCAAGAGTATTTAAAGATGATATTTTTCTATCTGCAATTATATAGAGTATATCTTCCGGAATCTCATTTTCAGATATTTTTTTGATGAATTCCGGCAGTTTGTTTTGTGATTTAAGTAAGAATCCTGATTCTGCATAATATTTAATTCTTCTTAAAGATATTTCTTTATTTTGTCCGGAGGACAACATATTAAATATTTGCAGGCAATTATTTCTATATAACTGTTCTTCCGGTTCATCGCCGAATTTAATATTATTATTTGCAAAGAATTCAATCATGTCTTCTCTGCTTTTAAAGAATGCTTCAAAAGGTTCTATTTTCTGCTGATGAAGTTTATATTGCTCTATATTTTGAATGTCGTAATTTGTTATATTGTGAAGAATTTCTATTGTTTTATCCGGATTTTCTGCAATTAAATCACGGTATTTCTTATATATTTCAAGGGCAGACAAACCGGCGAAAGCTGCTGTTTCGTCTTTACGGCAAAATTCTTCTATATCTTTTTTAACAGCTGAAAAATGTTCTTTTTCTTTTCTTAAATAATCAACAGTTGAGGTAGTAGATGATTTGGTTTGCTTCGGGAGTTTATTTAAATCGGCATATGAAAATAAATTAATAAAATCTTTAATTTCCTGAGAGGTTAATGTACGTTTTTTACTTTTTGACATTTTATTGTAGAAGGTTAATACTGAATCTGAGTTTTTAAGATTAAATTTATCAGCAACCTTTATAAACATTTCTACATTTCCGGAATTTTCGTCTTCTCCGTATAATGCATTAATAATATCTTTAAATTGTTTATAAAAATCGAAACCGTTTTTGTTGCTGTTGTTCTGTATTCCTTCTATAAATTCAGTGAAATAATCTTTATTAATATAGAATGATAAATTATCAATATCTGATATAATTATGTTTCCACTCAAAGAATTAAAATCAGATATGGAAATGTTACAATCTTTAAGGAAACGGAAAAATTCAATTTTATCTTCCGGAGTTTGGAAGTTGTTAAAAGAATCTGATATAGATTTCATTCCGGTAGATTTTAATTTGTTTTGTTTTACAACGTACATTATAATATCAGATAATCCGTCAAGACTTTTGCCGTCATTTTTCTCATAAAAATAGTCGACTATATCATTAATGGAAGCATATGATTTTTCAGCATCAATTCCTTTAAGCTCAGGATTTGCCTTTAAAATATCATTTAATATCGAGATTTTTCCGGAATAAGTTTCCTGCATATATTCAATTGCATCAACTTTATCCGATATATCGTCAAAATTGTTGAACTTTGATTTCAAATGTTTAAATTTTTCATCAAAATCAGCGAATGTTCTGAGTCCTGTTTTCTTTAAGAAATTTAGCGTTGTATTAATTTTTTCTCCCGCAGATATACCTTCTTTCCCGCTGCGATTGTATAGATATAATAATAATTCGGGGAATTGGGCAAAATCATTTTTTGATTCAAGCAGTCCGTATATCCTCATTGCTTCTATACTTTGATCCTTAAATATTTTTTTATTATCCGGATTGGAATAATAAGCATTTATAAAACGTTCCAGAGCTAATAAATTGTTTATTTTTGCTTCTTCACATGTTTTGTTTATAAAATCCAGATCGAAGCCCGAATCATAAAGTATGGCATTATTCATTTCCGCTACTTTTTTATATCTTAACTGTAATAAACTCTTTCTTATTTCTTTGTCAGAAAGAGTCTCTATGTATAAAGACATTTCGGATTCACGTTTGATTTGTGTTATAATTTCTCCAAGTTTTAATAAGGCGGGATCAGAAGATTTTCCAAGAATAGACATTAATTCATCCATTATAAGATTTTCAAAAAATCCTTTAAAAGAAGGCTCACGGTTTGTTTTTTGCAATGAGCCGTCATTTAATTGCGATACGGGATTAAATTCCGATTTTTGAAAAACATCGCATTGCAAACTGTCTTTTTTTATCCCGTATAACGAATTTTTATGTGCATTTTGTGCAGTTATTGAAAAATCAATTCTGCTTATCTTCATTTAGTATTCCTTTATTGTTACAAAGTACAAATAACCGGAATGTCTAAATTTGCGTTATTATAAACTTTTGTTAATTTGAATTAACATTTTCAAAGACTTTTCGAAGAACTCCTTTATGTTTGTTAAGAAGTTCAACTGCTTCTTGCAGTGTTAAAGAATATTTTATTTGAATAACAGCTTCTTTCACTTTATATCCGTTTGTCTGAAGTATTTTTTCGGCTTCATTTTCGCTGCATTCTGCAATAGAAGATACAATTCTCTTTGCACGGTTTTTAAGTTTTATATTTGTAGGTTTTACATCTATCATATAATTTTTATAAACTTTGCCGATTTTTATCATAGCTCCTGTTGTGAGCATATTAAGCACCATTTTTTGTGCGCTTCCGGCTTTCATCCTTGTAGAACCGGTTATGGCTTCAGCTCCTGTTTCAATACATATAACAATATTGGCGAAGCAGGACATTTTAGCTTTTGGATTACAGGTAATCGCTATTGTTTTAATATTTTTATCTTTAGCAAGTTTAAGAATTTCAATCGCATAATTTGCATTTCCGCTTGCAGAAATTGAAACAACCGTATCATTTGTATTTATATTTAATCTGTCAAAGTCCTGACGTGCAAGTTCAATACTGTCTTCCGCTCCTTCAATTGCAAATCTTAAAGCTTTGTCGCCGCCTGCGATTATTCCCTGCACCATATCGGGATTTGTATTAAAAGTCGGAGGACATTCAGACGCATCTAATACTCCAAGTCTTCCGCTTGTTCCTGCGCCAAAATAAAACAACCGTCCGCCTTTTATAAAGTTTTCGCTTATTGTGTCAATTGCCTCCGCTATGGAATTTAGGTTTTCGGATATTTTTTTTGCAACTTTTAAATCTTCATTGTTTATCATCATGGCAATTTCATAAGATGATGAAATATCAATATTAACGGTATCCGGATTTATTTTTTCTGTTGTAATTATATCAGTCATTTATTTCTTCAACTCCCGTATTTATTGTTTTCAGGTTTTCCCGAATATAATAATTTGATTTATCCAAATCAGTTTCAAGTTTACTGTCTAAAACAAAGAAAGTGGAGCCGCTTCCTGACATCAGGGAATTTTTAACTCTGTTCTTAATTGTTCTTAGTTTTGTATAATCGGGCAGCAATGCCTTCTCAAGGCTGTTATATATAAGGGTTTTATCAAATTTTCCTTCAGAAAGCAGGTATTTTAATTTTGATGTATTGTCAGGATATGATTTATCCTTTAATAAAGCAAATTTCGTATATGCTTCTTTTGCGCTTATGCCGAAATCTTTAGGCTTAATCAGGGAAATATTTTGTTCATAAAACGGCAGTTTTTCGGTTATTTCACCTCTTGAAGTACATAGTGCGCAGCCGCCTTTAAGACAAAAATTCAAATCCGAACCTAACAATGTGCAAAGTTTATCAAGTTCATTATTGCTTAAAATATTATCGAATAATTTATTTAAAGCAAAAAATGTACCTGCCGCATTGGAACTTCCGCCTGCAAGCCCTGCTGCGGCGGGGATATTTTTCTCAATATATATTCTTAATTTTATGTTGTTTATTTTTGTTTTTTCCAGAAACTTAATTGCGGCTTTATAAATTAAATTGCTGCTGTCATAAGGGATTTCTTTTGAATTTCCGTTTAATTCTATAACTGCTGTGCCTGAGGATTCGAATAATTCAAAAGTTAAATAATCATATAGATTTACAGCTTGCATTATGGATTGAATATTATGAAAACCATCATCTCTGCGGTTTATAACTTCAAGTGTCAAATTAATTTTTGCAGGGGTTCTGACTTTGATTTTTCTCATAAATTTTCCTTGAGTTTTTCTGATAATATACCCATTTGCGCAATAGAAAGAGATTCGCCGCGTATATTTTCAGCTATATCCAAATCTTTTAGAGTTTGTTCAACTGCATGTTTGGCAAATCCAGCATTTATAAGAGAGTTTTTTATATTTTTTCTTCTTGTTGCAAAACATGCTTTTATAACTTTTCTGAAAAATTCGTAGTTTGATAATTTAAGCAGAGGTTCTTGCCTTATTGATAATTTTACAACGGCGGAATCTACTTTAGGCGCGGGGAAAAATGAGTGTGCCGGAACTTTTTTTATAAATTCAACATCAGCCCAAAATTGAGCAAGAATAGACAGCAGTCCAAATTCTTTAGAAGGCGATTTTTCATTTGCAATAAGCCTTTTTGCTACTTCATACTGCACCATTAGCACAATCTGAGAAATTGAAGTTCTGTTTTTATTTTCCAAGTCATCAATTTCTCCCAGCAAATGTGCCAGAATTGGTGATGTTATATAGTAGGGAATATTTGCAACAACTTTTATATTCTGTCCGAATTGAGATAAATCCGTTTTTAAAATATCTTTATGTATAATTTCTAAATTTGCCGCAGGAATTTTATCCAGTTCATTAACCATATCTTCATCAAGTTCAACGGCATAAACTTTTTTAGCAAGTTTAACAAGCTGTTCCGTAACAAAGCCAAGCCCCGCACCTATTTCCACAACAGTGTCATTTTGTGAAATATCTGAAACATCCAGAATGGTTTCAATTGTATTTTCATCAATTAAAAAATTTTGTCCGAGCTTTTTTTTCGCCCTGAATCTCTTTGCGCGCTCAAAATAATTCATAACTTTAATGATACTACAAAATGCTGTCCTAACAAAATTTTATGATACCGGATTATGTGATATTATTTGAATATGGAATTTAGTTATAAATATAATTCAAAAATAGGTGATATATACATAACTGCGGATGAAAACAGTCTTTTGTCTGTCGGTTTTAAAGAAAAAACCGGTATACAAACAGCAAAAAATGATGTTATAAAAGCAGTTGTAAAACAGTTTGATGAATATTTTTCAGGTAAAAGAAAGACATTTGATTTACCTTTAAACCCAAAAGGCAGTGAATTTCAAAAAAAAGTGTGGAAGGAACTTAAAAAAATTCCATATGGTGAAACCAGAAGTTATAAAGAAATAGCAGCTGCAATAGGAAATCCGGATGCGGCACGTGCTGTCGGAAATGCAAATAATAAAAACCCAATAGCAATAATTATTCCCTGCCATAGAGTCATAGGCTCTAACAGACGATTAATAGGATATGCAGGAGGAATTGATAAAAAGGAAATACTGTTGAAGCTTGAAAAATCGGGAATTTATTTGTCATCCTAGATCTATTA
>CALUSW010000025.1 GCA_944323535.1 Candidatus Gastranaerophilales bacterium | reverse complement strand
GAATTTTCTTGAAAATTAATTATTTTATTGTTTTTTACTGTTGTGAATGATAAAACAACCGGTCATGCTGAACTGCGAATTTTCCGCAGGCTGAAGCGAAGCGAAATGCCGAAAAGGCGAGAGGAAGGTGAAATGAAGTAAAAACTAAAAAGTTTTTACGGAATGTAACAGATTGCCTGAGCCGTAAGGAAAATTCAAGACGGTTTCAGCATCTTTCCGGCTTGGAACTTACGTTTCCGATTGGTAAGACCCTGAAATACTCTCCGAGCACCCTCCCTTGTAAGCCTCCTTATAGTCGGCAACAAGAGGAGCTGTAAATTCAGGGTGACATTTTTTCATTCGTTGTCATGCTGAACTTGTTTCAGCATCTGACTAACTTGGAGTGTGTAAGTTTGGTTTAATCTAACAGAATTAATATATGAATAGAAGATAATATGGGTGTATAAGATATCTTAGCTTGAAGTTTTTATTCCCAGTTGGCAAGATCCCGAAATAAATTCGGGATGACATAGAAAGTCAACCAGTCATGCTGAACTGCGGAAAATCCGCAGGCGGCAATGAAACAAACACTTGTCAGGCAAAAACAAAACAGCAGTGAAATATTTTGATTTTATGCATTTAGCAGCCCAGAGATAATCCTGCGCATATGTTTATGGATTGCCCCGTTATAGATTTTGCACCGTCGGATATTAAAAATCCGCAAGTCTGCGCAATCTCTTTCGGGGTTACAAATCTGCGCTGGGGAATAGTTTCTATTATTTCTTCTTTAGAAAAATTTTCTTCGAGCGCTTCATTATTTATAAGCTGTGTATCGACCCAGCCGGGGTTTATTATGTTAACAGTAATATTATTTTGTGCCAGTTCAAGTGCGAGAGATTTTGTTAATCCCGTTAATGAAGCTTTTGTCATAGAATAAACGGAGGCATAGGCTTCCCCCATAATGCCGGAGATAGAACCTATATTTATGATTCTTCCCCAATTTTGTTTTTTCATATGGGGAATGACCAGACGGGTAAGCTCATACGGAACTAAAGTGTTTAATTTAACTGAATTTATAATATCATTTTTTTTCATTTCTTCTATCGGAGAATAAAAATAAACGCCTGCATTATTTATTAAAATATCTATATTGATATTTAATTCATTAAATAGTTTTTCTGCAGCGTTATCACAAAATAAATCAATGGCGGCAAAACCTTTAAAATTATTTTCATCACACAGTTTTTTCAAAATTTCTTTATGTCTGCCGGTTATGTAAACATCAAAACCGCCGTCTTTAAAGTATTTAGCAATCTCAAGTCCTATACCGCGGGATGCGCCCGTAATCAATATGGTTTTTTTATTCATCATCTACGTTTGTTATAAAGCTTAAAAGTGACATAATAAAAGAATTTATCAATTCTTTTTTTTCATTATCATCCAGAGTTTTTATAAATTCAATACATGTATGAAGGTTATAATTATCATCATACCATCTGTTATAACCCGGCGGTGCGTTATCTGTCATATATTGAATTGCAGTATCAAATTTATCCTTATATCTTGACAGAATTATTTGGAGAAAATCCTGCGCAATCAATTCAACATTATACTCGTCGATTGTTTCAAGGAGCAGTAATAATGATTTTAAATCAGGATATTTATCATACCAGCGGTTATACATAATTTAACCTGCTGGCCAGTCAAATTTTCTGCCGGCCATTACATGTACATGGATATGAAATACGGTTTGACCTGCACTCTCACCTGTATTTACAACTGTTCTGTATTCTTTAATTTCGAGTTTTTTTGTTATCTCTGGGATTGCCGAAAATATATCCGCAAATGCTTCTTTAGAATCTATATCATTTAACGATGAATAGTGTTTCTTTGGTATTACAAGAAAATGAACCGGCGCTTGCGGATTCAAATCATTAAAAGCAATAACTTTATCGTTTTCAAAAATAAAATTTGACGGGATTTCTTTATTTACTATTTTGCAAAATATACAATCACTGCTCATTTTATAACCTCTATATTTCTCTATTATATTTATATAATATAACTTTTTCAGGATTTTACAAAATATATGTATTAGAAATCTAATGAATTTCCAAAGCGTTTTGTAACAAAAACTTAACATTTAAACAATTTAAGCAATTTGCAGATGAAAAAATACTTTATATAAATACGAGGATTCAATTAAGATTTAATTTACATTCAAAATTTAAAATACATACATACTTACCTTACTTACTTACTACCTTTACTAACACGCGAGGAAATTGAAAAAGATTTCAGAGGAACCATAAAAAGTTCCTTTTTTTTTATGTAAAAAACTGCGTTTAATATATTCGGATTTATTATTAAGTTATATTATAAACTTATATCATTTCTGAAAATTTTATTTTTAAAGTTTATGTCGTTTACCGCTTCATATACTAAGGATAGGGCATTTTTACCTTTTGCACAGACAGATAATACTCTGCCTCCGTTAGTATATAATTTCCCGTCTTTTTTCTTTACTCCTGCGAAAAATATTTTTATATCCTGATTGCAATTAATCTTTATTTCATCACCGGTGGCCGGATTATCAGGATATCCTCGGGCGGCGAGCACCACGCATATTGCAGGTTTTTTAGACCGTTTAATATTTATTTTATTCAGCTTCTTATGAATGGCTGCAATAAGGATTTCCAATAAATCACTTTCAAGATTTAACATTAATACCTGTGTCTCGGGATCCCCAAAACGCATATTAAATTCCAGCACCTTCACTCCTGTCCCGGTTATAATAAGCCCGGAATATATAATCCCCGTAAAATCAGCATTTTCTTTAATTAATGCCGTTTTTAAAGTGTTTAAATACTTTTTAATTTCTATCGTATCAACATCAACCGGACAAACCGCCCCCATTCCTCCGGTATTCGGTCCTTTGTTATTTTCTTTTAATCTTTTGAAATCTCTTGCGGCAGAAAGCGGTAAAAGTGTTTTTCCGTCCCAAAAACATATGAGCGAAATTTCATTTCCTTTGAGAAATTCTTCAATTACTATTTTTTTTGAAGCTTCTTTGAATTTACCGTTTAAATATTCTTTGATTGTTTTTTGTGCATCTTCTTTATTATTTGCAATGTATACGCCTTTACCTGCTGCAAGTCCGTCTGCTTTTATTACATAAGGAAATTCAAAAGGAATATTTTTTATATCTTCCGTTTTTTCAATTATCATATAATTTGCTGTCGGAATATTGTTTCTCTGCATAAATTCTTTTGCAAAGGATTTAGAACTTTCAAGCTGTATCCAGTATTTATCAGGACCGATACAGGGTATTTTGGCATTTGAAAAAATATTTTGAATGCCTTCTGCAAGCGGCTGCTCGGGGCCTATAAGAACTAAATTTATATTTTTTTCTTTTGCTTTTTCACTAAGTTCATTATAGTTTTCAGCTTCTATTATTTCTCCGAGATTTTTAAATCCGTCATTAGGGTGGAATAAATATAATTTATTTAACAGTTTTGACTGCAGCAATTTATCGGCTAAAGCATGTTCTCTTGCTCCCGAGCCTATTAAAAGTACATTATATTTTTTTATCAGCTTTTCAATTGTTTTAGGTAAAAGTTTGTGTTCTGTTTTATGGATTTGATATTCAAGTTCTTCAAGTGTCATATCAGGTCTTATTTCAACGGTTTCCCGGGCTATTATTTCTCCGGAATCAACTTCTTTTGTAACATAATGAACGGTTACCCCTGTTTTTTTAACTTTTGCCCCGAATGCCCGTTCTATTGCATTTTTCCCTTTAAATTCAGGCAAAAGCGACGGATGTATATTTATAAAAGTTCCTGTTTTAAGCACATCTTCCGGCAGAATACGCATATATCCGGCTAAAACTATTAAGTCAAATTTATTTTTCCGTAAAAAAGCTAACGTATTTTCATGTTTAACATAATAAGATTTTATATTAAGTCTTTTTGCCCGCTTTAAAACATAAGCCTCCGGATTATCCGATACACAAATGAATTCTATAGTGCTGTTTTTAAAATATTTTATTATCGCTTCAAAATTAGAACCGTTACCTGAAGCGAAGATTGCAATTCTTGTCATTTTCTTTTATTACTCCGAGTGTAAACGGATTATATTTCCCGCATGTTTTTATTATTTTTTCCAGATTTTCAGGACTTGCTATAATGCAAAAACCGGCTCCCATATTAAAAACTCTATATGCCTCCTGTTCTCCGGTGAATTTTTTTATTTTTTCGAATATATGCTGTGAAGGAATATTTTTTAAATCAATTTCACCGCATAAATTATCAGGTATTATCCTTTTTACATTAGCTTCAATACCGCCGCCAGATATATTAGCACACGCTTTTATCAGTTTTTTATTACAAAGCTCCGTAATTTCTTTTGCATAAATATATGAAGGTTTCAGTGCCGAGAAAAATTCGCTGTCAGAAAGCAGTTTATCTTTATATAATTTTCTTACCAGAGAAAATCCGTTTGCATGTATCCCGTTAGATATAAGTCCGATGATAATATCACCTTTTTTGATGTTTTCTTTTTTAAGAAGATTTTCTTTTTTTACAAATCCTGCTGAAAATCCTGCAATATCAAAATAATTTTCTTTAATTAAATCTTTTAATTCCGAGGTTTCTCCCCCGATAAGTATAGTATTATATGATTTAAGCTGCTCCTGCAGGCTTGTTATTATTTTTGCCGTAAAGTCCACATTTAATTTATTTACAGCAATATAGTCCAAAAAAAACAAAGGAACGGCGCCGGAACATATTAAATCATTAAAATTGACTGCTATTAAATCATTCGCAATGCAATTATATAAATTATTTTCAATTAAAGGGATAATTTTAGTTCCGATTCCGTCAGATGTTGCGGCAATATAATAATCAGGCAAGGCGGGATGCTCCGCAAGACCTGCGAATAGCCCTATATTCTCGCTTTTTACGGTGTTTTTTATTAAATCCGTTAATAAATCGGCTTTTTTTATATCAACTCCGGAATCCAGATATGTCAACATGTGTTTTCTCCGTATTTAAAATGTCCGAACAAAATTTCACGATAAGCGGATTGCGAGCAGAGGGTGCAGCCGGGTCGGCTTGCGAAGAGCAAGACGAGCAGGGCGAAAACCCGTTTAATGCGAGCAACCAAGCAGGTGAGTATTAAAGTGGAAATGTTGAATTTTCACTTTAATACGACACTAGATTATAATTATTATAACACCAATCTTATAATCTGTTGCAGCCTGTTATTTCACCAATTATATATATTCCTGTTTGCCTGAATGATGTTATTATATTCCTATGAAAAAATTGTATAAATTTACGGGATATATCATTCTTATTACAGGTGCCGTTTCAATGGTGCTGCCTTTTATTTATATGATTAGTTTATCTTTTATGACGGATAAGCAGATTTTCTCGGGCATGGCAGATTTTATCCCCTGTCCTTTTACTGTGGATAATTATTCGTATGTGATAAACCATGCGGATATATTCAGATTCTTTTTTAACAGCATGTTTGTTGCAATTGCAACGACAATTGGTCAGGTTATAATTTCGGCACTTGCCGGTTATGCTTTTGCGCGTTTTAAATTTAAATTTAAAGAGCAGTTATTCTTTTTAATACTAATAACAATGATGATACCGCCTCAGGTTAATATAATACCTTTGTTTTATATAATGAAAGAATTCAACTGGATAGATACATATCAGGCTTTGATAGTTCCCGGATTATTCGGCGGGTTCGGCGTATTTATGATGCGTCAATGGTTTAAATCAATTCCTGAAGATATGGAGTTATCTGCCAGAATTGACGGCTGCAATACTTTTCAGGTTTTTTGGAAAATTGCGCTGCCGCTTGCGCTTCCTGCCATAATTACTCTTGCCGTTTTTACTTTTATAACAACCTGGAACAGTTTCATGTGGCCTTTAATTGTAACAAATACCGAAGCAATGAGAACGCTTCCCTTAAGCCTTGCGGATTTCAAAGGAAGTTTCCGGGAAATAACCGATTGGGGTGCCTTAACCGCATATTCGGTTATTTGTACGCTTCCTGCTGTTATATTGTTTTTACTCGGCAGAAAATATTTTATTAATGATATTATAAATGGGGGAATTAAAGAATAATATAATCTAGTGTCGTATTAAAGTGAAAATTCAACATTTCCACTTTAATACTCACCTTTTCGATACGCCACTCTCAAAATTTCACTCATGCCGCCGGCTGCTTGGTTGCTCGCATTAAACGGGTTTTTGCCCTGCTCGTCTTGCTGTCTTAAAATTCCTTTACGCTCATTACTGATACTGGCTTCACTTCGTTGCCGCCAGCTTCGCTATTGCTTTTCAGACTCGTTTCACTCCGTCCGTCCGGAATTTCGCTCTTCGCAAGCCGAATAGGCTGCACCCTCTGCTCACAATCCGCTTATCGTGAAATTTTGTTCGGACAATATTCATATAAATAAATGATTTATTTTAAAATAATGACAAATATAATTTTTTTATTAATAAGTATATGTGTATGTGGCATAAGGCAGGATAGATGATAAACAGTTTGAAAAATATGGTATCACAAATTTTATATGCGCCGGTATCGGTTCAAACAACTGCTGCAAAATCAAGCGGATATAATCCTTTTGAAAATCCTTTTGTCCGCCCGTCATCATCGGCAAACAGTTATGCGGTAAATAAACCGGTTAAAGGCGGATATTTCGCCGGATATTATAACGGCAAGCCTAACATTGTAGGACGAAGACTCTTTATTGAAGCATAAAAATAATATATTGGCAGTAACTGCTAAAATATCTAAAATGATATTTTTATTGCAAGTTTTATTGTTATCTTAGAATTCTGTTGTTTTTGTCGGGTTTTTGAACTTTGTAATATTCGATTGGAACAGTAAATTAATATCGCCGGTTGGTCCGTTTCTGTGTTTTGCAATGATTATTTCAGCTTTACCTTTATTGGTTACGTCATCTTTATTATAATATTCATCTCTGTATATAAACATTACAATATCCGCATCCTGCTCTATTGCACCCGAGTCTCTTAAATCGGAAAGCATGGGACGTTTATTCGGACGAGCTTCAACTCCTCTTGATAACTGGGAAAGCGCAATAATGGGAACATCAAGCTCTCTTGCAAGCCCCTTTAATGAACGTGATATTGCGGAAATCTGCTGGTTTCTGTCATTGGGGTTTCCGCCGCCTTCCATAAGCTGCAAGTAATCTATTACAATAAGACCAAGGTCTTTTTCCTCCATCATCAAACGTCTGCATTTAGCTTTAATATCGGTTGCTGTAACTCCTGATGTATCATCAATGTATATTCTGGCATCGGATAATCTTGTCATTGCCTCAACCAGTTTTTCCCAGTCTTTTGGCTGCATATGTCCGGATGTTATTCTTTGTGTGTCAACTTCCGCTTCTGAACATAACATACGTTTTACAAGCTGCTGCTTTGGCATTTCAAGTGAAAATATTGCCACTCCTTTTTTCCCTTTTAAGGCAACATTTTGCGCTAAATTAAGAGCAAAAGCTGTTTTTCCCATCGAAGGACGTGCTGCAAGAATAATTAAATCGGATTTTTGAAGCCCTGATGTTAAAGCGTCCAAATCATAAAAACCTGTTGTAACACCCACTAAATCATCTTTATTATTGTATCTTAATTCTATCTGCTCATAGCTTGTTACAACAAGATCTTGAATGGGAACTAAATCGCTTGAGTCTTTTTGCGCCGCAATATTAAATATAAGTTTTTGTGCGTTGTCAAGAACAGTATCCGTTTCTTCGTTTTCGTATGACATTGATACAATTTCGGAGCCTGCATTTATAAGTGCACGTTTTATTTCTTTCTCCTGAATGATTTTTGCATAAAACTCTATATTAGCGGTTGTAACAACATTTAATGCCAGATCATTAATATAAGCTCTGCCGCCTGCGTTTTCAAGTTCTTCTTTATTTCTTAAATGTTCGGATACGGTTAATATATCAATAGGTTCATTTTTCCTGAAAAGCTCTAAAATAGCTTCAAAAATAATTTTGTGTGCGGGTTTATAAAAGCTTTCCGGTCTTATGAATTCAACAATACGCCCTAAAGACATAGGATTAACCAAAACCGCGCCGAGAACAGCTTCTTCTGCTTCCACGCTTTGAGGTAATAATTTAAGCATGCCTGATTCAGGCTGTTTTACAATTTTACTTGCCAATTTGCCTCCGATTTTGTCTGTTCGTATTTTTTATGTTATTCCGCAAATGCTTTTGAGTTATTATAATCGCGTGAAATATCTTTTGTTTTATCTTTTTGCTGTGCAAGATATTCCTGACCGTTGCGGACTATTCTGTGAATTTGTTCTATATCACGGTCCAGATTACTTAAAACTTGTTCTGCATAAGCCTGTGCGCCTTCTCTTGTTTGCAAAGCTTCCTGATATGCGTTTCTTCTTATGGTTTCAGCTTCTTCTGCCGCTTTATTTTTCATTTCTTCGCAGCTTTCTTTAACCTGTTCCTGTATTTTTGCGGCTTTTTCTCTTACTGCACGTATTAATTCAGATTCACTCAGAATGCTGGCAGCAGTATTTTGTGCTTCATTTATTATTCTGTCAGCTCTGTTTTGGGCTTCCATATAAATATCATCGCGTCTTTTTAGTATCATTTCCGCTGTTTTTATCTCTTCCGGCAAGATAGCTCTTATTTTACTTAAAATATCCTGTATGTCATCCGTGTTCATAAATAAGCAGTAGCTGCCAACGTGAAATTTATTATCCAGCATTTCATCTGCTTCATCTATTAAATGACTTACTCTTAACTCTGTCATGGTTTTAACCTTTCGTATATTTTAATTCTAAATATTTCGCTACCGGTTCCGGAACAAATTTTGATATATCGCCTTTCATAAGTGCTATTTCTCTTACTGTTCCGGATGAGATAAAATTATATTTCGGCTTTGTTATAAGAAAAACCGTATGTATATCACTGCATAAGGCACTGTTTGCCTGTGAAAGCTGCATTTCATATTCAAAATCGGATACTGCCCTCAGCCCTCTTATTAATACATTTGCATTTTTGCTTTTCGCATATTCAATTGTCAATCCGTTAAAGCTGTCAACTTCAACATTTTCTAAATCTTTGCAGGATTCTTTAATAAGGGTAAGTCTGTCTTCTAACGGTAAAAAACTTTTTTTGTTAACATTAACAGATACAACCAGTATTACTTTATCAAATATATTTGCAGCTCTTTTCAGTACATCTAAATGACCTTTGGTGATAGGATCAAAACTGCCGGGATATATAGCTGTTTTCAATATTTTTTACCTTTATCACAATACTTACAATATAATTATATTGCAATCATGTTTTTAAGATTATTTGATAAGATTAAATGTTTATGATTGTTTACAATAAATGTTTGTTAAGAAGGATTGTATCTTGTAAATTTGCCGTCAAAATATAAGTGAATACAATTTTTTCCGTTTTCTTTTGATACATATAAAGCTTTATCTGCCCAGTCAATTAAATCCTTAATGTCATCTGCAGCATTGGGATATTCCGCTATACCTATACTTACGGTAGGTCTTATAATTGTATTATCATCAACTTTAACTTCTATTTCGCTTATTTTCTTTCTTAATCTTTCTGCTATAGTTACCGCATTTAAAGCTGCCGTTTCAGGAAGAATAATGGTAAATTCTTCACCGCCGTATCTTGCGGGTATATCAACATGTCTTATTGTTTTTTGGATAGTGGCGGCTATTTCTTTTAGTACCATATCGCCTACCAGATGACCGTATGTATCGTTAACATGTTTGAAATTATCTATATCAAGCATTAACAGAGAAAGAACATGATGATATCTTTGTACTCTTTTGATTTCTGATTCAAGCAGGAAGTAAAAATGTCTGTGAATGTATAATTTTGTCAAACCGTCTTTTGTGGCAAGTTCGTATAACTGGGCATTGTCAACGGCTATTGCAGCCTGATTTGCAAGTGCTTCAACAAATTCCAAATCTTTTTTATTGAATAATTTACCGTTTTTCTTGTTTGTAATATTTATTATTCCTATACATTCGCCTTTTGCAATCAAAGGAACGCAAATTAAAGATGAAACATTTGAATCGCCGCCGGATAACTGGTTAAATCTGGGGTCTTGTCCGCCTAAGTTAGTTATTATTGATTTTTTCTCCGTAAATACTTTTCCGGCTATTCCGCTTTCGGGTTTCATTTTCTGGCATTCTATAATACCGTTATTTATGTCATTTTCATGTTTTTTATCTTTTAAACCGTATACGACTTTTACCTGAAGTGTATTGTCGGCAGGATCATAAAGCATTAAAGAGCCTTTTTCGGCATTTACCGTTTCTATTGCTTTATCCAAAATTACGCTTATTAATCTTTTTAAATCGTCAATAAAATTTACAGCCTGAGAAATATTATACAGAATCGAAAGATTATGAAGTGTTTTATTCAAATCCATAATCTTGTTTTCCTGTTCTTTATTTTTTATAAATTTTCTTAAAATAGGATCGATACAGCTGAATACCTGATTTATATATTTATAATCTTCTGCGGTAAAGTCGGAATTATCTTCTTTTCTGCTTATAGAACATATACAAAAAGGAATGGCATCCGCATAAAATACTTTAATATATTCAGTTTGAAGTTCATGAAGTTTATGCGTATTCCAGAATGCTTTATAAATAAGGCTGCCGTCTTGATTTGTTACTTTGATTAATTCTTCTGTTTCATTTTGAAGAAATGGTGCATTATCGGCTTCAAATTCAAATTCCATGTCACTGTCGGCAGTAATATTTTTTGTTTGAAAAATACCGTTATTATTTAAAAAGAACCTTATATTTTTAAGATTTAAAGATGATTTGATAAGAAAAGATACTTTTGAAAGTAAATCTTCAATTGACCGCGACTGATTTGCGACCATATTCAAATCAAAAAGATTATGCAGTTCCAGTACATTTTTTTGTAAAATATAAATTTTTTCAGCTAAATCTTGAGTCATAATTGTATTATACATCAAAAATATCTATTTTTTATTGTTTTGTACTATCTTTTTTTGATTTTTTGTTTTCAATTATTGTAAGTAAAGCCGAAGACATTACTAATACAGGAACAAAGAAATTTTTTAGATTATTGGTAAAAGCTTTTTTAAACGGAAGCTGTTCCGAACGGTCGGCAATAGCCCATATTGTAGTCAGGGCAAAAATAATAGGTGCTGATTTTTTAGTATGTTTAACAAAACTATCGGTATATGTCTTTACCGTATCCATTCCTTTTTTTAGAGGGGAATCAGCTTTGCTGTTTCCGGTTTTTGCTGTGCGGATATAGCTATTTCCCGCCGAAACCTTTTGAATCATTATTTTCCTTTTTGTTGTTCAGTTTTTAAAAACCTGCCTGTTATCATTATATCGTTTTTCAGTCGTTTCGTCGAGGTTATAATTAAATTGTTACATTCTGATATTTTATTTCTTTTACATCCTTGCGCAAAACTTAAGCCTTGGTTGTCCGAGAGAATTTTGGGGGCAATAAATTGTATTAAGTTATCTGCCAGATTACATTGTATAAATGAATTATTCAATATCCCTCCGGCTTCGATTAATATGCTTCTGATACCGGATTTGTATAATAAACTCACGGCATATTCCAAATCTATATATTTGTTTTTTAAAGGGCATTTTATAATTTCAACATGCGGGGCATGCTTTTTAAAATTTTTTTCGCAGGTTGTCTCTTCTGTTATTACAATAATTCTTGTTCCGTCATTATTGTATATATTACTTACGGGTGATGTTGAAAGTTTTGTATCAAGAATTATTCTTACGGGATTTCTTCCGCTTTTAATCCGGCATGTCATGTGCGGGTTATCTTTTTTTACGGTGTTGGAGCTTGTTAAAACAGCGTCGTATTTATTTCTTAGTTTTTGAACTTCAAAACGGGAATATTCATCCGTTATCCATTTTGAATCTCCGGTTCTTGATGCAATTTTGCCGTCCAGTGTTGTCGCGGTTTTAATTGTAATAAAAGGTTTATTTTCAATCTGGTTTTTTATAAAAATTTCATTTAAATTCCTGCATTCCGTTTCAAGTATACCCGTTACTACTTCAATCCCCGCATTCTTAAGCTTTTCTATACCGCGGCCGGATACAAGCGGATTTGGGTCAACCATGCCTATGATTACTCTTTTAAATCCTTTCTCTATTAGTAAATCCGCGCAGGGCGGAGTTTTTCCGTAATGTGAACAGGGTTCTAAGTTTACTGCTATGGATTTGCCTTTTATATCTTTTTTCGCATTCAATACGGCATTTCTTTCGGCATGATTGCCGCCGTAGTATTCATGCCTGCCTTCTGATATTATTCTGAAATTATCATCGAAAATAACGGCACCGACTAACGGATTGGGAGAAACTCTTCCTTCACTTTTTTTCGCAAGAGTAATGCATCTTCGCATAAGTTTATTGTATTCTTTTAACATTTTTTACTTTCTTGTAAAAAGCATCTGTTATGATTTGCGAATATTTCCCATTTTCATTAACGGAAATGACTATTAAATTTTTTCCGTTCTCAAGTTCCGCAACACCTACGATTCCTTCTATGTCTTTAACCGGAAGATTGGAAATTTCTGCTTTGACTTTTGCATAAGGAATTTTCTGGTCTAAACCTTCCATTTCTCCCTGTTTATTTACTTCTATTTTATCAAATTTAACAACCTGATATTTGTATTTATTTATTATGCCGTCAATTTTTTCCTGAAGTTTTTCGCTGTTTATATCTTCTTTGGTGAGTATGGTTTCATCTTTTGGTTCAATCATAATCATTTTTTGGTCGGTTGCATTATGTTGTGCTATTATCATCCTGTTTTTTAAGATTTTTAAATTTTTATCAATGGTATATTCTTCGTCAATCTCTGATAAATCAACAACATCTTTAGTTTTGTCGACAATTTCTTCCTGTGTTTTATTTTGATAATCGTTAATTTTACTTTTTATAAAATCTATTGCGCCTATATGCTGCAGACCGAAAAATACCAGAACAGCAATGATGATTTTTATTATAAAACTTAAACAGCCTTTCATTAAAACTCCTTTATATTAATGTTAAATTAATTGAATTTAAGCGAAATTTGTAATACATTAAGTATAGCTATGATAAATGAAGAAATCAAGAATAACGACAGCATTAATGCGGATTATGAACTTGCAACACCTATGTTCAAGCAATTTCTTGATATAAAACGAAAATATCGGGGTGTTGTTCTGTTATATAGAATGGGTGATTTTTACGAAGGCTTTTTTGAGGATGCTATTTTATTTTCAAAAGAACTCGGCTTAACTCTTACTCATAAAGAAGGCGGAGATTTGGGCAAAGTACCTATGGCAGGTATACCTGTAAAATCATTAAATACATATATTCCAAAGCTTTTAAGTAAAAATTATAAAGTTGCAATTTGTGAACAACTGGAGGATCCTAAAGAAGTTAAACGTCTTGTCAAAAGAGATATAGTAAAAACAATTACGGCTGGTACAATTACCGAACTTAATCTTCTGGAACCCACAGGAAATAATTACCTTGCTGCTGTTATAGAAATTAATGGTATGTTTGGACTTGCGTATACAGATATTTCGACAGGGGAGTTTAAGGTTACAAAAGGATCATTGGATGAAATTTTGTCAGAACTTGCAAGAATAAAGCCTTCTGAAATATTGACTCCCGTAAAAAAACAGAAAATACTTCCGTTTCAGATTGTACCGGATGAAAAAATTGACCTCCCTGATGAAATTACGCAAAGATATCCCTGTACAAAGATGTCAGAGTCTTCTTTTTATGAAGAAAAAGCAGCAGCAAATTTAAAATCTTTGTTTAATGTCGTATCACTTGAAGCATTTGGTTTTCAGGAGTATAAAATTGCTTTTCGTGCTGCCGGAGCTATTGTTGATTATATTGCAGAAACACAAAAAGGCGTTTTCCCGAAATTTGATATTATTACACCTTATTCTATCTCCGAATATGTCTCTTTAGATGCAGGTACAAGAAGAAATCTTGAACTTATTGAAACGTCAAAAGATAAAGAAAAATACGGGAGTCTGTACTGGGCAATAGATAATGTTAAAACACCTATGGGCGCAAGATTTTTAAAATCATGGATTACACAGCCGGTTAAAAATATCGAAGAAATTAATAAAAGACTTGATTCGGTTGAGGAATTTGTTAATAATTCAACGGGAAGAATAAATCTTACTAATTTGCTTGACAGAATTTCCGATATTGAACGTCTTGCCGTTAAACTAAGCAACGGAACAGTGAATCCGAGAGATTTTTTATCTTTAAAATTAACACTTTCACTTCTGCCTAATTTTAAAAGTGTTTTTAGTTCTTTTAAAAGTGAATATATAAATAGTTTCAATATTAATATAGATGATTTAGTGGAATTTGCATCTGTAATAAACAGAACTATTGAAGAAGAAACTCCTGCAACAATTAAAGACGGCGGAGTTATAAAAAATAATGTAAACGGAGAGCTTGATTATTTCCGCAAATTGTTAAACGGAAGTGAGGACTGGCTTCAAAAATTTGAAGCTGAACAAAAAGAAATTACGGGTATAAAAAATTTACGTGTAGGTTATAACAGAAATTTCGGTTATTTTATAGAGATTACTAAATCTAATCTTTCACAGGTGCCTATGGATTATGTCAGAAAGCAGACTCTTACGAATGCCGAAAGATTTATGACGGAAGAATTAAAACAACATGAAAGTGACGTATTATCTGCAAAATTTAAATCTGTTGAATTAGAACAGAAAATTTATAATGATTTAATTGAATATGCAAAAACTTTCGTTGAGCCTATTAAAGATACCGCTCATTTTATGGCAAGAGCGGATGTTCTGTTATCATTTGCAACAAGTGCTTTGGAATCAAATTATGTAAGACCTGAAATTGTTGACTCAAATGAACTTTATATAAAAGACGGCAGACATCCTGTTGTTGAAAAAATTCTTCCTATGGGTCAGTATGTTCCGAACGATTTAAGACTGATTGCAGATATTCATAACCATGAAGATACCCAGTTTATGATATTAACCGGACCTAATATGGCAGGTAAGTCGACTTATATGAGACAAAATGCTCTAATTGTACTTATGGCTCAAATAGGTTCTTTTGTTCCGGCTTCATATGCCCGTATAGGTATTGTTGATAAAATCTTTACAAGAGCAGGGGCAGTGGACGATTTATCACTGGGTCAATCTACCTTTATGGTTGAAATGAGTGAAACAGCTTATATTCTGAACAGTGCAACCGAAAAAAGTTTGATTTTGCTTGATGAAATAGGTCGAGGCACTTCTACCTATGACGGAGTTGCTATTGCCTGGTCGGTTGCGGAATATATAGCAACAAAAATTAAAGCAAGGACTATTTTTGCAACCCATTATCATGAGTTAAATGTTATGCCTAATTCAATAGAACAGATAAAAAATTATAGAATAACTTTATCAGAACAAAACGGCGAAATTCAGTTCTTAAGAAAAGTAGTTCCCGGCAGTGCAAGTAAAAGTTACGGTATACAGGTGGCGAAAATGGCGGGACTTCCTCAGACCGTTATTACAAAAGCCCAGACTCTTATGAACAGAATGCAAAAAGATTATTCTAAAGATCTTTCTAAAAGAAAATCAAAACAAACAGATCCTGCAGTTCCTCAATTATCTCTATCTTTTGAATAGAAAGAAGCTTGAATGGAAAAATTTTTTAAAAAAGATACAAGAATAATCGCGGTGTTAATTGTACTTTTTCTTTCCGCTCTTCCGTTTTTTTTCCTTCATCAGGGTTTGTTGCTGATTGATACAGGAAGAGAATTTTATCTCCCCGAACAAATTAATTCCGGAGGTGTTTTATATAAAAACGTTTATAATATATACGGTCCTTTTTCTTATCAGTTTAATGCCGTTTTATTTAAAATATTCGGTGAACATTATAATACTTTATATTTTGCCGGAATATTAAATTCATTGTTAATTACGATAATTATGTTTCTGCTGTCCCGGGAATTTACAAATAAAATAAATTCTTTTTTAATTGCTCTCTTAACAATGTTTTCGCTTGTATTTACCACATTTTTATATAATTCGAATATTACGTATGCATTTGCTATGGTTTATGCACTCAGTGCATTTTTATTATCTTTGTTATTTTTAATTAAATATATAAAAAACGGCAATATTGCTTTTGCTTTTATCTCCTGCTTTTTTGCGGGATTTAGTATCGCAAATAAATATGAATTCGGTTTGTATATTGTTATCTTAGCTTATTGTCTTATTTTTTTAAAACCCGCAGGAATTAAAAATGTGCTGAAATCATTATTATATTTTTGTATTATTCCTTTTATATGTTTCGCCATATTGTTGCTGCAGGGGCTTAATTATGATGATATTAAATACACAATCAATATGTTTAATAATATGCTTAATGCCCCTTCTTTAAAATTATTTTATTCAACTTTCGGTGTGTTTTTTAATATTGAATATTTAAAAGGCTTAATTCAAAATAATGGCATATTTGCTGTTTTCGGTGTATTGCCTTTATTAAATCTTATTTTATTTATAATAAAATACAAACAAATATATAAAGATAAAGTTTTGTTTGCATTTATCTTGTGTTCATTTGCTGCATGTGCAAAAGCTTTTTTCTTTCTGAATGTTAATCATATGGGGGTATTTATATTCCCCGTTTGCATTCTGGCATCGGTTGTACTATTTGAAAGATATAATATAAAATTTATTTCTCTTCTTCTCGCTGCAGCTGTAGTATTATTTGCAGCAGAAGATTTTTCTTCTTTAAAATATAAAAATTATTTACTTGAAACTCCGAAAGGGAGAATTTATACCTTTAAAAAAGACGGCGAGCCCGTAAAATATGTTTCTGATTTTATTATTGCGAATACAAATATTGCAGACAAAGTTGTTATTATGCCCGAAGGCTCTTTTATTAACTTTATAACAGGAAGAAAAGGCGATAATTTCTTTTATAATCTGAGTCCCTTATTTTATACGGATGTTTTTGGAGAAGAAATGATTTTAAATCATTTTGAAAAGAATATGCCTGAATATTTTGTAATTTTACCTATTAACAATATTGAATACGGCAAAAGCTTTTTCGGTATTGATTATGCTCAGAATTTTTATGAGATGATAGTTAATAACTATAATTTGATAGAAGAAAAAAACGGTATCAAAATATTTAAAAGAAAGAATTTATAAATGAAACAGATAGCTTTAATAAATCATGGCTGCGCAAAAAATCTTGTAGATTCCGAATTAATGCTCGGTAAATTAATTCAAAACGGATATAAGATTACTCTTGATGAATCAAAGGCCGATATTGTTATAATTAATACCTGTTCATTTATTCATGATGCTGAAAAAGAGTCTGTACAATCTATATTTGAAATGATTAATGCCGGCAAAAAAATTGTTATTACAGGTTGTCTGCCTCAAAAATATAAACAGGAACTTAAAGAATTAATACCTGAAGCTCTTGCTTTTTTAGGAACATCTGACATTGATAAAATTGTTGATGTAATAAAGGAAATTGCAGGAGAAAAAGAGATTAAATATGAAGTAAGCGAAAATCCGCAGTACCATTATCCGGAAAATATACAAAGGCAGCAGATAACAATGGGGGCAAGCTCATATATTAAAATAGCCGAAGGCTGTAATTTTGAATGCGGCTACTGTATAATTCCCAAATTAAGAGGTCCTTATATTTCAAGAAAAATTGAAAATATAGTAAAAGAGGCAAAAGAACTTGCAGATAAAGGTGTAAGCGAAATAGTTTTAATTGCGCAGGATACAACAAGTTACGGCAAAGATTTATACGGGAAGCCATCACTTAAAGAACTTTTAATTGAGCTTAATAAAATAAATAATTTAAACTGGATAAGAATAATGTATACATATCCTTCACTGCTTACTGACGATTTGCTTGAAACAATAAATAAGCTTGATAAAGTTGTAAAATATATAGATGTTCCTCTGCAGCATGTAAGTAGAAACATGCTTGAATTAATGAACAGACCTGTTATGAATTATAAAAATCTTATAAGAAAAATACGAAAACTTATTCCTTACGCTGCTATAAGAACAACTTTTATTGTCGGTTATCCCGGAGAAACGCAGGAGGATTTTCAGGAACTTTATGATTTTATAGAAGAAATGAAAATAGACAGGCTCGGAGTATTTGAATTTTCAAAAGAGAAAAATACTAAAGCTTATAATTTAAAACCGCAAATAAGTGCAAAAGTGAAAAAACAGAGAAAAAAACAGTTAATGCTTTTACAGCAGAATATATCAAAAGAATTGAACAAAAAGTTAATAGGTAAAAAACTTAATTGTATAGTTGAAACAATAAATGAAGACGGAATAATAACTGCCCGCAGTTATAAAGATGCTCCTGAGGTTGACGGACTTGTTTTTATTAAAACAAATACCCCCGTTATCCCTGGTGATATAATCACTGCTGAAATAACGGGAGCTGTTGAATATGATTTAACTGCTATCTCTTGTTAGAGGCTATAAATTTTCCTTTTGATTTGTATTTTTGTACTCTTCTGTCTTTTATAGCTTTTGGATTGTGTTTAACAAGAGTATCAATAACAAATTTCTCAAGATTTTTGTCTTTTTCGGAATTGTAAATTTCTGCCAGTTTTAAAGCAATTTCAATATGGTCCGGATATTGTTTGTGAAGTTCTTTTAATTTATCTTTAGCAATTTGTTTTCTGCCCAGTCTTAAATCTATGAAAGATTCCAGAATCTGTGTATCAAGATCATCATTAATCTTTGTAGCCAGATTTAAGTATCTTTCTGCCGTGACATAATTTCTCATCTTATAATAATTAGCAGCAAGATTATATAAAATTACATGCTGATTTTGATAATCATTAACGACAAGAGGCAATACTCTGTTTAAAATGTAGTTTGAACGTTCATATTGTTTTTTATAAGCATAGTTTATTGCAAGATCAACCCATACAATAATGTTTTGTCTGTCATCTTTTAGTTGTGAAATTAATCTTTGTATTTCAAGTTCGAAATTTTCTCCCGGATATGTTGTTAAAATCTGGTGATAGAACATATTATTATAATCTTCAGGTGCAAGCGGAATATCAATAACATCCGGAATCATTTTATAGATTAACATTAAAGTGTTAACATCGCGGCTTGAAATACCTGTTGTTTTTGTATCATTATTTAAATAATCTCCGGTATGATACATTATATCGTCAGGAGAAGCGCTATGTCCCCAGAGTCCCAGAGCATGTCCGATTTCATGTTCTGCAAGCGGCAATAATTTATCATTATTAATTCTTATGCCTTTTGTATCAGTCGGCTTAATATAAACATCAATTCTTTGAAGAGTATTATCTTTTATTGCCGGTACTGCTTTTCCTATTCTTTCAGGTTCATATTTATCTTTGAATGTTAAATCGTCAACAAAACTGAAACAAATATTTGCATTTTTGTTTCCCATTGTTTCTTTAAACATAATTTCGCCGTTAGTAGCTGTCTGCCAGTTTAGGAATGCTTTTCTTACCGTTTCATAATATTCTTTAGGTATGCTGGAATCACCTGATATTGAATATGTAATCGGGGTTTTAATGTTCCATCTTACAAGCTGATCCTCATATAAAACATTATCTATATAGTTAGGTCCTACCTGTCTGTCGAGCTGTTTGCGCATATTCATTAAAATATTATCAGCAAGTCTGCTTGCTTCATCACAATCATCAAGCTGGGCAATTTCATATAATTTTTTCTGGTTTTCGTATGATGGCGGCAATTTTGATAATGCCATAACCTGATAGTATATTGCATTATCATCATATGGTCTTGCTTCGGAAGACATTTTAAACATCTTGTATGCTTTATCATAATTGCCTGCAGCCATATATTTTTTGCCTTGATTAAACATATATTCCGGCATTATTCTTTTTAAAGAAAAGAATATTCCCATAATAATTATCAGAATAACGCTAAAGACAATAAAAGATACTTTAAGATTTTGTTTCTGCTGTTGTTTTACCTGTTTTTGCACCATATTATCTCCTTTATATTATTTATTCAATTCTAATAATTCAGACAGTTTTTTTGTTTCAAGTTTTGATAATAATTCGGAATTACCTTTTATTTTGAAATATTCCGAGAATTTTTCAGTGGTTTTTAGATTATAAGAACGTCCGTTTTTATCTTTTTTTCTGCTTATAAGTCCTTTATCAACAAGTTCCTGAACATGTTCATAAGCGGTTGAACCGCGCATTTCCTTTAATTCCGACTGTCTTATCGGCTCTTTTAATGCAATAACTGTTAATGTTTTTAATACGGCATTTGAAATATCTACAGGACACAATTTCTCAACAATATCCATATATTCATCTTTAACCTGAATAATGTATCCGTTTTCATCATCAATTTCAAGCGCACCGTCACGGGAAGAATAATCAACAATTAATGAAAGCATTGCATCTTCAACATCTTGCTCATCGGTTTCCAGTATTTTGGCGATTTCTTTTAATTCAACCGCTCTTCCTGTTACAAACAATACAGCTTCTATTCTTGATTTTAAATCCATATTTATCCTTTACGCCGTTTGTTCTTCCGGTTCTTTTTCCGGTGTTTTGCCTTTTACCACATATAAATCAGAATAAAATTCTTCCTGTTCCAGATCAAATTCACTTTCTGCAGATAAAAATAACAACGCTATATAAGCTGATATTTTGTCAAGTCCGAGCAGGGTTAGTGTATTAAGTTCAACTTTTTCTTCTTTTTCAAAAATTTTAATTAAATTTTCATGAAGTATTTTTATACTGCTTTCAATATATTCTTCGTGGGCAAGATTTATAATATCATCGCTTGACATATTTGCATAATTTCTTACCCTTCTTTTTGCACGTTCCAAAGAATTCTTTACTGCTTGTTTTTTATCAAGCTGCTCATAAAATTCCAGCTGCCTTATTAAGTCTTTTAAGGTAACTATTCTGTTCCTGTTTAATTTAACGCTTGTTCTTCTCTGAATTATATCTTCAATAGGTATGACATTATCGGGTAAATTCTGATAATACAGATCGTCAGAGAACCTTGAATCATCATTATCATCATATTCCGGATTAAATTCTTCCTGCACTTCAAATTGCATTGGATCAAGACCTACAAGGACGTTAGATTTTAATTTTAATAATACGGCAAGAAAGAATAAAGCTCTGCCGCTTAAACGAAGATTATTGGATTTGCTTTCCGCAATATGAAGCATATATTTATCTGCAATATCTGCAATATCTATATTCCAGGGGTCTATTTTTCCCTGTTTTGCCATTTGAACAAGCACTTCAATACCATCCAGCTCTTCTGCGGGAGTATCCAAAATCGAATCAGGACTGAACCCTAAATCCTGTTCATAAGATTTAGTTGAGCTTTGAATATAGAAATTGTTACTTTCCTTCGGATTTAACATTTTTTATTTAGTCCCTGAATTTTACGCCTGTTACACGTGTTTTCCCATGTTCTTTTTGAGTCACACCTATTGTCCTATTAGCTGATTCTATCATAGGTTTTCTGTGACTAACTACTATAAATTGCGTATTTTTTGCCTGCTGCTGGATAATATCCGCCAAACGTTCGACATTAATTCCGTCAAGATTTGCATCAACTTCATCAAGTGCATAAAAAGGAGCGGGCAGATATTTTTGTATTGCAAATACAAGAGCAAGTGCGGTAAGCGATTTTTCACCGCCGGACATGGCTCCGAGTTTCTGTTTTTTCTTATCTCTCGGCTGTGCTTCTATTGTTAAACCGCCTTCAAACGGGTTTTCAGGGTTTTCAAGCATTAATGTTCCTTCGCCTTCCGAAAGTTTTGCAAAAATATCTTTAAAATTCTCATTTATGTTATTATATGTTTTCATAAATGTTTCTTTTTTTATCTGCTCATATCCGTTCATTTTTTCAAGAATTTGCCTGCGTTCATTAGTAAGAGTTTCAATTTGTTCCTTTTTTTCTTCCTGTCTTGCTTTTACTTCGTCGTAAGCCTGTATTGCAAGCATATTGACGGGCTCCATTTCTTCCATACGTTTTTGAAGTCTCTGGATTCTTCCCGTTATTTCTTCTGTTGAGATTTCAGTCGGAACAAGTGCGTTAACATCAATTTGTTTTTCTTTAAATTCCGCTCTTATTTCTTCAAGCATAGGTTCAAGTTCTCTTCTCCTTGATTTAAAAGCTTCTACCTGTTCCGTAATTTTCTCAATTTCATTTTTAAGTTTATTTTTTTGAGTTTCGGTATTTAATAATTCTTCCTGAACTAAATCTCTTTGCTGCTGCAATTGGATAAGCTTTTCACCTAATGTTTTAATTTTTTCTTCAAGCGCCGATGTTTTAACTTCAATTTCTTTTATTTCCTGTGCGTATTTTAATTTATCCTGTTCTGCGGTTTCGTTATCTTTTATAAGACGCTGGATTTGTTCTTCTTTTGTTTTTAT
>CALUSW010000024.1 GCA_944323535.1 Candidatus Gastranaerophilales bacterium | reverse complement strand
ACCATATAATCTAATGTCGCAGACTATTGCCGACCTCTTGAAATCCCTTATTCCGTGGCAAGATGTTCATTTTGCTGGCGTTGTCGTTTATCTTTACCATAACATACAAATAGTTAGGAGATAATGCCTACAGAGTTTGGTTATTTTGAAAACTTACCGGTTGGATACGAAAGCTTCAAGATGGCAAGATACTGAAACCGTCTTGAATTTTCCTTACGGCTCAGGCAATCCGCTTCTTGGATTTGCTTTGCGCTCACAGAACTTCGCCTGCGGGGCTTTGCCTCTGTCGGCTTCTTCTGTTCGCTTACCGGACTCGTTTCACTTCGTCCGTCCGCAAATCCGCTGCATTTCGTAAAAACTTTTCAGTTTTTACTACATTTCACCTGCCTCTCGCCTTTTCAGCATTCCGCTTCGCTTCAGCCTGCGGAAAATCCGCAGTTCAGCGTGACAAAAATTTTGGTTCGCTTAATCAAATACATTTAGGGTGACAGCCTGCGAAAAATCCGTATTTCAACGTGATAATTTTATCAGATGAATTTTGACACTTGAAAATTAATCAAAAATATGTTACAATTGTAGTATAAGGAACATTAATTATGTACACTGAAGCACTGGCGCAGCAAAGAATATTCTTCAGTGAGAAAATGGTCTTAAAGTTGGGATTTGTATTATTGGCGATGGCTGTTTTCTCCGGTCAGAATATGCCTATTGATGCTTATTATACCGGCGGCAGTGTTATAAAAAACTATATCCATGAAAATATTACGGAAAAAGAGCAAAATGATGCTCTTTTTTTATTGCGGGAAAAATGGAACAGTCAAATTGAAGAAAAGTACGGCAAAAATAAAATAGTTAAAATTGATGAGGGAATTATATATACAAAAATGGTTAAATATATTAATTCAAGAAAAATTAAAATAAATATTGCCGAAATTAACAGAAGTATTAATCCGGATATTGAAATTCTCCCGGTAATGGCATCAGATAAAATGCATTCAAAATCAAGTATTAAAAATATAGCGGAAAACAACAATGCTATTGTTGCCGTTAACGGAACGTATTATAAGCAAAATACGGGGACTCCTCTCGGAACTCTTGTTATTAATAATGAAATTATATCGGGACCTATATATGAACGTGTTGCATTTGCAATAAATAAAGAGGGATTTGAAACTGCGCGTATTTCTTTTGAAGGGTATATAAAGAATAATAAAAAAAAGATAACAATAGATAATATCAATCAGCCGAGAATGCTTGCTTCAAATGTTTTAGTTTATACTCCAAAATGGGGTAAAACGGCGCCGCTAATGAAAAAGACGGGATTATATATAGCAGTCGGGGTAAATAAAATAATTGAAATATCAAATAAACCTTTAGCAATACCCGAAAACGGATTTGTAATTTCAGGTCCGAAAGAGAAACTTAACAGTTTTCAAACCGGAGATAAGGTTGAATATGAATACGGATTAAATCCGAATATGGATAAAGTCAGGAATATAATAAGCGGAGGTCCTTATCTTATAAAAGAAGGAGAAATTTTTATTGATACAACAGCACAAAAACTAAAAGCCATAACCGGCAGAAACCCGAGAACCGCAGTCGGATATACAAAAGATAATGTAATGATTCTTGTAACTGTTGAAGGAAGAAAAGAAGGCAGCAGCGGGATGACATTATATGAACTTGCAAAGTTAATGAAGGAATTGGGATGTTATGAGGCAATAAACCTTGACGGGGGAAGTTCTACTGCCATGTATGCGGATGGCATTGTATTTTCGGGCAGTAATATTAAAAATCCCGTAAGAATAAGCAATATTCTTGCTGTTAAATTTGTCCGAACAAAATTTCACGATAAGCGGATTGCGAGCAGAGGGTGCAGCCGGGTCGGCTTGCAATGAGCAAGACGAGCAGGACGAAAACCCGTTTAATGCGAGCAACCAAGCAGCCGGCGGCGTGAGTGAAATTTTGGGAGCGGCGTATTGAAAAGGTGAGTATTAAAGCGGAAATGTTGAATTTTCACTTTAATACGATACTAGATTATATGAGAGTATAATTATTTTTATGAAAATTCTTCAGACTAGCTTATTTTTCTGTTAAATTCTTCTGTTAAGTTGTCGGCCGGCATACGTTTTAATGATATATATTCATATACAGGTTCTAAATATTTTTCTTCACCTTTTTTATTTTCTTTTAAACTTGAATATGAAATATCAAAAAACTCTTTAATTAAATCAATGATAACAATATTTTTTAATTGTGCATGTATACCTTTAACCGGTGCTGTTTTTCTCAATTGTACAAAATCTTCATATTCATATTTTGACAAAATATTTTCAGCTTCCATAAAGGCGTCTTCATTATACATAATTCCTTTCCAGAAAGCAGGCACCGAAAAAGTCATAGATGAATTTTGCGCATCATGATTTCTGATTTCTATATAACTTTTCAATCTTACATCAGGGAAATATAAACTGATATGATTTAACCAGTCGGACATTTGTGCTTTTATATCCATATAACCGTTTTGCATAAAATCTCTGAAAGTTTGTGTTGTTCCATAAAAAGTGCTGCCTCTTTGAATAAATATCATAGGAACATCAAGAAGAATTTCGGTATATTCTTTAAAAGTAAAATCGGGATTTTTTTTGAACAGTTTGCTGCTTATATAACCGCATCTGTCTTCATCAACATTCAGCCAGGAATTTGCTCTATAGGATTTATAACCCGTTAATTTTGAATTTCTTACGGGCGAGTTTGAATAAATCGCACTTATTAAAGGACTCATTTTAAGAGCAAGAGAAAGTTTTTTTATTGCGTCTTCTTCGCTTTTATAATCAAAATTCGCCTGAATGCCTGCTGTTTCTCTCATCATAATAAACGGTTCCAGCTGTCTTAAAGGAAGATACTTTGTCATATATTCGTATCTTTTTTTGGGTATTACTTTTATATTTTCATAAGTAGAAACAGGCTGTATACCGCTATCTAAGACAATGGCTCCGATATTTTTTGCATTAAGCTCAAGTTCATTATAAAAATCCGATAATCTTGCAGTTATATCATCAAGATTATCATAAGGTAAAAGACTTATTTCTATCTGGCTTCCGGGCTCAAGCGTTATCATACCGATATCGCTGTTTAATCCCGTAAGATATTCGCCCTCATATATTTTCTGCCATTTATTATTATCAAAATTTTCAAGAACTTTTACGGCATCTTCATATGTTATTGCTTTAAAATTATTTCTGTAGACAAGCAGTTTTTCGGATTCCACTCCGATTTTTTGCTCTGTTTTACAGCCCGAGAAGAAAACCTCCGTAAGCTTTTCTTTGTTTAACAATAAATCAGAGGTATTATTTGTTAAAAGCATAAACCCTTTCTTTTGAAAAATGTTTTTCAATTAATTTTTCTATGCAGGCAATAATTTTATCTTCAAAATGAATACCGTAGTGCATATTTATTTCTCTGATAAAATAACATGGGCTTGTTACATTTATCTCTATTATTTTTTCATTAATAACATCCAGCCCTATAAGATATAATCCTCTTTCGGATAATCTGTCTGCTATATTTTGCGCCATTTCTTTTTCACATTTTGACAGAACGGCATCTTTAAAGAATTTATCCGCATGGATTGAAAATTTAAAATTATGATCGCCCGGCAGTTTCTGAATACATTCTTCCATAACTTCATTGCCGATTATTAATACTCTTTTATCTCCTTCTTTTGCTATCGGAAGATACTTTTGCACCATAACAGGAGTTTTCCCGTCATCGGTCATATTCTTTATTATTGTCAAAAGATTTTTATCTTCATTATTAAGATAATAAACACCGCTGCCAAAACATCTGTTTAATGGTTTTAGTATTGCTTCTTCATTTTTGGCTGTAAAATCCATTATCAAGTCAGGATTTGAAGTTACTATATTTTCGGGGACATATTGCGGAAAATAATTTATATGAAATTTTTCATTAAAGTTTTTTATCTCCGAAGGATCATTTAACAAAAGAGTCTTTTCTCTGTCAACATAGTCAAAAACATAGCAGGCGTTTATATAATTAATATCGACAGGCGGATCCGGACGGAAGAATACAACCTGAAAATCATTTACCGGATATTTATGTTTTTCTTTTACATAAAAAATATTTTCATCTTTAAGATATGAATGCATTGCAAGAACATAAGCTCCGGCATTTTGAATAAATAAATCACTCTTTATTGCAATTGATACTTTATAATCTCTTTTTAAAAATTCTTTTATAAACCAGAAATTTGTTACTAAATCATTGAATTCAAAATATTTAAGTTCAATTTCATCTATAATAAAAAGTATATTTTTTGACATAATTTGTCTGTCCCTTTTACAGATATAATCTTAACACCTCAAGTAATTTTTTCAATAAACCGGACATATACCATGTGAACATAATTCAAAAATCTTCAATTACAAAATATAAACAAAATATCTAGCTTATAAGGGAATTTATTATATGCGGATTTAATATAAATTACTTTTGTAAACTTGGATGAAAGGATTATATATGTTTTTTCACAGCGATATAACAAAAGATTTGTCACGCGGCAAAAAATTTTTTGAAGATATTATATCTTTTACAATAGGTCCTTATACTTTAGATGATATTATTGCAAATAGAGTCAATACAATTAATATTGCGGATGTTCGTGAATATAATGATTATCTTGACGGACATATACCGTATGCCGTTCATCTTCCGTATAAAGATGAAAAGTTTGATATTTTAGATAAAGATAAGGTAACGGTTATTTACAGTTACTCGGATTCTTGTCCGAGAGCATACAATAAAGCTTTGAAATTAATTGAAAAACAGTATCCGGCAGTTGTTTTAAGAGGCGGTTTTAAAGAATGGAAAAATTTTGACTTTGATATTATAAAAACAGATTCTCAAAATTATGATGAAACTAAATAAAATCTAACCGGATAAACATTCTGCGGGATATGATTAATCGTATCCCGCATTTATGATATCATCATATTATGAAAGATAAATACAAAATATTGCTTATTTTTCCGCCGCCGGCAAGTCCCGTCAGTCCGTATTTGTCAACTCCGCTTCTTGCAGGACAGTTGAAAGCAGCAGGTTATGACGTTAAATCACTTGATTTGTCAGTTGAGTTTTTTTATTACATCTTAAATTCCGAATTTCTGAAAAATTCTTATAAAAACGCAAAAGAAAAGTTCTTCTGTTTAAAAAATGCAGCAGAAAAGTTAAGTCTTAAAGACAGTACATTTTGTAAAATCGTTGAAAAAAACCTTGAGGAAGAACAGAAAAATTTAGAAATAATAGATAATATAGACAATTACCTTAAAAAATATAAATCTTATGATTCATTTTATGATATAGAAACAATGGATTATATAACACAACAGATAAATAAAGCATTTGAAATTGCAATGCTTCCTTATTTTCCTGCTTATTGCGCGTTTAATGTATATAAAAATCCTTTATATAAAGTGAATTTTGGCAGTATAAAATATCAAACTACCATAAAAACAGATGATAATGTCTTTTATGAATTTTATAAGAAAAAAATAAAAGAACATAATATTGATAAATATGATTTTGTATGTATAACCTGTCCTAATGAAACACAAATTATTCCTGCATTAACATTAACTGCTATATTAAAGAAAACTTCGAATATAAAAATTTCAATCGGAGGTAATATAATATCCCGAATAGATGAAGAATTGAAAAATATGCCTGAAGCTTTTGATATATTCTATGATTATGTAATGGCAGGTTTAGGAGAAAAAACAATAGTACAGCTTGCTGATTATTTATCCGGAAAAAATGACAATTTAAGTAATATTAAGGGATTAATATACAAAAAAAACGGAAAAATAATAAGTAAAAAACCTGATCTGAAATATAATATTAATAACGCAGTCCAAATGTGTTTGGACGGATTATCACTTGAGCAATATTTTACTCCTGATATTATTATGCCTATTCAATCTTCAAAAGGCTGTTATTGGGGCAAATGCCTTTTCTGCGGACTTCATTATCCTCCTAAAAAATATACTGTCAAAAATCCTAAGAAAGTCGTTGACGAAATAGAATTTCTTAATAAAGAATATAATATTAAAATTTTTGAGTTTGTTGATGAGGCGCTTCATCCGGCATATTTATCAAAATTAGCTGATGAAATTATTAAAAGAAAACTTGATATTAAGTATGTATGCTGCGCAAGACTGGAAGATAATTTATATTCCCAAGAACTTTGCAGAAAATTATATAAATCAGGCTTAAGACTTGTTGAATTCGGTTTTGAAACCGCATCAGAAAGAATTTATAAATTGTTAAATAAAGGGATTAAATTTGAAAACAGGTTAAATGCAATTTCTCTTTTTGCAAAAGCCGGTATATTTACATATGTTTATGCAATTATAGGTTATCCTTCCGAAACAAGAGATGAAGCAATTACTACATTATCCTGTGCAAAAAAACATGAAGATATAATAGATACCTTATTCATCCATAATTTCTGGCTTGATAAAAAAGCACCGGCATTTAAAAAATATAAGTGTCTTGGGATTTCAGAAATTAATATAAATGAGAAAAATTGTTTTTCTCAAGGATGTGATTTTATGTGTGATAACGGAATGAAAAAAGAAGAAATAGATGAGCTGGCAGACTTAAATTTAGAAGACAGTAAATTAAAAAAACATATTTTCTTTGCGCCTGATGAATATTTTTTCTTATATGCTCTTTATTACGGCAGACAAAAATTAAGAACCGTTTTGTAATAAACTGATTTTTATTATCAGGAATAAAATTAAAATCATTGATATTGAAAGAAAAAAAATAACGGTTTTCCAGAATAAAGATATTTTTATTTGTTTGAGTTCTATTTGATTTATTATTTGGGTTTTAACATTATTTTTGTTTTTCTGCGGCAAGGCTGCTGATTGTTTTGTCTTTTCTTTTTTATAACGTTCCTCTAAAGTTTGAAATTTGTTTTCCTTTATTTTTGTTCCCGTTATAAGAAGTTCGACATCATAATTAAGTTTAAGTATATTTTTTGATGTATTTTGGTTGTATACACAATAATTTATTGCGATTTCAAATGCCCGTTTCAAACATTCAAGCGCAGTTATTGCATCTTTTTTTACTTTTTTGGCGTGAACCGATATATTCCCCTGTTTTTTTATAAAATATAAATCATCAATAAATTCTTTTTCTTCTGTTGTTCCGTTAGAATTATCTTTTAGTATTTCAAGCATTTCATCAAATGTTTTTTTATTTATATTGTTTTGTTCCAATATATTTGAACAAATTTGTTCGGCAAAGCGTCTTGTCTGAGCAATACATTGCTCAAAATATTCATCTTTATACAGTTTTTCTGCATCAGTTATGATTTCATATAAGTCATTATTTATTTTTTTTAAAAAATGAAAATTTGTATTCACAATACATTTATTCCTGTGTTAAAAAGGTATATAATAATATTAGCAAAAAATTTCATGAGTTTGTTTGTTTTATGGAAAATAAGGAGTAAAAAATGAATGTAGGAAAAGTTATGATGGCACAACAGCCTTCTTTTAGTGCAAAAACAAAAATCCATGCCCCGGAATCATTATTAAGTGAAGAAGATCGTGAGTATTTTGAAGAATTAGGTGCTAAAATAGGAAAAGATACTGATACAATAGAAATAACAATAAGTGAACCTGCTCCAAGTAAAATGAATCCTAATGTTTCAACCTACAAATATTCTGAAAAAGCCACAATAAACGGACTTAATAAGATAACACATCTTGATATCCCTTATATAAAAGACGGTGAAAAAATAGAAAAGACATCTCCAAAAAATTATTTGCAAAGAATTTTTGACAGAATGATGTAAAATTAAGTATTATCATAATAAAAACTGCCGCTATAATTAACATATACGGCAGTTTTTATTATTTTATATATTTCTAAAGCTCATCGGGAGATGTTATATAACCGGATACGGCGCTTGCAGCAGCAATATAAGGAGAGGAAAGGTAAACCTCGCTGTCAATATGCCCCATTCGGCCTACAAAATTTCTGTTTGTGGTAGATATAGCCCGTTCGCCTGCAGCAAGCACTCCGGAGTGCCCGCCAAGACATGGTCCGCATGTCGGAGTTGATACTGCGCCGCCCGCTTCAATAATAGTTTCTATATATCCGAGTTTTAATGCTTCAAGATATATCTGCTGGGTTGCTGGAAATACTATTAATCTTACATCTTTATGAACCTGCCGCCCTTTTAATATTTCGGCAGCTGCTTTAATATCGGAAAGCCTTCCGTTTGTACAGCTTCCGATTATTGCCTGATCTATTTTTATATTACCTGCTTTGGAAATTGGTTTTGTATTTCCCGGTAAATGAGGAAATGCAACAACAGGTTCAATTTCTTCGGTATTATATGCTATTACTTTTTCATATTGGGCATCTTCATCGCTGTTATAGAATTTATACGGTCTTTTACTTCTGTTTTTAAGATATTGTTCGGTTATACTATCAGGAATTATAATTCCGTTTTTTGCTCCGGCTTCAATGGCCATATTACAAATTGTGAATCTTCCGTCCATAGGCATATTTGTTATTGTCGAACCGCCTATTTCAAGGGTTTTATATAACGCTCCGTCTACTCCGATGTTACCGATTAAATAAAGAATTAAATCTTTTGCGGTTACCCATTTATTAAGTTTTCCGTTAAATTCAACTTTTATTGCGGAAGGTACTTTAAGCCAGGTTTCTCCTGAAGCCATTGCGCAAGCTATATCTGTTGACCCCATGCCTGTAGAAAAAGCTCCCAGTGCACCGTATGTACATGTATGAGAATCAGCACCTATTACAATATCTCCTGCTGTTACTATTCCTTTATCCGGTAATAGTGCATGTTCAATTCCCATTCTTCCGACTTCAAAATAATTTTCAAGTTCCTGTTTACGGGCAAATTCTCTTACTTCTTTTGCCATTTGTGCCGATTTAATATCTTTATTCGGTACAAAATGATCCGGCACAAAAACAACTCTTGTTTTATCAAAAACTTTATTAACTCCGATTTTTTTAAATTCTTTTATTGAAACAGGACCCGTAATGTCATTAGCAAGAGTTATATCGACTTTTGCATTGATAAGCTGCCCCGGAGCAACTTCATCTAAGCCGGCATGTGCCGCTAAAATTTTTTCCGTTATATTCATTGGTCTTGCCATTGTAAAAATCCTCACACAAAAACTATTTAAATGATATTATAAAACATAAGGAATAGAAATAACAGAGTAAAAAATGATATTAAGAGAATTTAGAACCCCGATAAGCAGCAAACCCGTATTAATAGGTCCTGACAGCAAAGAAGATAATATAATCTTTGCAATTGAGTCAAGCTGTGATGAAACAGCAGCAGCTATTGTTAAAAACGGTCGTGAAGTTTTATCAAATGTAGTTGCCTCTCAAATTAAAACACATATTGAATTTGGCGGAGTTGTTCCGGAGGTTGCCGCCCGTGAACATCTGGAAGCCATTAATCTTGTTATCGCACAGGCTTTCGAACAGGCAAATATAAAACCTCAAGATATTACTGCGTTTGCCGCAACGGTAGGACCGGGACTTGTCGGCTCTTTACTTGTAGGAATGAATGCGGGAAAAGCTCTTGCTCTTGCACATGATAAACCGTTTATAGGGGTAAATCATTTGAATGCCCATGTTTGTGCAAATTATCTGGATACCGATTTAACACCGCCTTTTGCAGCTTTATTGATAAGCGGAGGTCATACTCAAATTATAGAAGTCAAAAGCTTTCTGGAACAAAGAATTATAGGCGAAACCATAGATGATGCAGTAGGAGAGGCTTATGATAAAGTTGCAAGATTGCTGGGACTTCCGTATCCCGGCGGCGTAAATCTTGATAAACTGGCACAAAACGGTAATCCTTTTGCTTATAAACTTCCAGAAGCTAAATTGCAAAATGAGTTCGATTTTAGTTTTTCCGGTTTAAAAACGGCAGCTCTTCAATTAATACAAAAACTGCAAAAAGAAAATGATAATCTTCCAAAGGCAGATATAGCCGCAAGCTTTCAGGAAAATGTAAGCTCCGTATTATTAAAAAAAACTAAAAAAGCAGCCGATAATATTAATGCAAAGACAATAGTACTGGCCGGCGGAGTTGCTGCAAATTCCGAAATAAGAAAAAAAATGTTTAATCTTGAAAATCAAGGCTATAAGATATATGCTCCGGCACTTAAATATTGTACTGATAATGCTTCTATGATAGCATCAAGTGCGTATTTTCTTTCCGGAACAACCGGCTCTCTTGATGTTGAAGTATTTTCCAGAAGTTAGAAAAAAACAAATAAAATAAAAAAGCCGTCATTTCTGTAACGGCCAGTTTGGATTTTATTCCAAATCTCCTCTCTCAAATAGTCTTCTTACTATTTATAAATATTGTGACGAGTTTAACTTAGATTTTATTTAATTAAATCATTATTTTTTATTCTTGTACAGTAATAAAAAAAATTTTTTTAATATTTAATGTATAAAATACACTCAACATTCAATCATAGTAATGTATTTGTTGATTACAAGTATTTGTTAAATAACTTAACATTTTAGAATTAAATGCAATTCCGCAATGGTTGTTTATTCGGATTAAAAATGATATTATATAATCTAGTGTCGTATTAAATTGAAAATTCAATATTTCCACTTTAATACCCACCTGCTTGGTTGCTCGCATTAAACGGGTTTTCGCCCTGCTTGTCTTGCTCCTCGCAAGCCGACCCGGCTGCACCCTCTGCTCGCAATCCGCTTTTCAATACGCTGCTCTCAAAATTTCACGATAAGCCGGCGGCGTGAGTGAAATTTTGTTCGGACAATCTTATCTGTTAGGAAGTAAACTATGCAAAAAGAATTATCAGTCGCTTTTGTATGGCATTTTCATCAGCCAAATTATCAAACTCAACCCAATGGAATCAGGCTAATGCCATGGGCAAGGCTTCATGCCATAAAAGATTATCTTGATATGCTGCTTTTGCTGGATAAATTTCCTAATATAAAATTGAATTTCAGTATAGTCCCCGCTTTGGTTGATGCTATTGAAGATTATTCGAATGAAGGACATGATATACATTCAAAATTGACAATTACACCGGTTGAAGAATTAACTGATGATGATAAACTTTATATTTTAAATTATTTTTTTGATGCAAATTATGAAAGCCTTATTTCAAAAAACCCCAGATATAATGAGCTTTATATTAAAAGATACAGCAAAACAGAGGTAGGTATTGAAGATTTTACTCTGCAGGAATATGCAGATATAATGTTTCTGTTTAATATTGTCTGGTTTGATCCGATATGGTTCAATATCTATCCCGAGCTGCAAAAACTTCTTGATAAAGAAAGAAATTATTCTCTTGAAGACAGAATTACTTTAATTGAATTGAACAGAAAAATAATAAGACAAATTATTCCTTCTTTTAAACAGTATCAGGATAACGGCAGAATTGAAATTATAACAAGCCCGTATAATCATCCTATTTTACCTGCTTTAATAAATCCTAATGATTTAAAAACGCCTTCTTTAAAACATCCTATGCCGGATTGTAAAATCGCATTATTATTGGATGCAAAAGAACAGATAAAAATGGCTGTGGATAGAATTACAGAGGTATTTGGGAAAGAACCGCAGGGAATATGGCCGAGCGAACATTGTATAAGCCAGAAAACACTTGATGTTCTTGCAAATCTGGGTATTAAATGGGTTATAACGGATGAGAGTGTTCTTTCTAATTCTTTAAAAAGAGAATTTATAAGAGATTTCAGAGGCTGTTATGAAGATCCTTATGATGTATGTTCTTTATATGTTTACAGAACCAGACGCGGTAAAGAAATTAATATAATATTTCGCGATTCGGTTATACCTAATCTCATAAGTTTTGAGTATCCGCATCATGATAGTATTCTTTGCGCAAATGATTTATTTGACAGAATAAAAACGGTTCATGATAAATTAAAAAATTCACCTGATAAAAAGCATATATTTACAATAGCTATGGACGGAGAAAACAGTTGGGAATCATATGCAAAAGACGGGGCAGTTTTTCTTGAAAGATTATATTCTTTAATTAATGAAGATAAAAATATTAATACGGTTTTAATAAGTGATTACATAAATGCAAATAAGAAAACAGAAAAATTAATAAAAAAAGTTACATCAGGTTCCTGGGTTAATCAGGAATTTCAATTATGGATAGCGGAGCCTACAAAAAATCTTGCATGGAAATATCTTGTTCAAACAGGTAATGATTTAAAAGAAGCGGAAAAATCAGGCAGGCTTTCAAAGGAACAGATAAAATCAGCTAAGTCTGAATTGTATATAGCAGAAGGTTCAGATTGGTTCTGGTGGTACGGAGAACCCAATAATTCCGGACAAGACCATATTTTTGATTTTTTATTCAGAGAACATCTTAAAAATGTTTATAATATTATTGAAAAACCAATACCATCATATTTAGAAATGCCTTTGATTTCATTTATGGGGAAACCGCTTAAAAATCCCAGAAGAGAAATCACGCCTCTAATGAACGGAATGGTTAAAGATAATGACGAATGGCTTCATGCAGGCTGTATTGATATACCCGACGGTCCGATTCTTCAGGAAAATAAACTTTTGAACAGAATATATTTCGGGACGGATAAAAATAATTTATATCTGCGTTTTGATATAAATAAATATCTGCTTGAAAGTAAAGAAAGTTTTAAAGAGTATTTTTCAATATACGTTTATATAAAAACTTATAATGATTCTTTTGAACTTACATCTCCTTCAAGAACTACAAATAAAACAGACAGTTTATTACCTGTTTTATTGGACGGTTATACTCATGAAGTTAAAATTGCCCTGACAAGCAACAGAAAATATCCTCTTCAATTTTCAAAAGCAGTTAAAGACGGATTATGGGAATTGCAGTGGGGACATCATATTAAATATGTTCATAAAGAAATATTTGAAATAAGTATTCCGTTTGATGATTTAAAGATAGAACATGGCGAAAATTTTGATTTCTTCTTTATTACAGGCTGCAGCGGAGTAACCGAAGAAATTTATCCGAAAGATATTCCTTTAACTTTGACAAGACCTTAATTTTTTCGGTTTAATGATTTAATTTTTTTTATTATATAATCGTATAGTCTGGTGTCGTATTAAAATAAAAATCCGGCATTTAATGGAGATAAAAATATGCTGATAGTAATGCAGCCGCAAGCTGATGAGGAAAAGATACAAAAAGTTATCGATTTTATTAAACAAAAAGGTTTTGATGCTCATGTTTCAAGAGGTGCGGATCATACGGTTATAGGTGCCGTAGGGCGTAAAGTAATCGATAAAAGAGATATAGAACTTTTAGACGGAGTAAAAGAAGTAATAAGAATTACTTCTCCGTATAAACTTGTCAGCAGGGTCTTTAAACCGCAGGATACAATAATAGAAGTAAAAGGTGTAAAATTCGGCGGCGGTTATATAGGTATGATAGCCGGACCCTGTACTGTTGAAACATATGATCAAATGGATATAACTGCCGAAAAATTATCAAAATGCGGAGTTAAAGTTTTAAGAGGCGGAGCCTTTAAGCCGAGAACTTCACCTTATGCATTTCAGGGGCTTGGTGAAGAAGGTTTAAAAATTTTAAGAGAAGTCGCTGATAAATACGATATGGCTGTCACATCCGAAGTTATGGAGGTAAATCAGATACCTTTATTTTTAAAATATGTGGATATTCTTCAGGTAGGTGCAAGAAATATGCAGAACTTTAATTTGTTAAAGAGCCTTGGAGAGATTAGGAAACCTGTTTTGCTTAAAAGAGGTTTAAGTGCAACCATTGAAGAATGGCTTATGTCTGCGGAATACATAATGGCAGGCGGAAATCGTGAAGTAATTTTATGCGAGCGCGGTATAAGAACTTTTGAACATATAACAAGAAATACTCTTGATATTTCTGCAATACCCGTCGTGCAAAAAATCAGCCATCTTCCGATAGTTGTTGATCCCAGTCATGCAACGGGACTCAGAGATAAAGTTGCACCTATGTCTAAGGCTGCTGTGGCTGCCGGTGCGGACGGGTTAATTATTGAAGTTCATCACTCTCCTGAAACGGCATTATGTGACGGCGCACAGTCTTTATATCCTGAAGAATTTGCGGAATTATTTGAAGATTTAAAAACTCTCGCACGGGTAGTAAAAAAATCTTTTTGAATGTCCGAGGAAAAATTCACGATAAGCCGAAGGCGTGAGTGAATTTTTTTGAGTGGCGTTTTGAAAAGGTGAGCAACTGGACGGCGACGATGAGTCGGCGGTAGGTTGCGACACTAGATTATATTACCTCCTGACAAATCATAAAATGAGCTGTCCTTATGTAAGAATTTTCTTAATAAAATAAAAAACTCTTTAAATCTTTTTTTTATATCGGATAATAAAAATATAAAGATATAAAAAGGGGAATTTTATGACAAAGAGAGTATTACTTTGCATTATGGACGGATGGGGAATTAATAAAGATTGCCCTAAAGATGCTACAAAAGAAGCTAAAACACCAAATATAGACGAGTTTTATAAAGAAGAACCGAATATGCAGATTTTTGCAGACGGCGAACATGTAGGACTTCCCGACGGACAAATGGGCAATTCCGAAGTAGGACACTTAAATATCGGTGCCGGAAGAATTGTCTATCAGGAACTTACGAAAATAAATAAAGAAATAAAAGACGGCGATTTTTTTAAAAATGAAAAGTTCTTAAATGCCGTAAAACATGTTAAGGAAAATAATTCCGCTTTACATATGTACGGACTTGTTTCAACGGGCGGAGTTCATTCATCATTGAATCACATTTTGGCTCTTATTGAATTTGCAAAGCAGCAAGGACTTAAAAGAGTATACCTGCATGCATTCTTAGACGGACGTGATACACCCCCTCAGAGCGCTGTCGGATTTTTAGAAACCGTTGAAGCTAAGTTAAAAGAGGCAGGTCTTCCGCCTATAGCTTCGGTTACGGGAAGATACTACGCAATGGATAGAGATAACAGATGGGAACGTGTAGAAAAAGCATATAATATGCTTGTTTTAGGCGAAGGAAATAAAGCTGAAAATGCAATAGACGCGGTTAAGGCTTCTTATGCGAAAGGTGTTAATGATGAATTTGTTGAACCTACCGTAATAAATGTTCCGAATTCAAGAATAGAAGATAATGATGCGATTATTTTCTTTAATTTCAGACCCGATAGAGCAAGAGAAATATCAAAAGCCGTAAACTTTGAAAATTTTGACGGTTTTAAAAGAAAAGCAGTAAGAAAAAATATTTATTATGTTACATTTACTCAATATGATGCAACATTCCCGTTCCCCGTTGCTTTTGAACCGCAGAAATTAACAAATATTCTTGGTGAAGTACTGGATAAAAATGGTATTAAGCAGTTTAGAACGGCAGAAACCGAAAAATATGCACATGTTACATTCTTCTTTAACGGCGGTGTTGAAGCACCGAATAAACTTGAAACAAGAGTACTTGTTAATTCTCCGAAAGTTGCTACATATGACTTGCAGCCTGAAATGAGTGCTTATCAGGTTTGCGATGAAGTTCTAAAAGCATTAGATAATGAAGATTACGGATTTATTCTTGTTAACTTTGCAAATCCCGATATGGTAGGACATACCGGAGTTATGGAAGCTGCAGTAAAAGCATGTGAAACTGTTGATGAATGTGTTGGTAAAATAGTCGAAAAAGCAAAGGCTAATGGTGTAGCTGTTGTTCTGACTGCGGATCATGGCAATGCGGAATGTATGGAGGACAAAATAACGCATGCTCCATATACCGCACATACAACAAATCCGGTTCCGTTATTTGTAATCAATGCGGGAGATGTTAAACTTAAAGAAACAGGTGCATTGTGTGATATTGCACCTACCGTTTTAGATATTATGGGAATAGAAAAACCGGAAGAGATGACAGGTCATTCTTTAATAAAGGAATAAAATACATTTTAATAGCATAAAACCCCTTCATTATGGGGTTTTTTGTTATAAATTTAATTCTTTTGCAAGTGCAGGTACAATAACTTCCCAGGCTTTTGCGTTAGGATGCATGTTATCACCTATTGTGTATTTTGTATCCATTATATCGAATCCCAGCATGTCATTTATTTTTATAACAATAATATTTTCGTCATTAAGTTCATTCCAATCATCATTTGAAAAATCGCCATAAACTAAAATAACAAGCTTTGACGGGGAGTTATAATTATCAAATTTATTTTGTATAGCTCTATTTATTTCTTTTATATATAGTTTTAAATCATTAAATGCTTTTTTTTCATTCATAAGATGATTAGTATAAAAGAACATTGCCTGATAGTATAAAAAAGATCTGTCATTAAAGAAATTTCTGTAATATTTCAATCTTGTATTATTATTAACAGGTTTAAAGGTAGGAACAAATTGTCTGAAATTTGCATATAATCGATTCCTGTGTGAAGGTATATTGATATATATGAAATATTGTGCTTTTCTGTTTTTTAACAATCCGGAGTTTAAAAAATTTTCATTTCTGAGCATATATAATATTTCTCTTGGCGAACCGCCTATTAATGAAAGATTATACACACTGCGTTTTGTATATTCAGATAACTTATAATGAAAAGTTTCTTCATTTTTTAGAGTATATCCATAGGGAAAAGAACATCCAATTATGATAATTGCAGATTTATCCGGACTTTCAGATTCATATTGTAATCCTGCCGGCTTTCTGAATTCACTTGTTGAAAAATATCTAACAGGTTTTATATGTAATACAGCCAGTTCATATAAATTTTTTATATGCTCTTTTAAAGTAATTTTTGTTACCTTATTACCTGCAAGTTTATTATAAGACTCAATATTCTTTATATTTTGCTTATAAGTCAAGAAAAAACAAATAATTTCAAGTATAAAGAAAACTAAAATTAAACATAAAATATTTATTATGAATATCTTAAAAAATTTTTTCATTGTTACAGTTCCATATACCAAAATAAGTCTTTAATTTTTAAATTTATATCGGATAATGTTATTATAATACTGTATTATTAAAGGGCAATACAATGAACATAACAAAGATTGATGATTTACCTACTGTATATAATGCCAAAGAAACAGAACAAAATATATATAAATTTTGGGAGGATAATGAGTGCTTTAAAGCTGATGCAAAATCAGAGAAAGAACCTTATTCAATAGTTATCCCTCCGCCAAATGTTACCGGAGTTCTTCATATGGGGCATGCGCTGGATGAAACTTTGCAGGATATATTGGTCAGGTATCACAGAATGTCCGGTTATGAAACTTTATGGATGCCCGGAACCGACCATGCCGGTATCGCAACCCAAAATGTTGTTGAAAAACAATTAAGACAAGAAGGTAAAACCCGTTTTGATCTTGGAAGAGAAAAGTTTTTAGAACGTACGTGGGAATGGGCAAATGAACATAAAAATGCCATTTTAAATCAATGCAAAAGACTCGGGGCTTCTTTTGATATGTCCAGAGTTCGTTTTACTCTTGATAAGGGGTGTTCGGATGCCGTAAAAGAAGTTTTTGTTAAACTTTATGAGAAGGATTTAATTTATAAGGGTGCTTATATTGTTAACTGGTGCCCCAGATGCCAGAGTGCAATCTCTGATGTTGAAACTGATTATGAAACGGAAAAAAGCAATCTATGGGAAATAAGTTATCCGCTTAAAGATGAACAGGGTGCGATTGTCGTTGCGACAACAAGACCCGAAACAATATACGGCGATGCTGCTGTTGCAGTCAATCCTTCCGATTACAAATATAAAGAGTTAATAGGCAAAACAGTTCTTGTTCCTCTAACGGGAAGAGAAATTCCTATTATAGCAGATGACTATGTAGATAAACATTTCGGAACGGGAGCCTTAAAAATTACTCCTGCCCATGACCCTAACGATTATGAAGTAGGTAAACGCCACGGATTAAAACCTATATGGGTTATAGATGAAAAGGGAAGAATGAAAAATTGTCCCGAAGTTCATGTTGATGTTCAGGGTCTTACAAGAGAAGAAGCACGTAAGAAAACCGTAGAGCTTCTTGAATATAATAACCGACTTGTAAGAATTAAACCTATTGAACATAATGTGGGAAAATGCCAGAGGTGTAATACTACAATTGAACCTTTATTATCCGAACAATGGTTTGTAAGAATGGAACCGCTGGCAAAAGCGGCAATTGCTGCGGTTGAAAACGGAGATATTAAGTTTATTCCGGAACGCTGGACTAAAAACTACCTTGGCTGGATGACAAACATTCGTGACTGGTGTATTTCAAGACAATTATGGTGGGGGCATCAAATACCTGCATATTATAATAATAAAACCGGAGAAATGGTTGTTGCAAAGGAAAATCCTGATCCTTCAAAATATACTCAGGATTCTGATGTATTAGATACATGGTTTTCTTCGGGTTTGTGGCCTTTTTCAACAATGGGCTGGCCGAATACCGAAAGTGAAGATTTTAAAAAATTCTATCCCACATCAACTCTTGTAACCGGTTTTGATATTATATTCTTCTGGGTCGCAAGAATGATTACACTGGCAGAAGAATTTACAAAAAAAGCTCCGTTTTCTACTGTTTATATTCACGGGCTTATAAGAGATGAGTACGGACAAAAAATGTCTAAGTCAAAAGGAAATACAATTGATCCTGTCGGAATAATTGATAAATACGGCTGCGATGCTTTAAGGTTTACACTTACATCTCTTTGTACATACGGCGGTCAGGATATTAAAATAAGCGATGAAAAATTTGAATACGGCAGAAATTTTGCTAATAAAATCTGGAATGCTTCAAGATTTGTTTTGATGAATCTTGACGGAGTTGATAATAAAGATATAGATTTTAATAGTTTGACGCTTGCCGATAAATGGATTTTAAATAAATTAAATGAAATTGCAAAAGAAACAAATGAAAATATTAAAAATTACAGAATAGGAGAAATGGCACATTCTCTTTATGATTTTTTCTGGAACTCATATTGCGACTGGTATGTTGAAATTGCTAAAATACAGCTTCAAGACAGTAGATTAAAACTTAATACACAAAGAGTATTAAAATATGTTCTTGATATGACTTTAAGATTATTGCATCCGGTTATGCCTCATATAACAGAAGCAATATGGCAAATAATACCCGGTGAAAAGAATGTTAAGGCTATAATGCTTGCTGAGTTTCCCGTTTATAAAGAAAATCTTTCTTTTAAAGAGGCTGATAAACAAATGGAATTTGTTTTTGAAACGATAAAATCTTTAAGAAACGTAAGACAGAGCTTTAATATTCCTGTTTCTACAAAAATAAATATAGAAATACTTGCTTCCGAAACCGAAGAAGAAATATTTAAGAAGGTAGAACCCTATATTCACAGGCTTGCAAGAGTTGAAGACATAAAATATGTTGATGAAAATCATAAAACAATTAAACAATCCGCTTCTTCTGTTGTAAGTAATTCAAAAATAATAGTTCCTCTTGCCGGATTGATTGATGTAAATGAAGAAATAAAAAGGCAGAATAAAAAACTTGAAAAACTATTGAATGAAAAGAATAGTTTGAATGCAAGAATAAACAATGAAAAATTTATGGCAAATGCTAAGCCCGAATTAATTCAACAGACAAAGGACAGAATAGAAGAAATAACTATACAGGAAAAGACAATTAACGAATTAATAAATTCCTTAAACGGATAATTGTATGCCTGTCTTATTCCTTGAAAAAGTGATAAAAATTTGCTATAAAATAAGAAAAGAGTATCTTATAAAATCTTTTTCAGTTTAGATAAATTAGTACAATATTTGTACGGAGGACCATTATGAGTGAGACTTATACATTATATACAAGATCTAATTTTGACGGATTAGTTTGTGCTGCCTTGCTAAAAGAAATCGGAATGGTGGATGAGGTTAAATTCGTTCATCCTAAAGATGTACAGGATGGTAAAATCAAATTAACGGAAAATGATATAACAGCCAGCTTGCCCTATTCAAGCGGTGTATTTATGGCTTTTGACCATCATTCGAGCGAGTCAAAAAGAACTCAGGATGTAAAAGATAATTATATTATAGAACCTGCTGCTCCTTCATCTGCCAGAATTATATATGAATATTTCGGCGGTGAAGACAGATTTTCTTCTAACTTGAATGATCTTATGGAAGCTGTTGACAGAGCTGATTGTACAAGTTTTAGTGAAGAAGATGTTTTAAATCCTAAAGGCTGGGTTTTATTAAATTACCTGATGGATCCGAGAACAGGTTTAGGTCGTTTTAAGCATTTTAGAATTTCAAATTATAATTTGATGATGGATCTTGTTGATTATTGTTCTAAAAAATCTATAAATGAAATTATGGAAAATCCCGATGTTAAAGAACGTATTGATTTGTATTTTAGTGAACAGGATAAATTTAAAGAACAGATTAAAAGATGTACAAGAGTAGATGGTAAAATTGCTATACTTGATGTCAGAAATGAAGATATTATCCATGTAGGCAACAGGTTTATGGTATATGCACTTTTTCCTAAGTGTAATATTTCTATCCATGCTTTTCATGGAAAGGGAAATCAGAATACGGTTTTTGCAGTAGGCAAATCAATCATTAACCGTTCTTGTCCTATTGATATAGGTGCATTAATGTATGAATATGACGGAGGCGGTCATATGAATGCCGGTACCTGTCAGGTTGATAATGATAAAGCTGATAGAATTTTGAACGAAATTATTGATAGAATAAATGTTATAGAAAAAGAAAATTCATAAAAAATATCACCCTTTATAAAGGGTGATATTTTTTATTTCCTTAACTCTAATAATTTTTTCTCCTGAAGTAAATATTCCTCCTTTTCTATCCATATTTGACTTGTGGTAAACTTTTCTTGTCGTATTACAACTTTTTTATAAATAGCATACGGAACATCCGTAAAGTTTATATTGTCAAGCTCCTGAATGTAAAACTCCGTTGCACCGCAATTAGGACAATATTTTGTATTTGGTTTTATATCATTATATTCGCTTCTGGCTGCTCTTTTTATATTGCAGCAGCCGCAGCGCACAAGATACCATTTATTTTTAACCAGTGCACCGCAATCGGGACAATATGCTTCTTCTGTATCTACAGGCACTTTTGCATGATGACATTCATGTTTTTGTTTAAGAAAATCGAATAACATATTTTATATGTAATGATATATTATTTAAAGTCAACAAATGTTGATTCTTTTTTAATTTATTTTCCAAACAATTTCATTATTTTATCTATAAAGCCTTCTTCCATTTCTGAATCAACAGAACCTAAAGACGGGGTCATTTTATTAATTTTTTCTTTTATTTTTTCAGTGTCGGGAGATAATGGTGCTTTTGCAAGGTATTTTTCATAACATTCTTTTGCACGGGAAATATCTTTTAATTTTTCATAGCAAAATCCCATCTGTTTATACACTTCGTAATTGTTGTCACTAATTTTTGTAAACTTATTATAGTATTCTAAAGCAATCTTAAATTCATACATATTTGCATAAATATCGCCAAGACCTTTTAATGCAGTTAAATTATCGGGTTCCTGCCTTATAAGTTTTTCATAAAATTCCATAAGACTTGTAGAATCTCCCGTTGTTTCATTGATCTTTATTATTTCTTTTATTGCTTCAGCTCTGTCGGGTTCAATTCTGTGTGCATGCAAATATTCGGCCTGTGCAAGTTCATAGTCATGTTTGTAAGAATAACATCTGCCCATATAGTAGTGATATCCGTATATATCATTGTTTTCTTCATGTACAAGAGCGAGCATCTGGTAAACGAGAGGATTTTGCGGTTCAAGTTCTCTGAATTTATTTATATTTTCTTTGCATTTTTCCCATTCTTTTTTATTGAAATAATATTCTGCCATTAATGCATAATAATTTCCGTTATTTTTCAGGTCTAAATTATTTAATAACTTAAATGCCGTATCATTATCACCTTTCATTAGATAGGCTTTGATTTTTGTATAATCTGTTTTTGCATATTCCAGAGCTTTTTCAAATTGTCCTTCTTTCATATATAATTTCGCAAGATATTCATTTAACTCTATTACCTGCGGAAATGCTTTAACTCCGCGGTCGAGTATATTGATTGCGGAATAAATATCATTCATTTCAATGTATAAATCAGCCAGTTTATAATAAATTGCCATGTCATCTTTATGTTCAATAATTCTGTAATATTCATCAATTGCATTTTGAATTTTACCTGTAAATTCATATGATTTTGCCAATAAAAATCTTGCATTAATAATTTCTTCTTCTTCTGTAGTGGAGGAAAGTGCTTTTTTGTAGTCATCGATAGACTGTGTAACCTTCTGGTTAAGAATTTTATATTTTGCTCTTGTTAAATAATATTTATATTTATTGGTGTTAAGATAAATATCAAGTAATTCCGAATAACCGACCATAGAGTTAGGATCAACCTTAACGAGTTCCTCCCAATAAGTAGCTGCCTCATCATGTTTTTCAAGAGTTTTAGCCAGCATTGCTATTTTTTCAAGAAATTCTGCTTCTGTTTTTAAATTTTCATAAGATTTTAAAAGCAGTTCATAAGCTTTTTCATATTGTTCCTGATCCGTAAGCATTTGAGCCTGTGCTAATATACTGTTTGTACTCATTGTGTTTCCTTTATCCCTATATCATTTTTATTATATAACATAAAGCTGATTAACAATACTACCGTAATATAATAATTTGTCTTGTTTTGATTTTTAAATATCTGTAAATATGATTGTTTTCGCCTAGTACATACTACTTTTATACGAAAAATAAGAAACACAGAGTAATTTATTCATAATTATGTATGATTTAAAAACAAGTTTGTATTGCTAATATTAACCTATATTCCTTGGAAAAAACGATGATACACATATCCCTAATCTACAGCTATGATTAAATCATAGCTTTTTTCTTCTCTTAAGTTAAAATATAGAGGGAGGGTAAAATATATGTCGATAGAAAAAGTAAGAAAATATTTTAAACAGTTCGGAATTGAAAATAAAATTATGGAATTTAATGTTTCGAGTGCAACTGTTGAACTTGCTGCAAAAGCTCTTAATTGTGAAGCAAAAAGAATAGCCAAAACTTTATCTTTTTTAATAGACGGTAAACCGATTTTGATTGTAACAGCCGGTGATGCCAGAATAGATAATATGAAATATAAAACACAATTTCATTCTAAAGCAAAAATGATTCCTTATGAAGATGTCGAGAAAATGACAGGATATAAAGCCGGAGGAGTTTGTCCTTTTGCCGTAAATGAAGGAATAGATGTTTTTCTTGATAATTCGCTTAAACGTTTTAACAGCGTCTTTCCGGCATGCGGCAGTGCAAACAGCGCAATAGAATTAACAATGGAAGAACTTGAGAAATATTCCCGACCAAAACAGTGGATTGATGTATGTAAAATACAATAACATATTAAAAAAATTCATTCATGAAGATAACATCAGATTTTTCTTTATTTATTTTAAATATTTTTTGAAACGCTTTAAGGGCATCCTGTGCTCCTGCAACTATATTTGACCACATATCAACAATTGCTGCATCTTTACCCCAAGTAGCAGGATTTTTGATTTCTGCATTATCATCAAGTCCTATAACACAAAAAGCATGACTTTCTGTAGGGAAACTTGTATGTTTTTTGTAAATGTTCATTGAAATAACTTTATTTGGAATATCTTTTTCATTTAAGGCTTTGCTTATAAGAATTGCTTGTTCTCCGCAATTTGCAGCGCCTGTTCTTTTAACTGCATATTCAACAGCTTCATATTTGCTTATACCCAGTCTTTTTCTATAGCTTATTATATCTCTGGTTTGTTCAATTTCTCTTTCATATTGTGATAATATACTTTTTTGCGGTATAGATTCAAACATACGATAATAAGTATCCGAATGAAATCCTTCCGGAAACTTTTCTTTAACAGCCTTTATTGCTGTTTTCCCTTCATATATATTTTCTTTTAGTCCGCAAAAATTTATATTTAACATATAATCTCCGATTGTTATAAAAACATGAAAATGGGTTTTTTGCTAATTAAAAAAGAGCCTTAAGGCTCTTTTTATTTTTTGCATTTATTGTATATTTTTTTCTGATCATTCGATATTATGGCTTTAAATTGTTCTTCATAGCATTTGCAAATTTCTTTTTTCTTTTTTTCAAGTTTCTTTATAAGTCTTTTTTGTTTTCTTATTTCGCTTCCTTTTGCACAGGTTTGTTCTAATTTACAAAGAGCCTGTTTTTCGCATTGTATTCTTTCATTTAAACTTAAAGTTTCCTGTTCATATTTTTCTTGTATTTTCATGGCCGTACACATTTGTGTTTCACTTAAATTCATTTCATTGAATAGAGAGTTCATATTTTTATTAGTACACAAAAAACAATCGGATGGGCATGGATTAGCGGCAGCCGGTTTTTCGCATGGATTTGTACAAGGCTTTTGGCATGGTTTTTGGCATGGTTTTTGGCATGGTTTTTGGCATGGTTTTTGGCATGGCTTTTCACAAGGGGTGGGTTTCTTTACTTGCATTTCGCTGTCACACGGGCTGTCTGCAAAAACAGA